>NZ_JBSFEV010000001.1:0-505050 GCF_053594615.1 Streptomyces sp. NPDC001858
GAAGCCCAGTAATGGGTGAAGCTGACTGGTACTAATAGGCCGAGGGCTTGTCCTCAGTTGCTCGCGTCCACTGTGTTGGTTCTGAAACCACGAACGGCCCCATGCCATGGTCACGGTATGGTGCGGCAGATTCACAGTTTCATAGTGTTTCGGTGGTCATAGCGTGAGGGAAACGCCCGGTTACATTCCGAACCCGGAAGCTAAGCCTTACAGCGCCGATGGTACTGCAGGGGGGACCCTGTGGGAGAGTAGGACACCGCCGAACAAATATTATAGAAAACCCCCGCACCGTCAGGTGCGGGGGTTTTCTGCGTTTGGGGCTCGTTTAGGGTCTAGGCATGCGCTACGACTTGGTGATCTTCGACAACGACGGTGTCCTCGTGGACAGCGAGCCGATCTCCAACCGGCTGCTGGCCGACTATCTGACCGAGCTCGGGCACCCCACCTCCTACGAGGACTCCATCCGGGACTACATGGGCTCTGCGATGCATCGGGTCCACGACCTGGTCGAGGAGAGCACGGGGGAGCGGTTGCCGGCGGAGTTCGACGACGTCTTTCACCGGCGGGTGTTCGCGGCCTTCGAGCGGGAGTTGGAGCCCGTGGCGGGGGCCGTGGACGTCCTCGCGAAACTGGCCGCGGACGGGGTGCCGTACTGCGTGGCCTCGTCCGGGAGTCATGAGCGGATTCGGGTGGGGCATCGGACGACGGGGCTCGACCGGTGGTTCGACGACGCGCGGATCTTCAGTTCGCAGGATGTCGGCAAGGGCAAGCCGGCTCCGGATCTCTTCCTGTACGCGGCGGAGCGGATGGGGGTGGCGCCGCAGCGGTGTGTGGTCGTCGAGGACAGTCCGCTGGGGGTGCAGGCGGCTGTGGCGGCCGGGATGGACGTGTACGGGTTCACCGCGATGACGCCGGCGGCGAGGCTCACGGGGGCCACGCGACTCTTCTCCCGGATGGGGGAGCTGGCCGACCTGCTGATCTGAGCCGGCTCTGCGGGGTGCTCGGCAAAGCTGAGGAGAATTCATCTTTGGCTGGATCTACCCACGAGTACGCCGGGGCCCTACGCTCGCCGCCATGACAGATGTGCTGCGGCGCGGTAGGGCTTCGTTGGCGTTCAGCTTCTTCGCGCAGGGCGTCGCCTTCGCTCTGCTCGTGACCCGGATCCCGGCCATCCAGAACAGGTACGGGGTGTCGGACGCGCTGCTGCCCGTCTTTCTCGCCGCCGTGCCCATCCTGGCCGGCGTCGGGAGCGTGACGACCGAGCAGTTGGTGAAGCGGATACCGCCGAGCCGGGTGCTGCGCTGGGCCCAGCCGGTGGTGCTGCTGGCGCTGCTCGGGGTCGGGGCGGGGCAGGGGCTGGCCGCGCTGGGGATCGCCCTGGCCGTCTTCGGGCTCGCCGTGGGGGCGCTGGACGCCTCGATGAACATGCTCGGGGTGAGTCTGCAGCGGACGTACGGGCGCAGCATCATGCTGAGTTTCCATGCGGTGTTCAGCCTCGGCGGCATCGTGGGGGCCTCGCTGGCGTGGGCGGGGGCGCACTGGCATCTCGCGCTCTGGGTGTCGTATCTGCCGGTGGTGGCGGTGTTGCTGCCGGTCGCTCTGGTGGGGAGCCGTTGGTATGTCGACGGGGAGGCGGAGGCCGGGGCGGCTGAGGGGAGTGGCGGGGGGAGCGGTGAGGGGGACGCGTCGGGTGTCGCCTTCAAGGTGCTGCTGCCGCTGTGTCTGGTGATGGCCTTCGCCTATATCGGGGACTCGACGGTCTCCAACTGGAGTGCGAAGTATCTGCAGGACGTGCTGGGGAGTTCGGAGCAGCTGGCGACCGTCCCGTACAACGTCTATATGGTGACCACGCTGCTCGGGCGGGCCATCGGGGATGTCGGGGTGCGGCGGTTCGGGGCCGCGGCGGTGGTGCGGCTGGGGGCTGTGGTGGCGGCTGCGGGGTTCGCGGTGGTGGCGGTCGCGCCCGGGGCGTGGGTGGGGATGCTGGGGTTCACGTTGGTGGGGTTCGGGTTGTGCGTGCTGGTGCCGCAGACGTTCGCGGCGGCGGGGCGGTTGTTCCCGGGGGCTTCGGATGCGGCGATCGCTCGTCTCAATATCTTCAATTACGTCGGTTTCCTGGTCGGTTCGCCGTTGGTGGGGGCGCTCGGGGACGCTTGGAGCTACCGGGGGGCGATGGTGGTGCCGATGGTGTTGGTGCTGGTGACGTTGGTGTACGCCCGGTCGTTCGCCGCTCAACCGGACCGATACGGTGGCGGGCATGAGCGGCCGCGCACAGCTGATGTGGGACGAGGCAGTAACGGGCTATGACTTCGGGCCCGAGCATCCGATGGATCCGGTCCGGCTGGAGCTGACCCGGAGGCTGGTCGGCGCCCTGGGGCTCGACCGGGAGCTGGACGTCGTCGCGGCGAAGCCCGCCGGGGAGTCGACGTTGCGGCTGGTGCACCGGGAGGACTACGTCGCGGCCGTCAAGGCGGCGTCGGTGGAGCCGGGGGCGGCGGATCAGTCGTACGGGCTGGGGACGATGGACGATCCGGCCTTCGCCGGGATGCACGAGGTGTCCGCTCTCATCGCCGGGCTCTCTGTGGGCGCTGCGGAGGCCGTGTGGCGGGGGGACGCGCTGCACGCGGTGAACTTCTCGGGCGGGTTGCATCATGCGATGCCGGGGGGCGCGTCGGGGTTCTGCATCTACAACGACGCGTCGCTGGCCATTGCGCGGTTGTTGGAGCTGGGGGCCGAGCGGGTCGCGTATGTGGACGTGGACGTGCATCACGGGGACGGGGTGCAGGCGGCGTTCTGGGAGGATCCGCGCGTGCTGACGATCTCGTTGCACGAGCATCCTCGGACGTTGTTCCCGCAGACGGGGTGGCCCGAGGAGACCGGGGCCGGGGCGGGGGAGGGGTCCGCGGTGAACGTCGCGCTGCCGGCGGGGACCGGGGACGCGGGGTGGTTGCGGGCGTTCCACGCGGTGGTGCCGGAGCTGATCGCCGACTTCCGGCCGGATGTGCTGGTGACGCAGCACGGGGCCGATACGCACTTCGAGGATCCGCTGGCCCATCTCGCGGTGTCGCTCGATGCCCAGCGGGCTGTGCAGGTGGCCTGTCATGAGCTGGCGCACGAGTACGCCGGGGGGAAGTGGGTCGCGTTGGGCGGGGGCGGCTATGCGGTGGTGGAGGTGGTGCCGCGGTCGTGGGCGCATCTGGTGGGGGTGGCGGCGGGGGCGCCGGTGGCTCCGGAGACGGTGATTCCGGAGAGCTGGCGGCAGGAGGTGTTCGCTCGTACGCGGCAGTTGGGGCCGGGGCGGATGACCGATGGGCGGTGGCCGGTGGGGTGGGCGGCGTGGGACGCGGGGTACGACCCCGCTGATCGCTTGGATCAGGCGGTGCTGGCCACTCGGCGGGCGGTGTTTCCGTTGCGGGGGCTCCTGGCGTAGTTTCTCGCCCCCGCCGCCCCTTCCCATTCCCGACCCTGGGGGCTCTGCCCCCAGACCCCCGTTCGGCCCTGAAAGGGCCTCGTCCTCAAGCGCCGGACGGGCTGAGTCGGTTAGGCCAAGGGTGCTGTGTTGGTGCCGTTTCCGTCCTGTAGCTGCCTTTCAGGCGTCAGCATCGACGTGTGTTGAGTTCCGAGGCCCTTCGGGCGCATCTGCTTGCTGCGCGGCTGGCCGGGGTGGTGGCCACCTCGCGGGAGGAGAGTCTGCGGAGTTATCGGCTGTTCGCTGCTCGGGATCCTCGGGTGTTGATCGGGCTTGATCCTGAATGGAGTTGGGGGCAGCGGGATCTGATCGCGTTGATGGCGGACAAGTGTGGGGTTTCGGCCGATCCTGGATGCGTGTCCGGGCATGATGTGATCGATCCCGAGCGGACGGTCGCCGCGCTGGACGCGTTCGCGGCGCGGCTCGCCTCGGTTGCCCAGCGTGGTGCTCCCGTGCTCCTCGGCACCGGGCATCCCCATCGGCTGCTGGGGTTCTACGCCGGTCTTGCAGACGCTTTGTCGGCGGCGGGATGTGATGTCCTCACCCCGGCGCAGGGTCACTGTGTCGACATAACGACCCGGTTCGGTCTACGTACGCACAACCTTGATTACGTACGGGGGGTCGCGGTCGTCCGGGAGGCCGGGGGTGAACGCGCCGGTTGTGCGACCGGTGTCCACAGTCATTCTCCGCTGCCGGTTCGGGTCGCTCTGGCCGCGGCCGCCGAGGGTGGTGGGCCGCTGCCGGAGCTGGTGATCGGGGACCACGGATGGGTCTGCGGGGCAGGTCAGCTGGGGTTCGAGGCCATCGGGCTGGCGGACACCGATGACCCCGCGCTGTTCGTGGGGGAGGCCGAGGGGGTCGTGTCCGTCGTCGTTCCACTTGATGACGCTGTGCGGTCCGGTTACTACAGGCCGCTGACCCGCTACGTACTCAATCGAGCGTGTCTGTCACAGTAGGCCGCTGATGGGTGCACCTCTTCCCCACTCGCATCACCCGCCCCTACATTGGGGAGTGAGCACGCAGCGACGAAGAGTCACCGGAAGGGGAAGCCGGTGGCCGAAGAGTCGAGTGCGGAAGGTTCAGGTGTGTCATGGCTGCAGCTGGCGAGAGGCCTCTGAACGAGGTTCAGTTCCTTACCGTGGCGGAAGTCGCCTCGGTGATGCGAGTGTCGAAGATGACCGTGTACCGGCTGGTGCACAGTGGTCATCTGCCCGCGATTCGGGTGGGGCGGTCCTTCCGCGTCCCCGAGCAAGCGGTTCACGAGTACCTCCGCGAGAGCTATGTGGGGGTGGAAACCGCCTGACGGCCGAGGTCCCGAGGTCTGTCCGCAGGGCAGACCTCAGGCTGGAGGGGGCCGGCCTCAGGGCCGTCTCGGGCCCCTCCGGCCCCTCGATTACGACCTCAGCCCGTGGGCGGGTAGGCTAGCCCCTCGTAGGTCGTATGGGCCCATGGCGCCCAGCACCGAGTGATGAGAAGTGAGCGAGGGTAGTCGTGGGCTCTGTTATCAAGAAGCGGCGCAAGCGGATGGCCAAGAAGAAGCACCGCAAGCTGCTGAAGCGCACCCGCGTTCAGCGTCGCAACAAGAAGTAAGCACTGGTCTTACTTCGCGCGACGCGAGCCGCGTTGGCGTCGTGTGGCCCCCCACCGTGTTATCGGTGGGGGGCCACACGTATGTGCACGGGTCGTGCGGTCGGCTGAACGCCGTGCGTATGCCTGGACGGGCATCATGGCCGATCCGGGCGTACGACCGCACGTTCTGGTCACCTCGCGCATCGCGCGGTCATCACAGCGCAACACCGACCCGCTAAGTTGGCCCGCAGACGGGGAACTCGGCAGGGCGGCAGCGGTTCCAGGACGGAAGGAAGGCGCTGATCTTGGGGAAGGTCGTGCTCGTTACCGGAGTGGCCCGTCAGCTGGGGGGCCGGTTCGTACGACGGATCCAGCGTGACCCACAGGTCGACCGGGTGGTCGCCGTGGACGCCGTGCGGCCCGAGCACCATCTCGGGGGCGCCGACTTCATCCAGGCCGACATCCGGCAGCCCACCATCGCGCGGGTGCTCGCCGAGAGCGGTGCGGACACGGTCGTCCACCTGGACGTGACGGCGACCGCGCTCGGCAGTGGCAGCCGGACGACGGTCAAGGAGACCAACGTCATCGGGACCATGCAGCTGCTCGGGGCGTGTCAGAAGTCGCCGCAGGTGAAGCGGCTCGTCGTGAAGTCCAGCACGAACGTGTACGGGTCCGCGCCGCGGGATCCCGCCGTGTTCACCGAGACCACGCCGGCCAAGTCGTTGCCGAGCGGCGGCTTCGCGAAGGACACGGTCGAGGTGGAGGGGTATGTGCGGGGCTTCGCCCGGCGGCGGCCCGATGTCGCCGTGTGCGTGCTGCGGTTCGCGAACATCCTCGGGCCCACCGCCGAGACGCCGCTCGCCTCGTACTTCTCGCTGCCCGTGCTGCCGACCGTGTTCGGCTACGACCCCCGGCTGCAGTTCGTGCACGAGGACGATGTGATCGAGGTGCTGCGGATCGCCTCGCACGATCCGGAGCGGGGCACGCTGAACAGCGGCACCTTCAACATCGCCGGGGACGGCGTGCTGTTGCTGTCGCAGTGTTCGCGGCGGCTCGGGCGGCCCACGGTGCCGCTGCTGCTGCCGGCCGTCACCTGGGCGGGGTCCCTGGTGCGTACGCTCGGCATGACGGACTTCTCGCCCGAGCAGATCCGGCTGCTCACCCACGGCCGGGTCGTGTCGACGGTCCAGATGCGCGAGACGCTGGGGTTCACACCCCGGTACACCACGGCCGAGACGTTCGCGGAGTTCGCGCGCAGTCACGGGCCGGGACTGCTGCCGCCCGAGGCCGTCGCCGCGGCCGTCGACCGGATCGCCGCGGTGCCGCTGCCGCTGTCGGGCGGCGGCCGGTCCCCGGCCGGGCGGCCGGCCCACCCCCCGACGCAGAGCGCCAACTGAGGAGCGCATCAACGATGGCGGACGCCAAGGTCATTCCGTTCGACGACGACCGGACCCGGGGGAGCGCCGTGGCGCGGCCGCCCCGGCGCCGGGGTGCGGGGAGCCGGCGCAGGAACGGCGAGCCCGCGCCGGTCCGGGAGATCGGCGAGGTCGGTGAGGTCCAGCCCCTGCCCACCAGGGCGATCGGGCAGGATGATGTTCCTGTGACGGGTGAGGAACGGTCGGGCGAGGACGGGGGCGGCCTTGAGCGGCGGATCGCGGGCGGGCTGGCCTTCCTGCGCCGGCGCCTCACGGGCGACTACGAGGTCGACGACTTCGGCTATGACGAGGAACTGACCGACCAGGTCCTGATGTCCCTGCTGCGGCCGGTGTACGAGAAGTACTTCCGGGTCGAGGTGAAGGGCGTCGAGAACATCCCGGCGGAGGGTGGCGCGCTGATCGTCGCCAACCACTCCGGGACGGTTCCGATGGACGGCCTGATGATGCAGGTCGCCGTCCACGACCATCACCCGGCGGGACGGCATCTGCGGCTCCTCGCGGCCGACCTCGTGTTCATGCTGCCGGTGGTCAACGAGCTGGCCCGCAAGCTCGGTCACACCCTTGCCTGCGCGGAGGACGCCGAACGGCTGCTGGCGCAGGGCGAGGTGGTCGGGGTGATGCCGGAGGGCTTCAAGGGCATCGGGAAGCCCTTCAGCGAGCGGTACAAGCTGCAGCGGTTCGGCCGGGGCGGCTTCGTCTCCACGGCCCTGCGGCAGGGGGCTCCGATCATCCCGTGCTCGATCGTCGGGGCGGAGGAGATCTACCCGATGATCGGCAACGCCAAGACGTTGGCGCGGGTGCTGGGCTTCCCGTACTTCCCGCTGACGCCGACGTTCCCCTGGCTGGGCCCCCTGGGCGGCATCCCGTTGCCGACCAAGTGGACGATCCAGTTCGGCGAACCGATCCCCACGGACGGCTACCCGCCGGAGGCGGCGGAGGACCCCATGCTGATGTTCAACCTGACGGACCAGGTGAGAGAACAGATCCAGCACACGCTCTACAAACTGCTGGTGCAGCGGCGGTCGGTGTTCTTCTGACGGGTGGCCGTGTGCCGGGGCTGGCGCTCCGGTGAGCCGGCGGACGGAGTCCGGCGCAGCCGGGCGAAGCCCGCGGAGCGGTGCGAGGTCAGTAGTACGGCGGTGGGGGTGCCCTTCTTGAGAAGGGCACCCCCACCGCCGTTGTGTTGGGTGTTACTGCTCGTCCTCGCTGTCGATGCCCAGGCCTGGGAGGAGGCCGGGGAGGAGGGGGGGGAGGGTGACGTCGGGTTGGGTTGTGGGGAGGGTGGTCGTCGGGGCGGTGACGCCGGTGTCCTTCGGGGGGTCGAGCAGGCCGCCCGTGTTGCCGCCGAGGAGGCCGTCCTCGCCGGTGCTGCCCGAGGTGGACGACTTGCTGGGGCTGCCGGCGCTGCTGCCGGTGCCCTCGGAGGTGTCGGCGCCGGTGCCGGGGGTGGTCGAGTGGTCGGTGTCCGAGGTGCCGGTGGACGTCGAGCCGGGACCGCCCTGGCGGGTGCCGCCGCCGCCCTGGGCCGGGGGTTGCGGGAGCAGGGACTGCAGCGGGGCGACCTCTTCGTCTATGGCCTCGAAGACGGACGAGACCTGCTGACTGACGTCGCCGAGCTGGACCGGCAGGCGGTCGCGCAGGGCGCCCCAGACCTCGCGGTGCGAGCGGGAGAAGGCTTCCAGGGCCTGGATGGGGCCGAGGGAGTTCGGGTCGCGTTCGTACGCCTCGTGGAGCAGGCGATGGCCTTCCGAGGCGTCGTGCTGCATGCCGTTCAGGGCGCGGCGGATCTCGCCGAGGGACTCGTGGTCGAGGTCGCCGCTGCGGCCCCGTTCCATGAGCCGGCGGGCTTCGCTGAGCCGGGTGGAGGCCTGGTCGAGATATGTGCGTCCGCGCTCGCCGTCCCCGTCGGCCAGGTAGTTGAGCTTGAAGTCCTCGATGCCGCGCTTCAGCCCGTAGAGCCCGTCGCCCGGGAGGGCGTCGGAGCTCGCGGCGGCCACGCCGCCGAAGGCGCCCGCCGCGACGCCGACGCTGAGGCCGCCCGCGGTGAGGCCCTTGGCGAGGCGGGAACGTGGTCGGAACTTGCCCAGGGGACCGGCCCGGTGAGTGCCCCTGGCCCGGTGGGAGCGTTGCTCCGGCACCGAAGGGTCCGACGCTTCGCCTCCCGCGGCACCCGCCTGCAGCATGGCCTCCATTGCGGCGACCAACTGGGCCCGCTGGACGACCTTGACCTCGGGGTCCATCTCCGGCTTGGGCAGCTCGGCGAGACTCGTGGCGAGGGCCAGCAGCTGGCCCTGCCCGGTCTGGTCCGCAGCGGCCGGTGCCGGCGGTGATCCTTCGGTCTGCTCGGCCGCCGTGCCCTGGTCGGACTGCTCCTCCAGGGCCTGGGCGAAGGCGTTCGCCCGCCGGTGCGCCGATACGTTCGCGATCACTGGCGGCACCTCCTCTCGTCATGACGGTCGACTCCCCGGGGGTCCTGAGGGTTGCACGCTCCCGGCCGGGTCCACACGATCGAGTGATCGGGGTCGGCCGGGAGGTGACCACAGGGAGCCTGTATCCCGCACAACGACTGGCGCGGCACTTGGGTTACGGACTGCGGATGATCGGATCGGGAAGGCAACGGACTTTCACTGAAGGTGAGTTGGCGTCACGGAGTGTGTGGCGTCGGGGACGGGGGAGAGGAATGCGGGAGGAGAGAGGGGCGGGCGGGGTCAGCGGGCGTCTTCCGGGAGGAGACGGGCGAGGGTGCGGACGGCCCGGTACTGGAGGGTCTTGATCGCGCCCTCGTTCTTGCCCATCACGCGCGCGGTCTCGGCGACGGACAGGCCCTGGAGGAAGCGCAGGGTCACGCACTCCTGTTGCTGGGGGTTGAGCCGGCGCACGGCGTCCAGCAGCGCGGCGTTGGAGAGGGACTCCAGGACGGAGTCCTCGGGGGAGCGCTCGACCTCGTTGGCGTCGAGCATCTCGCCGGTCGTCACCTCGAGCCGGAAGCGGCTCGACTTGAAGTGGTCGGCGACGAGGTTGCGGGCGATGGTGACGAGCCAGGCGCCGAAGTCGCGGCCCTGCCAGGTGAACGTGCCGATGCGGCGCAGGGCGCGCAGGAACGTCTCGCTGGTGAGATCTTCGGCGGTCGCCTTGCCGCCCACTCGGTAGTAGATGTAGCGGTAGACCGTGTCGCTGTACTGGTCGTACAGGCGTCCGAACGCGTCGGCCTCGCCGGCCTGGGCGCGTTCGACGAGGTCCATCATCCGGGCGCTGTCGCTGTCGGCGGCGGGCCGACGGGCCGCGGGCGCGCCGGCCGTGCGTCCTCGTCTGCCGACCGCGGCGGTGCCGTCGGCCAGTGCGTAGCACGGACCGACGGGTGCGGCGGCGAAGGCGGGGACGGCGTACGCGGTGGGGACGAAGCCGCGCAACAGGTCCTGGACCGTAGCGACCGTTGCGCGCAGCGTAGCCAGGCCCGAGGTGTCAACCCCGACGTGTGGGTACACGGGACTCCCAGAGGCAGAGCTTCCATCACGTGCAGTACGGAACCGTTCACCCGTCGTAGCGACAGGAGGGGCACCGGATTGCGTTTGAGGAGAATAACGCTTCGTGCAGGCCCTGCTACACCGAGTTGCTCAAATCATCGATTACGTCGCTTCTGTGGCCTATTGACGCTCGATCAAGTTGCACAGGGTGAGAGATTGTTGATCGAAACGGTTCGAGTTTCGGGTCGGTACGGGGCGTGTTGTGGCTGTGCGCGGACAACAGGACTGGATGTGCGGTTACGGGGGTACGACCGTTGGATTGGCCGGGTTTGCTCGTGAGTGTGGGGTGTTGTCGGGCGGCATGACGAAAGCGGCCGAGGCGGTACTACAACCGCCTCGGCCGCTTCTTGTGTGACGCGTGTGTTCTCGTGTGTCCGGTGTGCCTCGGGTCAGCGCCGGCGGCGGGACAGGGCGATCGCCGCCGCCGTGCCGCCCGCCACCGCGCCCACGCCGGCCGCCGCCGGGATGCCGACCTTCGCCGCCTTGCGGCCCGTGCGGTAGTCGCGCAGCCGCCAGTCGAGCTTGCGGGCGTGCTTGCGGAGCTTGCTGTCGGGGTTGATGGCGTAGGGGTGGCCGACGAGCGACAGCATCGGGATGTCGTTGTGGGAGTCGCTGTAGGCGGCGCAGCGGGCGAGGTCCAGGTCCTCCGCCGCCGCCAGCGCGCGCACCGCCTCCGCCTTCGCGGGGCCGTGCAGGGGCTCGCCGACCAGCTTGCCGGTGTAGACGCCGTCGACCGACTCCGCGACCGTGCCCAGCGCGCCGGTGAGGCCGAGGCGGCGGGCGATCACCTGGGCGATCTCGACCGGGGCGGCTGTGACGAGCCACACCTTCTGGCCGGCGTCCAGGTGGGCCTGGGCGAGGGCGCGGGTGCCCGGCCAGATGCGCTCGGCCATGTACTCGTCGTAGATCTCCTCGCCGATGGACATCAGCTCGGCGACGCGGTGGCCCTGGACGATCGACAGCGCCGAGTCGCGGGCCTCCTGCATGTGTTCGGGGTCCTCGACGCCGGCCAGCCGGAACCACGCCTGCTGCCAGGCGAAGCGGGCCAGGTCGCGGGTCTCGAAGAACTTCCGTTTGTACAGGCCGCGGCCGAAGTGGAAGAGCGCGGCGCCCTGCATCACGGTGTTGTCGAGGTCGAAGAAGGCGGCGGCCAGCGCGTCGCCGTGCACGGGGAACTGCGGTTCCCGGTCGGAAGCGTCCAGGCTGTCCTGGGCGTCGAGCGCGTCCTGTGCTTCCTGAGTGGACTTGCGGGCTGCCTCCGCCGAGGCCTCGCCTGCCAACACGCTCCGCGCCGTGGCGGAGCGCCTACGGGGAGTGAGCCATCCTAGAGCGGCCATGGCGTGAGCATAGCCAGTCTGTTCGGTGGTTCCGCAGGCACGAGGTTCGCAGGGTGTGAACTCTCCGCGACCGGGCCGTTAAAGAAGCGCGAGAATGGCGGTATGACTCCCCTCTTTCGACGTAAGGCCGACCCCCGCGAGCGGTCGGTCACGCTCATTCGCAAGTCCGGTTGTCATCTGTGCGACGACGCGGAGCTCGTGATCGAAAAGGTCTGCGCGGAACTCGGCGTGCCCTGGGAGCAGAAAGACATCGCCGAGGACCGGGACCTCTACGACCAGTACTGGGAGCAGATTCCGGTGGTCCTGGTGGACGGCCGTCAGCACACGTTCTGGCGGGTGGACGAGGGGCGGTTGCGCAAGGAGCTGACCGGGTGATCGGGTCGGCCGAACTGACCATGTAGTACAAGGCTGTACCGATCGTCGTTTAGGATCGATGGCGGCTTTGTCTCGGGGGCGGGATTCACGAGGAGAGTGGCGGTTTTGCCCCCTGGAATGACACGCGTGACCCCGGTCACGTTGGGCGGGCAA
The DNA here is from genome assembly GCF_053594615.1 of Streptomyces sp. NPDC001858. Lineage (NCBI taxonomy): Bacteria > Bacillati > Actinomycetota > Actinomycetes > Kitasatosporales > Streptomycetaceae > Streptomyces > Streptomyces sp. NPDC001858. The sequence goes on from NZ_JBSFEV010000001.1 coordinate 11,864, forward strand.
ATCGGACACCATCTTTGTGCACGCGTTCACAAAGACATAGCCTGCTGTCGACGGGGCGGTCCGGGTACGTGTGACCGCCTGCAGCCCCGCTCTACCCGCAGGAGCACCGTGGCAACTGGCCGAACTCACCGACCGGCGACCCGTAGCCGAGGGATTCCCGAGGCCACCGTCGCCCGGCTTCCGCTGTACCTTCGCGCGCTGACCGCACTGTCGGAGCGCTCGGTACCCACGGTCTCCTCCGAGGAGCTCGCGGCCGCGGCGGGCGTCAACTCCGCCAAGCTGCGCAAGGATTTCTCCTACCTGGGTTCCTACGGAACGCGCGGTGTCGGCTACGACGTCGAATATCTCGTCTACCAGATCTCCCGTGAGCTGGGTCTCACCCAGGACTGGCCGGTCGTCATCGTCGGCATCGGCAACCTCGGCGCGGCCCTCGCCAATTACGGGGGGTTCGCCTCGCGTGGATTCCGGGTCGCGGCGCTCATCGACGCCGATCCCACGATGGCCGGCAAGCAGGTCGCCGGGATCTCCGTGCAGCACAGCGACGGCCTGGAGAAGATCATCTCCGACAACGGCGTGTCGATCGGCGTGATCACCACTCCGCCGTCCGTCGCCCAGCAGGTCTGCGACCGGCTCGTGGCCGCCGGGGTCACCTCCATCCTGAACTTCGCGCCGACCGTGCTGGCCGTGCCGGACGGCGTCGACGTGCGCAAGGTCGACCTCTCCATCGAGCTGCAGATCCTCGCCTTCCACGAGCAGCGCAAGGCCGGCGAGGAGGCCGCGGCGAACGAAGCCGCCCTGGCCGCGCCCGTCGGCCAGGGCGCCTCCGCCCCCGACCAGGGACCCGACGGGGACGTACCCGCCGTGATGCCGGCATGAGTCTCCTCGTCGTCGGACTGAGCCACCGCAGCGCACCCGTGAGCGTGCTGGAGCGGGCCTCGCTGTCCACGGACGCCCAGCTCAAGCTGCTCCAGGACACGGTCGCCGCCGAACCGGCCGCCGAGGCCGGCGTCCTCGCCACCTGCAACCGGATCGAGCTGTACGCCGACGTGGACAAGTTCCACGCGGGCGTCGCCGAGCTGTCCACGCTGCTCGCCCAGCACAGCGGCGTCGGCCTGGAGGAGCTCACCCCCTACCTCTATGTGCATTACGAGGACCGGGCCGTCCACCACTTCTTCTCGGTGGCCTGCGGGCTGGACTCGATGGTCGTCGGCGAGGGGCAGATCCTCGGGCAGATCAAGGACTCGCTGGCCCGGACGCAGGAGCTGCACACCGCCGGGCGGCTGATGAACGACCTGTTCCAGCAGGCGCTGCGGGTCGGCAAGCGCGCTCACTCCGAGACCGGCATCGACCGCGCCGGGCAGTCCCTGGTCACGTTCGGCCTGGAGCAGTTGGCCGCGGGCGGGGACGTGCAGGAGTGGGCGCGGGGCAAGCGGGCGCTGGTCATCGGCGCCGGCTCGATGTCCTCGCTGGCCGCCGCCACGCTCGCGCGCGCCGGGGTCGCCGAGATCGTCGTCGCCAACCGGACCTTCGACCGCGCCGAGCGGCTCGCCCAGATACTCGTCGAAGCCGACGGCTCGGGCGTGTCGGCCCGTGCGGTACCGATGGAATCGGTGCCGGCCGAGCTGACACGTGCCGATGTGGCCGTCTCCTGTACCGGGGCTACGGGCCTGGTCCTGACGGCGGAGGCGATCGCCGCGGCCGTCGAGGGCCGCACGGGCGTGCCCGCCGCCGCCTTCGATGCCTCCGCCGCCTCCGTCGCCTTCGACGCCGAGGCCCCGGACGGTGTGCGGTCGTTGCCGCCCACCTCCATCGGGGCCGACGAGGGCTGTCCGCTCGACCTGGCCGCCGTCCAGCAGGCCCCCGTGCAGCCGACGTCCGGCTTCTCCGTGATGGGGGAGGCCGCCGTGGCCGGCATGGACGCGGCCACGCTGGAGCAGCACGCCGCCTGGGTCGACAACGCGACCGTGGACCGGCGGCTCGCCGCCCGCCGCAGCCCCGAGACCGACGCCGAGCTGATCACCGCGCTCGCCGCGACCGCCGCCACCGTCGGCCGGATCCCCGAGCGCCGTCGGCCCGAGTCGGTGCCCACGGCCGTCCGCCCGCAGCCCGTCCTCTTCCTGCTCGACCTCGCGATGCCGCGGGACGTCGACGCGGCCGCGCACCGGCTCGCCGGGGTGCGGCTGGTCGACATCGAGTCGCTGGCGGAGGCCTCGGCCGACGCTCCGATGGCCACCGACGTCGACCAGGTGCGGCGGATCGTCGCCGACGAGGTCGCCGCGTTCGGCGCCGCGCAGCGGGCCGCGCACATCACGCCGACCGTGGTCGCCCTGCGCGCCATGGCCGCCGATGTGGTGGCGAACGAGATCGCCCGGCTCGACGGGCGGCTGCCCGGGCTGGACGACAAGCACCGCGCCGAGATCACGCAGACCGTGAAGCGGGTCGTCGACAAGCTGTTGCACGCGCCGACCGTACGGGTCAAGCAGCTCGCGGCCGAGCCCGGCGGCGCCGGGTACGCGGACGCGCTGCGGACCCTGTTCGACCTCGACCCGGAATCGGTGGCCGCCGTGTCCCGGGCCGAGGAAAGCACCGAGAAGAACGCAGAGAACCGAGGGCCGGCATGAACGGCATGAGTAAGGCACTGAGACTGGGGACGAGGCGAAGCAGACTCGCCATGGCCCAGTCCGGGCAGGTCGCGGACGCCGTGAGCCAGGTGACCGGACGGCCCGTGGAGCTCGTCGAGATCACCACCTACGGCGATGTCTCCCGCGAGCAGCTCGCACAGATCGGCGGCACGGGAGTCTTCGTGACCGCGCTGCGCGAGGCGCTGGCCAAAGGCGAGGTCGACTTCGCGGTTCACTCGCTGAAGGACCTGCCGACCGCGCAGCCCGAGGACCTCGTCCTGGCCGCCGTACCGGTGCGCGAGGACCCCCGCGACGTGATCGTCGCCCGGGACGCGCTGAAGTTCACCGATCTGCCGCGCGGGGCGCGCATAGGCACCGGTTCGCCGCGCCGCATGGCGCAGCTGAACGCGTACGCGCGCACCCACGGGCTGGACATCGAGACGGTGCCGATCCGCGGGAACGTCGACACGCGGATCCGGTACGTGCACGAGGGCGAGCTGGACGCGGTCGTGCTGGCCGCAGCCGGCCTGAGCCGCATGGGCCGCCTCGACGAGGTCACCGACTTCCTGTCGATAGACACGGTTTTGCCCGCTCCCGGCCAGGGAGCACTGGCGATCGAATGCGCCGCGGCCAACGCGGACCTCGTCGCCGCTCTCGGTGAGCTCGACGACCCGTTCACCCGGGCCGCCGTGACCGCCGAACGGTCCCTGCTCGCCGCCCTGGAGGCCGGTTGCAGCGCCCCTGTGGGCGCGCTGGCCGACCTGCTGGCCGACGGGCAGATTGTCAAAGAAATGCGCCTGCGCGGCGTCGTCGGCACGACCGACGGCACTCGTACGGTGCAGCTGTCCACCACCGGTCCCGTGCCCGAGACGCACGACGGGGCAATGGCGCTCGGTCGCGAACTCGCCGCCGAGATGCTTGCCCAGGGCGCGGCCGGTCTGATGGGGGAGCGAGCACAGTGAGCCCCACCACCCTTCCAGCCGCTGGTCCTGAACACGGGCACGTCACCTTTCTGGGTGCCGGACCCGGGGATCCGGGACTACTGACTCTGCGCGCCGTGGAGGCGCTGGCGCACGCGGACGTCCTCGTCGCCGAGCACGAGGTGCTCGACGTCGTACGGTCGCACGCGAGGCCGGGCGTCGCCGTCGTGAACGCGGAAGCGGGTCCTTCGTCGGACCCTCTTCCGGGCACGGGCGCGCCCCTCCCGACCATTGTTGACGGTAAGTCAACAACCGTTGAGGTACCCGCTGTGCGCGATGCCGCACATCTTGTCATGGAGGCCGCGCGGGGCGGCAGGCGGGTCGTCCGTGCGGTGTCCGGGGACCCGGGACTGGATACGTACGCGGCGGAGGAAATGCTCGCGTGCGCGGCGGCCGGCGTCCCCTTCGAGGTCGTACCCGGTGTCGCGGCCGCCGTCGGCGTGCCCGCGTACGCCGGTGTGCCGCTGCGCGACGCGCAGGGCGCGGACGTCCGCTTCGTCGACGCGCGGACCGCTTCGGACCGTTGCTGGACGGAGGTCGGGGCGTCGGACGGCACCGTCGTCGTGTCGACGACGCTGGACTCCGTGGCCTCGGCCGCCGGGGAACTGGTGTCGGCGGGGCGCAAGCCCGATACGCCGATGACGGTCACGGTGGCCGGGACGACGACCCGGCAGCGCACGTGGACGGCGACCCTCGGCACGATCGCGCAGACCCTGAAGCAGGCGAAGGCGCTGCCCTCGCCCGAGGGCGGCCGGCCGGTGATAGTGGTGGTCGGCGAGCGTTCCGCACCCGCCCAGCGCGCCCAGTTGTCATGGTTCGAGTCCAAGCCGCTGTTCGGCTGGAAGGTGCTCGTGCCGCGGACGAAGGAGCAGGCGGTGTCGCTCTCCGACCAACTGCGGTCGTACGGAGCCGTGCCGCACGAGGTGCCGACGATCGCCGTCGAGCCGCCGCGGACCCCGCAGCAGATGGAGCGGGCGGTCAAGGGCCTGGTGACGGGCCGGTACGAGTGGATCGCCTTCACCTCGGTGAACGCGGTGAAAGCCGTGCGGGAGAAGTTCGAGGAGTACGGGCTCGACGCGCGTGCCTTCGCGGGCATCAAGGTCGCGGCCGTGGGCGAGCAGACCGCCAAGGCGCTGGTCGCCTTCGGCGTGAAGCCGGATCTGGTGCCGAGCGGGGAGCAGTCCGCGGCGGGCCTGTTGGAGGACTGGCCGCCTTACGACCCGGTCTTCGACCCGATCGACCGGGTGTTCCTGCCGCGGGCCGACATCGCCACGGAGACGCTGGTCGCCGGGCTGATCGAGCTGGGCTGGGAGGTCGACGACGTCACCGCCTACCGGACCGTGCGGGCCTCGCCGCCGCCGGCGGAGACCCGGGAGGCGATCAAGGGGGGCGGGTTCGACGCCGTTCTGTTCACGTCGTCCTCCACGGTGCGCAACCTGGTCGGGATCGCCGGCAAGCCGCACAACGTGACGGTCATCGCGTGCATCGGGCCGGCCACCGCCAAGACCGCGCAGGAGCACGGTCTGCGGGTGGACGTGATGGCTCCGGAGCCGTCCGTGCACAAGCTCGCGGAGGCGCTGGCCGACTACGGCCTGCGGCGGCGGGCGGCTGCGCAGGAGGCGGGCGACCAGGTGAGCCGGCCGAGTGAGCGGCGGCCGGGGGCTCGGCGACGCAGGGCCACCTGACGTAGTGGAGCGGGGTGGGGCGGTGAGGGGTTTTTCGCCCCCGCCGCCCCTTCCCGTTCCCGTCCCTGGGGGCTGCGCCCCCAGACCCCCTTCGGCCTGGACGGCCTCGTCCTCAAGCGCCGGACGGGCTGGAAAGCAGGCGTAGCGTTAGGCCTATGACGACGTACGGTTCTTTTCCCGGGTCGCGGCCTCGGCGGCTGCGGAGCACTCCTGTCATGCGGCGCATGGTCGCGGAGACCCGGCTGCACCCGGCTGATTTCATCCTCCCCGCGTTCGTGCGGGAGGGCGTGAGCGAGCCGGTGCCGATCCAGGCCATGCCCGGGGTCGTGCAGCACACCCGCGACAGTCTGAAGAAGGCCGCGCTGGAGGCCGTGCAGGCGGGGGTCTCCGGGATCATGCTCTTCGGGGTGCCGGAGGAGTCCAAGAAGGACGCGCTCGGGACCGCCGGGACCGATCCGGACGGGATCCTTCAGGTCGCCCTTCGCGACGTCCGCGCCGAGGTCGGCGACGAGCTGCTGGTGATGTCCGATCTGTGCCTCGACGAGACCACCGATCACGGCCACTGCGGGGTGCTGGACTCCGAAGGGCGCGTCGACAACGACGCCACCCTGGAGCGGTATGCCGAGATGGCCCAGGTCCAGGCCGATGCCGGGGCGCATGTGGTGGGGCCCAGCGGGATGATGGACGGCCAGATCGGCGTCGTCCGCGACGCCCTCGACCAGATCGGGCGGGAGGATGTCGCGATCCTCGCCTACACCGCAAAGTATTCGTCCGCGTTCTACGGACCGTTCCGGGAGGCCGTCGGGTCCTCGTTGCAGGGGGACCGGAAGACCTACCAGCAGGATCCGGCCAATGTCCGGGAGTCGCTGCGCGAGCTCGCGCTCGATCTCGAAGAGGGCGCCGACATGGTCATGGTCAAGCCGGCCGGGCCCTACCTCGACATCCTGGCGCGGGTCGCGGACGCGGTGGACGTGCCCGTGGCCGCCTACCAGATCTCCGGCGAGTACTCGATGATCGAGGCCGCCGCCGAGAAGGGCTGGGTCGACCGGGACCGGGCGATCTTCGAGACGCTGACCGGCATCAAGCGGGCCGGGGCGCGGAACATCCTCACCTACTGGGCCACGGAGGCGGCCCAGAAGCTGCGGTAGCCCCCTCACGCCCTTCACCAGGACAGGACGTCCTCCATGCTCTGCTGCCAGTACGTCACGGTCAGCGAGTTGTCGTAGTAGACGCCGCCCGCGGGCAGCGACGGCTTCGCGGGCGCGCCGCCGTCGCTGCTCGGGTTCCTGCCCTTGAAGTAGATCGTCAGGTTCTTGGAGGTCGTGCCGCCCTCGCCGCTGCCGTCGGCGGCGGACAGCCGCACGCCCGCGTAGCCGGACTCGCCGGGCGCGAGGGTCGTCACGGCCTGCGGCTGCGTGTCCTCGTCCACCGGCGGCACCGACTGCGCGCCGTCGAACTTCAGGACCGGGTAGTAGTGGAGGTCGCAGATCTTGCTGCCGGTGTTGGTGACCGTGAGCAGCATGTGGTTCAGGGGACGGGTCAGGGTCTGCGCGGTGACCTTGGTGTTCGAGCCGTTGCACGTGACCCGGTTCGCGGGGTCCCCCGGGTCGGCGGGCAGCGTCGCCTCGGCGGCCGCGGCCGGCGCCTGGGCCGGCGGGTTCTGCGCCGGGGTGGAGGCGGTGCCCGATCCCGTTCCGGTCGACGTGCCCGTCCCGGTCCCTGTTCCGGTGCCCGTGCCGGGCGTCGCGTCGGCGTCGGTGGTCGCGTCCGTGGTGGGGGTCGGCTGGGTGGCGGTGGGCGTCTGCGCCGACGATGTCGGCTTCGACGCGCCCTCGTCCTGGACGTCCGTCCCGTTCTCGCAGGCCGTGAGGGCGAGGGCCGCCAGGGCGGTGAGGGCGAGCAGGTGGCGGGTGCGGCGGATGCGCATGGTCAAGTCCTCTTCAGGGATGGCGGGTTGGAGCGACGTGCTTGGATGGCCACAGCTTGGGAGGGGATCCGTCCCAGCTGCCATGCCTGGCCGACGATCCGGGATGCTGGAACGCCGGCAACGGGTCTGACCTGGGCAAACACGCCATCCCTGGAACGCCGGGATGGGACATGGGGAGTGGGGAACGGTGTCTACGGCCGAGTTCGCGGAGTTGCTGCGGGAGTTGAAGGAGCGGTCCGGGCTCAGTTACGGGACGCTCGCGAAGCGGCTCCACATGAGTACGTCGACGCTGCACCGCTACTGCAACGGGGACGCCGTCCCGACGGACTACGCCCCCGTCGAGCGGCTGGCCCGGCTCTGCAAGGCGTCCCCGCAGGAGCTCGTCGAACTGCACCGGCGGTGGGTGCTGGCGGATGCGGTCCGGGGGCGGAAGCCGGCCGCCGACGGGGGTGGCGGCGGCGGTGGTGAGGGGGACAAGACCGACGGTTCCGATTCCACCGTGGAGGCGGAGGCGGATGCCGACGTTGTGGATTTCGGTGTCGTGGACGTCGGTGTCGTGAACGTCGGGGTCGTCCCGGAGGAGCGCGGCGCGCGGGGGTGGCGGCGTCGGCCGTTGTTGCTGGCCGGGGTCGGGGTCGTGGCCGGGCTCGGGTCCGTCGCCCTCGCGCTCTCGCTGAGTCTGCCGTCCGGTGGCTCGGGGCGGGACGGGGACTCCGACGGCGCTCCCGTGGGCGCGGCGGCGTCCGTGCAGGGGAAGGGGGCGGCGAGCGGCGGTGTGCAGGACTCCGAGGCCGCCCCGCTGACCGTGCGGGCCCGGCCCTACGCCTGGGCGGATCCCTGTTCGCAGCACTATCTGATCGACCGGGAGCCGGGGCAGGTCGCCCCGCCGCCCCTCGAACAGGACGCGCCCGCCTGGGTGGCCGCGCACGGGGCCGTGTCGTCGGGGAACCAGCTTCTGGAGTTCACCGTGCAGGGGACCGGCGCGGAGACCGTCGTCGTGGAGGACGTCAAGGTCCGTACGGTGGCGAAGCGTTCGCCGCCGGCGTGGAGCGACTTCGCGATGGGCTATCCCGGGGTCGGCTGCGGCGGCGGGGTGCCGACGCGGTACTTCACCGTCGCCCTCGACGCGGCACGGCCCGCGCTGGTGCCCGAGGCGGGGCACCCCGACTTCCCGTTCAAGGTGAGCGCGTTCGACCCGGAGATCTACTACGTGAGCGCCGACGCCTCCGCGTACGACGTGCGCTGGCAGCTGGAGCTGACCTGGTCCAGCGGGTCACGGCACGGCACGCTGACCCTCGACGACGACGGCAAGCCGTTCCGCACCAGCGGCAACAACGGGCGGCCCGGCTACGAGTTCCCGCTCGGCGGCTCCGCGTGGGGGCCGGCGGGGTCGTTCGACACGCCGTAGTCGTAGCCGTAGGAGCCGTAGCCGTAGCCGTAGGAGCCGCCGGGCAGGGGGCCGGAGCCGTTCAGGGTGACGGCGCTCGACGGGCCCTCGTCGCGCAGGCCCTGGCCGTCGTGGCACGCCGTCAGGGTGAGCGCGGCGGCGACGGTCAGGGCGGCGGCCAGCGGACGGACGCGACGGCGGGTGCGGCGGCGGGTACGGCGTGTGGGCATGGGACCAGCCTGTGCCGGATCGCCCGTGGACCGCCATGGTCGGCGGGAAGGTTGGGACGCCGGTTCGGTCCCAGGGTGTTTGACCTGCGGAAACAGTGCTCGCCTGGGACGGGTTGTGGGACGGTCCGTGACACCCGGTGTGGTCCACGTCTCAGTCGCGGGCTGTTACAGCGGGCGGGTGGCCGGTGTCTTCATGCCCGGTACCCAACCAACTTGGTTACTGCGTGAGGAGTTTGACGGAGCCGGATGGTCTGGCGACGCACAGAGTCCGCGTGCCCCAGACGTATCTGAACTTGGCGCATGCAGGGGTCTGACCGTGACGCGGACGGCGGAACCGTCGACATCCGACGCGTCTGCTAGTTGCAGATGCCACGTAACTGCCCCTGCGAAAAGAGCCACCGTGTCTGACCCCACGAACACTGAAGCCGAACCCAGTCCGTTCACTGCCGTCCTGGGCGACGAGCGGCACGCCATGTACGCCGCCCTGGTAGCCCAGGGGCCGGTCCATTCTTTTGCGCATCCCACCGGAATGCCGGCCTGGATGGTGACCGGTTATGCGGAGACGCGCGCGCTGCTGGCCGATCCGCGACTGATGAGGGGTGGTTGGCGCATCGGCCCCTACGCCGACCAACTTCCCGAGGACGTGGCGCGCGGCCTGCACACGATCGTGCTGTTCAGCGACCCGCCGGAGCACACCCGCCTGCGGAAGCTGGTGGTCCCGGTGTTCACCCGGCGCAAGGTCGAGAAGCTGACTGCTCGCATCCAGGAGCTGACCGACGAACTCCTCGCCGCCGCCGATCAGGGGGAACCCATCGACCTGGTCACCGCGCTGGCGTCTCCGCTGCCGTTCAACGTGATCCGCGAGCTGCTCGGCATCCCGGAGAACGATCACGCCCAGTTCCGCGAGTGGACCAACGTGGTCGTGAATCCCGGCATGTACAGCTTCGAGGAGTTCGAGAAGGGCGCGACCGCCATCCTCGAGTACAGCCGGGAACTGATCAACTTGAGGCGGCTCAAGCCTGAGGACGACCTGCTGTCGGATCTCGTCGCCGCACGTGACGGCGACGACGCGCTCACCGAGGACGAACTCACCTCGATGGTCGTCGTCCTGCTGCTCGCCGGCTACGAGACCACGGTTCACCTGCTCAGCAACGGCATGCGGGCCCTGCTCACCCACCGCGATCAGCTCGAACTCCTCCGCGAGCGCCCCGAGCTCATGGACTCCGCGATCGAGGAGGTCCTGCGCTTCGACGGCCCCGTCCAGATCACCCTGCCGTACCGCGTCGCGAAGCCGATCGAGGTGGGCGATGTGACGCTCGCCGAGGGCGATCTGGTGCACTTCGCGCTGATGGGCATCAACCGGGAAGAGGAGCAGTTCCCCGCGGGTGACACGCTGGACATCACCCGCGAGTCGAACAGCCATCTCGCCTTCGGCCACGGCATCCACTACTGCCTGGGCGCACCGCTGGCCCGGGCCGAGGCTCACGTTGTGTTCAGCACGCTGATCGAGCGATACCCGCAGCTGCGACTGGCGGTGCCCGCGGAGGACCTGACGCGCATCCCCGGATGGCTCATGAACGGCGTGTCCACGCTGCCCGTGCACCTGCACTGAAGCCGGCTGTTCGTCCTGCGGCGCCTGGCCCTCGGAACGCTTCGAGGGCCAGAGTCGCCGGAGTCGCCCGGGACGGCCGTGCCGCCCGCCTGAGCGCGGGTCAGTCCCACCAGAAGGTCCAGGTGGGTTCGCCGACGAGCTGCTGGGCGTAGGCCGCCAGGGTGCCCGGGCCCTGGAGGATGTTGTCCGGGCAGAACGCGAAGTGCTCGGCGGCGATCTGCTCCGCTTCCTCGACCGTGGTGGGCGGGGCGGCCACGGACACGGCGAGGACGTCGAAGCCGAGGCCGACGACGCGTATGCCGAAGCGGTCCTCCCAGGAGCGCAGGACGGCGCTCAGCCGTGCCGTGTCGCTCTCGTGGTTGACCGGGCCGGACCAGCCGAGCGCCGCCGGGACGTCCGCGCTGCGCCGGGCGGGCACCAGCGCCAGATACGGCGACCTGAACCAGGAAGGCCCCTGCTCCGCGAGGGAGTCGGCGATCTGCGCGGCGCGCGCGTCGGGGTCCGCCGTCAGGGCGGGGGAGGCGGCGAGGCCCGGCCACTCCTCGCCCTGCGCCGCGCACTCCTCCCAGTACTCCGCGAGGACCTCCTCCGCGTCGTGATCCCCCGGATAGGAGACCTCGTCCGGCATCAACTCCCATTCCTGCGGGCCGCCTTGGGAGCCGCCGAGGTCGACCAGGACCGGAAGCAGCCCCGCCCGCCCCGCCGGCGCGCCCAGGGCCGTCCAGTTGCCGGAGGACGCGGATTGCTCCGAGTGCCACAGCAACGGCTCGTGCCACGGACCGTCGCCCGTCTCGTCGATCAGTCTCCCGGGCGGGAGTTGAAGCCCGAGGGAACGCCCGCTCGGGTCGGACGCCAGCTTGGGCAGCGGGTTGGGAAGAGTCGCCATGGTGGTGACTGTAAGGGGCGGCACTGACATCGGCATGAGCGGGCGAGCGGGCGTGGTGCGAGGTCGTGCGGTTCGGCCAGTAAGCTCACGGGGTGGGAGAACTGAAGCGTGGACAGGTGTGGACGGTCTCCACCGTGGGCCGGGATCGCACGGTCGTCGTCGTGCAGAACGACCATGTGGCCGAGCTGCATTCGGGCGCTGTCCTGTGCGCCCTGCTCGACACCTCGGGGGAGCGGCCGGAGTCGCTGGTCACCGTGCGCGTGTCGATGCCGCTGCGCGGGATGGTCGTCGCCCCGGATCTGTACAACTTCCGGCTGACCCGCTTCGAGGACGGCAAGTACCACGGCGACGTCCCCGCGGACGAGATGGAGAGCGTCGACACCGCGCTGCGGGCCGTGCTCAGTCTCTGACGCGCCGCCCGCGCCAGCGGTGCGACAGCCAGATTCCCAGGCCGACGAGGGGGAGCACGACTGCGGCCGGGATGAGTACGCCCATCCCTCCGATCAGCAGGAAGCCGATCAGTACGTCACCCATCGACGGGTCGTGCAGGCTGCCCAACTGGCCCTCCTCCCACCTGTGTTCCCGATGTCCGTCGCTCGGAGGACGTGTGAGCGCCTGGAGTCGGTTCCGTCGTGGCATGCACCGCCCGGGCCTCGAAGCACTCCTTTCCGTCGCCCGCCACCGGCATGAAGCAGGCCTCGACGACCGTGCCGAGCACGGTCGCCGTCATGGCCGTGGTGACGTACGTGTCCGCCTGCACCTGGTTCTCGACCCGCGCGACATGGGGGCGGACGGCGCTCCCGGCCGCCCGTGACTCGACGCGGTCGCCGATCCGCGCACCCCACATCCGCGCCCAACTCGTGCCGCACACCCTGCTGTAGCGCAGCTGGATCGAGGCTCCGGTGGCGGTGACGTGCTCGGCGAGGGTGTCCGGCGAGGCCCCGCAGTTCATGGCCGCCGGACTCTTGCCCTCGCACGCGGTCGCCCGGCACTGCGGGCCGCCGGCGGACGGGGTCGCCGACGGCCGGGGCGCGGGGTTCCTCTCCGGGAGGAGGAGAAGCGTCAGGGCGACGGCCCCGAACGCCACCGCGCACACCGACGCCAGGATCGCCGCGGCTGCCGCACCCCGATGCCCGACCGGAACCGGAGTGCTCTCCTCCGGGGGAGGGGTGGGAGATGCCGGCGGGGAGGGGAGCGGGGGCGGCGCCTGCGGGGGCGGTTCCTTCGGGCCGCCGCCCTGCGGGGTCGCCGAGAGCTCCGACTTCGCGATCTCCCACAGCGCCAGGCAGCGCCCGTCCGGCTCTCCGGCCAGGCGGCACAGCTCCTGCACCGCCTGGCGGGGCGGCAGCGACCTGCCGTTCAGGTAGCGCTCCCAGGAGGATTTGCTGAACGTGGTCCCGGCGGCGAGGCGGGCCAGGCTGAGGCCGGTGCGGTCCTTCAGCTCCTTCAGCGCCGCCGTCAGTCGCGCGCCTCCCGGTGCGGGCGTCATCCGCGCAGTGCCTTCCAGGTGTTCGGTCCGACGATGCCGTCCATGATCAGGCCGGCCCGCTGCTGCATGGCCTTGACCGCGCGTTGCGTCAGCGGGCCGAACTGCCCGTCGATGCCGCCCGGCGAGATGCCCGCCCGGCGCAGCAGGCACTGCGCCTCGGCCACCTCGGGGCCGACGCTGCCGTAGAAGATCTCGGTGTTCTGCGTGCGGCTGATGCCCGCGTACCAGAGGCCGTCGGTCTGCTCGATCGCGCAGGTGTACACCGGAGCCGGCGGGGACGTCGAGGCGGCGGGCGGGACGGCGACGGCCGCGTGCGGGTCGCCGTCGTCGTTGAGACGCATGACGAGCAGCACGGTCGAGGAGACGGCCAGGACGAGGGCGACCGCGCCCGCCCCGAGCGCTATGCGCAGCGAGCGTCCGGGGACGCGGGTGCGCACGGCGGCGGCCGACATCTCGGCAGTGGCAGGCATCTCGGCAGTGGCGGGCGGCTCCGGTTCGGCGGGGGAGGACGGGGAGGAGTGGGAGGAATGGGACGACGGGGATGACGGGGATGACGGGGACGACGGGGATGTGGTCGGGCGTGGGGTGGGCCAGGTGTCGGCGGCCACCTCGTGCAGGGCGAGCAGGCGGACCGGGTCGTCGCCGCAGATCCGGGCCAGGGCCTCCACGGCCTCGCGGGGCGGCAGCGCCCTGCCGCCCAGATACCGCTCCCACGACTTCTGGCTGTACCCCGTCTTCGTCGCCAGCTGACGCATGCTCAGCTCGCTGTGGTCCTTCAGTCGGCGTAACTGCTCCACCAACTGCCGGGCAGTCGGGTCGAGTTCGTCGGGCAGCGCTGCGCGGCGCGCCATGGGTTCCCCCCAGAGATGGTCATGGCCATGATCGGCGGCCCCCCGCTTCGTCGAATTCTGCATGAGCGGAACCACGTCTGTCACAGCCGTCCCGGCAGACCGTCCCCGGCGGTGGTGTTCGCGCAGGTCAGGGGGTGGGACGTCCCGGGAAGCCGTCACTTCGGCGGCGGCTGTGGCGGTCGTCGTCGGCCGCCCCGCAGTCTCTTGTCGTCACCGACGAACCGAACGCGCTAGGCGCTCCGCTGGAGGTGCGGCGATGTGCCGTCGTTCCGGTGCGGCGCCGTCGTGGCTGGTCGCGCAGTTCCCCGCGCCCCTTCCGGGCGCTGCCGAACCGCAGCCGACTTCGCCCTGACCCGCATAGCCGCAAGCTGCAAGCAGAAAGAGGAACACATGCGACCGAACGTCTTGGCCAGGACCATCGTCAGCCTCACCGCCGTCGTCGGCATCGCCGCCGGAACGCTGGCGACCGCGAGCGCCGGCTACGCGGCCCCCGCACCCGCCGCCAAGACCGCGGTGAGCGCCGACGCCGCCATCCTCGCGACGGAGAACTTCGGGCTCACCGTCGCCGAGGCCAAGAAGGTCCAGGAGTGGCTGGAGGTCTGGGACTACACCGGCGAGATCGACGGAAAGCTGGGCACCAACAGCTGGAAGGCGTTCCAGCGCTGCCTCACGGAGTACTGGGGCTACACCGGCGAGATCGACGGCGACCCCGGCCCCAACACGATCAAGGCGCTCCAGCGGCTTCTGAAGGCCCACTGGGGCTACACCGGCGCCATCGACGGCATCGCCGGCGACGGCACCCGCGCGGCGTTCAAGCGGTTCGCCGTCTGACCTGCCGTCCGACCCGCCCCGCCTGACGCACCGTCCGGCGGGCGCGCGTCACCGAGCAGCCGTGGCCCGTTCTCCTCGGGGGTGGAGGACGGGCCACGGTGTTGTCGGGTGGGTCGGTGCGTCAGAGCTTTTCGGGGGTCCTGATGCCCAGCAGGGCCATGCCCAGGTGGAGGGTGCGGGCCGTCAGGTCCACCAGGAAGAGACGGTTCTCCACGACCTCCGGCGCGTTGTCGGGCGACAGCACGTGGCACTGGTCGTAGAACGTCGTCAGGTGCGAGGCCAGCTGGTACAGGTACGCCGCCAGCTTGTGCGGCTCGTACGCCGCCGCGACCTCCGACACCGTCTCCGCGAACTGGTCCAGGTGCAGGCCCAACGCCCGCTCCGCCGGGGCCAGTTCCAGCTCCGGGTGGGCGACCGGGCGGGTCTCGCCGGCCTTGCGCAGGATCGACTGGATACGGGCGTACGCGTACTGCAGGTACACGGACGTGTCGCCGTTGAGCGAGACCATCTGGTCCAGGTCGAACTTGTAGTCCCGCACGGCGGACGTCGACAGGTCGGCGTACTTCACCGCGCCGATGCCCACGTACCGGCCGTTCTCCACGATCTCCGGCTCGGTCAGGCCGACCTTCTCCGCCTTCTCCCGGACCACGGACGTCGCCCGGCCCACCGCCTCGTCGAGGAGGTCGACCAGCTTGACCGTCTCGCCCTCACGCGTCTTGAACGGCTTGCCGTCCTTGCCGAGGACCGTGCCGAACGCCAACTGGTGCGCCTTCACGTCCTCGTTCAGCCAGCCCGCCCTGCGCGCCGTCTCGAACACCATCTTGAAGTGCAGCGACTGGCGCGCGTCCACGACGTAGATGAGCGAGTTCGCCTTGAGCTGGAAGACGCGGTCGCGGATCGCCGACAGGTCCGTCGCCGCGTAGCCGTAGCCGCCGTCCGACTTCTGGACGATCAGCGGGACCGGATTGCCGTCCGGGCCCTTGACGTCGTCGAAGAACACGCACAGCGCGCCCTCGGAGCGGACCGCGACCCCGGACTCCTCCAGCAGCCGGCAGGTCTCCGCGAGCATGTCGTTGTAACCCGACTCGCCGACGATGTCCGCGTCGCGGATCTCCATGTCCAGCTTCTCGAAGACCGAGAAGAAGTAGATCTTCGACTCGTCGACGAACTTCTGCCAGGTCGCCAGCGTGTGCGGGTCGCCGGCCTGGAGGTCGACCACCCGGCGACGCGCCCGCGTCTTGAACTCGTCGTCGGCGTCGAACAGCCCCCGCGCGGACTTGTAGAGGCGGTCGAGGTTCGACATCGCCTCCTCGCCGCTGACCTGCGACTCCTTGTGGTCCAGCTCGTGCGGGTGCTCGTCCAGGTATTGGATGAGCATGCCGAACTGGGTGCCCCAGTCGCCGATGTGGTGCCTGCGGACCACGCTCTCGCCGGTGAACTCCAGGATCTGCACCATCGCGTCGCCGATGACCGCCGACCGCAGATGGCCGACGTGCATCTCCTTCGCGACGTTCGGCTGCGCGTAGTCGATCACCGTGGTGCCGGCGTGCGCGGCGGGCGGGACGCCGAGGCGGGTCTCGTCCGCGTACCGCGCGGCCAGGTTCTCGGTGATCGCCCGGTCGGTGATCGTGACATTCAGGAAGCCGGGGCCCGAGACCTCGATCTCCGCGATCACGTCACCGGTCGTCACGTTCGCCACGACCTGGGTCGCGAGCTCCCGCGGGTTCGCCTTCGCCTTCTTGGCCAGCGCGAGGATGCCGTTGGCCTGGAAGTCGGCCCGGTCGCTTCGTCGCAGCAGCGGGTCGACTCCGTCGGCTTCCGGGAGGGTGGAAGCGAGGGCGTCGGCGAGGCGCTGGTGGACTTGGTCGGTGAGCGACGGGACCGAGGTCATGGAGTGGGAGCCGTTCTCCTCGTGGGGTTGATAGACGTGGTCAGTATCCCACGGGGTCGCAAAGGGGTTTTTCGGTCTCGTTGCCGGGTGCGGGGCGGTGGGGGCTGGTCGCGCACACGCGGCGGTAGCCGCATATCGAAACAGCCCCGCGCCCCTGATAAGCGGCTGCGCCGCTTATCAGGTCTGGGAGAATGGGCGGCGCCGCCGTAGACCGTATCGGCTGCTTCAGGAGAAAGAAGGACGTGCCCCGTGGCTCAGAGCACCGAGACCACCGACTGGGTCTCCCGTTTCGCGGATGAGGTCATCGAGGAGTCGGAGCGCCGAGCCCCCGGCAAACCTGTCGTCGTCGCGTCCGGACTCTCCCCGTCCGGTCCCATTCACCTGGGCAACCTGCGCGAGGTCATGACCCCGCACCTCGTCGCCGACGAGATCCGCCGCCGCGGCCGCCAGGTCCGTCACCTGATCTCCTGGGACGACTACGACCGCTACCGCAAGGTGCCGGCCGGCCTGGACGGCGTCGACGACACATGGGCCGAGCACATCGGCAAGCCGCTGACCTCCGTCCCGGCGCCGCGGGGCTCCGCGTACCCGAACTGGGCCGAGCACTTCAAGGCCGCGATGATCGAGTCGCTGGCCGAACTCGGCGTGGAGTTCGACGGGATCAGCCAGACCGCGCAGTACACCTCCGGGGTCTACCGCGAGCAGATCCTGCACGCGATCAAGCACCGCGGCGACATCGACGCGATCCTCGACCAGTACCGCACCAAGAAGGCCCCGGCCGCCGCGGCGAAGAAGCAGCAGCAGAAGCCGCTCGACGAGGCCGAGGTCGAGGCCGCCGAGGGCTCGGGCGCGGCGGCCGAGGACGACGGCTCGTCCGGGGCCGGATCCGTCGGCTACTTCCCGTACAAGCCGTACTGCGGCAACTGCGAGAAGGACCTGACCACGGTCACCTCCTACGTCGACGACACCACCGAGCTGTCCTACACCTGCACTGCCTGCGGCTTCGCCGAGACCGTCCGGCTCAGCGAGTTCAACCGCGGCAAGCTGGTGTGGAAGGTCGACTGGCCGATGCGCTGGGCGTACGAGGGCGTCGTCTTCGAGCCCTCCGGCGTCGACCACTCCTCGCCGGGCTCCAGCTTCCAGGTCGGCGGCCAGATCGTCGGGATCTTCGGCGGCGAGCAGCCCATCGGGCCGAT
Source organism: Streptomyces sp. NPDC001858 (assembly GCF_053594615.1). Taxonomy (NCBI): domain Bacteria; kingdom Bacillati; phylum Actinomycetota; class Actinomycetes; order Kitasatosporales; family Streptomycetaceae; genus Streptomyces; species Streptomyces sp. NPDC001858. The sequence continues at coordinate 29,450 of NZ_JBSFEV010000001.1, forward strand.
GTACGCCTTCGTCGGCATCAGCGGCATGGCCAAGATGTCGTCGTCCAAGGGCGGGGTGCCCACCCCCGGCGACGCGCTGAAGATCATGGAGCCGCAGATCCTGCGCTGGCTCTACGCCCGCCGCCGGCCCAACCAGTCCTTCAAGATCGCCTTCGACCAGGAGATCCAGCGGCTCTACGACGAGTGGGACAAGCTCGACGCCAAGGTCGCGGAGGGGGCCGCGCTTCCGGCCGACGTCGCGGCACACGCGCGTGCGGTGGGCACGGCCGGCGGTGAGCTGCCGCGCACCCCGCGTCCGCTGCCGTACCGCACGCTCGCCTCGGTCGCCGACATCACCGCCGGGCAGCAGGAGCAGGCCCTGCGGATCCTGAGCGAGCTCGACCCCGAGAACCCGCTCGCCGCCCTGGACGAGGCCCGGCCGCGCTACGACAAGGCCGAGGCCTGGATCAACACGCACGTCCCCGCCGACCAGCGGACCATCGTGCGCGAGGAGACGGACGGCGAACTGCTGAAGTCCCTCGACGAGGCCTCCCGGCAGTCCCTGCGGCTGCTGGCCGACGGGCTGGCCGAGAACTGGTCGCTGGACGGGCTCACCCACCTCGTCTACGGCGTCCCGAAGGTGCAGGCCGGGTTCTCCGCGGACGCCACGCCCAAGGAACTCCCGCCGGAGATCAAGACCGCCCAGCGGACGTTCTTCGCCCTGCTCTACCACCTGCTGGTCGGTCGGGACACCGGTCCGCGGCTGCCCACGCTGCTGCTCGCGGTGGGGCAGGAGCGGGTGCGGGCCCTGCTCGGGGAGTGACGCCGTGAGGAAAGCGCCCGGTGCCGTTCGGCACCGGGCGCTTTCTCATGCGCGCTCTCATGCGATGTGCTCGTCCGCCATTTCGGCGTTGAGACGGTTGGAGAAGCGGTTCACCATCCGCTTGGCCTCGGCCTCGGGAAGGGTGATGCCGTACGTCGCCTCGACATCGAAGATGAACCCCTTGGGGCTCGGCGCTCCGTTCCCGCCCTTCGTCGACTCACGGAAGACCTGGTAATAGTCGTCCTCGTCCGGCTCGGGCGGGCCGCCGCCCTCGCCCAGTTCGCGGCTGCGGCCCGGGCCCACCGGGATGGGGAAGCTGCCCGTCTCCTCCGGGGAGGGTTCCTGGACCGGGGGCTCCTCCTGGTACTGGTCCTGGTACTGCTCGGCCCGCCGCTGCTCCTCGTACCACTGGGCGTACTGCTCGGTGGGGTCGTAGGACGGGTCGTAGCCGCCCTGGTACTGCATCTCGCTCGGGGGCGCCTGGAACCAGGGGCTCTGCTCCTCCTCCGGCGCGGGGGGCGCGTAACCGACCTGCTGGGCCCGCTGGGCCTGCGGCTGCTGGAGCTGCTGCGGCTGTTGCTGCTGCTGGGGTGCGGGGGCCGCCGCCAGTTCCGGCTGCGGCGCGGATGCGGACACCGCGATCGGCGTCGGCGCCGGTGCCTGCGCCGGCACGGGGGCCGGGGGCAGCACGGCCGGTTCGATGCCCGCCGCCGCCAGACCCGCGGGGGCCGTCTCCGCCAGCGGGACGCCGTACCGGGCCAGGCGCAGCGGCATCAGCGACTCCACCGGGGCCTTGCGGCGCCAGGCGCGGCCGAACCGGGAACGCAGCCTCGCCTGATAGACGAGACGTTCCTGCTCCAGCTTGATCACCTGCTCGTAGGAGCGCAGCTCCCACAGCTTCATCCGGCGCCACAGCAGGAACGTCGGCCCCGGGGAGAGCAGCCAGCGCGTGATGCGCACGCCCTCCATGTGCTTGTCCGCCGTGATGTCCGCGATCCGGCCGATCGCGTGCCGGGCCGCCTCGACGGCGACCACGAACAGGATCGGGATCACCGCATGCATGCCCGTGCCCAGCGGGTCCGGCCAGGCGGCCGCGCCGTTGAACGCGATCGTCGCCGCGGTCAGCAGCCACGCTGTCTGCCGTAGCAGCGGGAAGGGGATGCGGATCCAGGTCAGCAGCAGATCCAGGGCCAGCAGGACGCAGATGCCCGCGTCGATGCCGATCGGGAACACATAGGAGAACTTCCCGAAGCCCTTCTCCAGAGCGAGTTCCCGGACCGCCGCGTACGAACCGGCGAAGCCGATGCCGGCGATGATCACGGCGCCGGTCACGACCACGCCGATGAGAACGCGGTGCGTCCGGGTCAGCTCTATTCGCTCGGACACCCGTACTCCCCTCCCCTTGCGTCTTCTTGCGCGCAACAGGGTGGCACATGTGTGCGGCGAACGCGTTGCCGGTCCGTCAGCTCTTGGCGGAAGCGGAAGCCTTCGGGGCCGTCGGCGTGGCCTTCGGGGTCGTCGGGGACGACGCTCCCGGCGAGGCCGTCTTCGAAGGCGTGGGGGCCGGGGTCGACGTCGACGCGCCCGAACCGCCGCCGGAGCCCTCGCCGTTGGCCGACTGCACCGAGGCCACCGCCTCCTTCGCCGCCTTCTCCGCCGACTTCGTCAGCGTGTCCGCGCTCGGGCTCTTCTCGCCCGCCAGACCGGCGCCGTTGTAGTCGAGCGTGACCACAACGTTCTCGACCCGCGCCACGACCGTCTGCTGCTTGAAGGCGCCCTCCGTCTTCTTCAGGTCGTACGCCACCAGCGTCGCCTCGTCGCCCGTGGCCGCGACCGCCTGCGACTTCGCGTTCTTCGCGCCCGACACCGCCTGGGCTTCCTTGACCTGCTTCGCGTAGTACGCCTTGGCCTGCGACTCGCCGTCGCCCGTCGTCGCGTCCGACTCGAAGCGCAGCAAGGACACGTTCAGCCAGCGGAACTGGGAGCCCTTCACCCCGTTGTTCGCCAGGCTCGACCAGGAGCAGCTGGTCCGGGCCGCGGTGTCGCTGGACGTGCCCTCCTTGCCCGAGGTCGCGCCCTTGGGCACCAGCTCGGTCAGCGTCTTCTTCGACAGCACCGCGCATGACTCCGGCAGCGTCTTGTACGCCGCCGCCTGCACGGTCGGCGCGGCGTTCGGGGTCGAATCCGTGCCGGAGCCGGCCGAGGCGCTCGTGTCCTGCGCGGCGTCCTCGGAGCCGGAACCGGAATCCGAGGAGCAGCCCGCGGCGAACAGCATCACCGGGACGGCCACGGCTGCGGCGAGAAGGCGGCTGCTGCCGCGCCCTCCGGCACGCCTCCCGGCCCGCCTCACTCGCTCGGCACGCTGCTCGCACTGGTCAAACTGGCCGTCACGCTGGGCTCGTCGCTGCATGGTTCCTTCACTCATGACGCTCGTGGTTCCTGCGGTCGGATCGGGTCCGAGGGGCCACGGTACGCGGTGAAGAAGCTGTGCGGTTCCCCTTCGAGGCCTTTACGAGGGGGGTGCGGACGGGACCGAAGTGGCCTCAGCCGGCCAGGGAGTCGGCCAGTTGCGCGGCCAGTTTCCGGGCCTTGTCCTGCATTTCCTCGCTGTCGGGCGCCACTCCGACGGTCGCCGGCTGCTCCTCGTATTCGATGGTGACAATCACGTTCGACGTGCGGAACGCCACAGTCACGGTGCGCTGCTTGGCCGTCGAGCCGGAACTGCTGAGGGCGTCGTCGACGAACGCCTCGTCGCCCAGATCGTCCAGCAGCCGGGGCTGGATGTCGGCGGAGGAGGAGGCGGAGGGCGAGGCGGAGGAGGAGGGGGACCCGGAGGCGGTGGGGGCGGTGGGCGAGAGGGTGGCGGCGGGGGAGGGGCCCGTGGTCGCGGCCGGGGACCCGGTGGTGGCGCCGGTCGCTCCCGTCGGGGAGGAGGCGACGGGGGCCGGGAGGTCGGCGGCCGTCACCTTCGTCGCGAACAGCGTCTCGGCCTGGCTGTCGTCGCTGACGGCGTTGTCGTAGGAGACGACGCGCTCGAAATCGACGAAGAGATGGTCGGTGGCGGCCGTCGACTCCACCTTCCAACGGCAGCCCACCTTGCGGTCCGTGTCGTAGGTCAGCGTCGCCTCGCCCGCGTAGGCCGTCTCGCGCTGGGTCTCGTCGGTGAGCTGCTTGACGCCGGGGAGCAGGGCGTCGAGCGTGGACCGCTCGACGACGCCGCAGGCCTCGGGGAGCGTGGCGTACTTGCCGGGCTGCGCGGCGGAGGTGGCGGTGCCGGCCTCGCCCGGGTTGGAGTTGTCCGTCGAGCCGCCCTCCTCCGTACCGCCGGTGCAGCCGGCCAGCAGCGCCGCGAGGAGCGCGACGACACCGGGTACGTACGCCTTCCGCTGCACGGTCGGCTCCTCTCGAGGGTCAGGTTCGACGGTGCGTCGCTTTTTCGGTGGTGGGTGGCTGGGTCCAGTGTCCCCGCTGGTTATTCGCTTGCCGGGCGGGGGCGGCCCCTGCAGACAATGTGTATCGCACGCAACACCGTGGATGCCGGTCCGCCGTCCGATTTAGTGGATCTTGGCGCCGGTTTTGCGATGAGTGACTTCTGTGGTTGTTCCGGGGGAATGAGGACGATATGTCGTACGTGGAAATGCCGGGCGCGAAAGTGCCCATCCGTATGTGGGCCGACCCGACGTCGGTCGAGGAGGGTGCGCTCCAGCAGCTGCGCAATGTGGCGACCCTGCCGTGGATCAAGGGCCTGGCGGTCATGCCGGACGTCCACTACGGGAAGGGCGCGACGGTCGGCTCGGTCATCGCGATGCAGGGCGCGGTGTGTCCTGCGGCGGTGGGCGTGGACATCGGCTGCGGGATGTCGGCGGTCAGGACGTCGTTGACGGCGAACGATCTGCCGGGGGATCTGTCGCGCCTGCGGTCGAAGATCGAGCAGGCCATTCCGGTGGGGCGGGGGATGCACGACTCCGCCGTCGAGCCGGGACGCATGCACGGCTTCGCGACCCGCGGCTGGGACGACTTCTGGGGCCGTTTCGACGGGATCGCCGAGGCGGTCAAATTCCGTCAGGAGCGCGCCACGAAGCAGATGGGAACGCTTGGAAGTGGCAATCACTTTGTCGAGGTGTGTACGGATATGACCGGTTCTGTCTGGCTGATGCTTCACTCCGGCTCCCGGAACATCGGCAAGGAGCTCGCCGAGTTCCACATCGGGGTGGCGCAGAAGCTTCCGCACAACCAGGGGCTGATCGATCGGGACCTCGCCGTCTTCGTGGCGGACACCCCGCAGATGGCGGCCTACCGCAACGACCTGTTCTGGGCGCAGGAGTACGCGAAGTACAACCGCACGATCATGATGGCGCTCCTGAAGGACGTGGTCGCCAGGGAGTTCAAGAAGGCGAAGCCGACCTTCGAGCCGGAGATCAGCGCGCATCACAACTACGTGGCCGAGGAGCGCTACGACGGCATGGACCTGCTCGTGACCCGCAAGGGCGCGATCCGGGCCGGTTCCGGCGAGTACGGGATCATCCCGGGCTCCATGGGCACGGGTTCGTACATCGTGAAGGGTCTCGGCAACGAGAAGTCCTTCAACTCGGCGTCGCACGGCGCCGGCCGGCGCATGAGCCGCAACGCGGCCAAGCGCCGCTTCACGACGAAGGACCTGGAGGAGCAGACGCAGGGCGTGGAGTGCCGCAAGGACTCCGGTGTCGTGGACGAGATCCCGAGTGCCTACAAGCCGATCGAGCAGGTCATCGATCAGCAGCGGGACCTGGTGGAGGTCGTCGCGAAGCTGAAGCAGGTCGTCTGTGTGAAGGGCTGACGGACGAAGGGCTGACGGGCGAAACGGTCCAGGCGGGCGAAACGGTCCTGATGGGCGAAACGGTTCGTCACAGGTCCCGGTGGACCTTGGTGTTCGAGGCCTGGGCGCGGGGGCGCAGGATCAGCAGGTCGACGTTGACGTGGCTGGGGCGGGTCACCGCCCAGGTGATCGTCTCGGCGACGTCGGAGGCGGTGAGGGGTTCGGCGACGCCCTCGTAGACCTTGGCCGCCTTGTCCTCGTCGCCGTTGAAGCGGGTGAGGGCGAACTCGTCGGTCTTGACCATGCCGGGGGCGATCTCGATGACGCGCACCGGCAGGCCGACGATCTCCAGGCGGAGGGTCTCGGCGAGGACATGCGCGCCGTGCTTGGCGGCGACGTAGCCCGCGCCGCCCTCGTACGTGCCGTGGCCGGCGGTGGAGGAGACGACGACCACCGTGCCGTCGCCGCTCGCGACCAGCTTGGGCAGCAGGGCCTGGGTGATGTTCAGGGTGCCCAGGACGTTCGTCTCGTACATCGTGCGCCAGTCGGCGGGGTCGCCGGTGGCGACGGGGTCCGCGCCGAGTGCGCCGCCCGCGTTGTTGACGAGGACGCCGACGGTGTTGAAGGCGGTGGCGAACTCGTCCACGGCGGCGCGGTCGGTGACGTCGAGCGGGTAGGCGGTCGCCTGGTGGCCGGCCGCGTTGATCTCCTCCGCCAGCGCCTCGATGCGGTCCTTGCGGCGGGCGGTCAGGACCACGCGGTAGCCGGCCGCGGCCAGTTGCCGGGCGGTGGCGGCGCCGATCCCGCTGCTCGCACCGGTGACGATCGCGATGCGGGAGGGTGCGGACGGGGCGGCGGCGGACATGAGCGCTCCTCGGACGTGCGTGCGGCTGGCCTTCGCCAGGATAAGCCGCAGCTCAGTTGCCTCGGGGCGTGTACATGATGACTGCCATGCCGACGAGGCAGATCAGCGCGCCGGTGATGTCCCAGCGGTCGGGGCGGTAGCCGTCGGCGGCCATGCCCCAGAGGATCGAGCCGGCCACGAAGATTCCGCCGTACGCGGCGAGGATGCGGCCGAAGTGGGCGTCCGGCTGGAAGGTGGCGACGAATCCGTAGGCGCCGAGGGAGAGGACTCCGCCCAGGGTCCACATCCAGCCGCGGTGTTCGCGCACGCCCTGCCAGACGAGCCAGGCTCCGCCGATCTCGAAGAGCGCGGCCACGACGAAGAGGGCGGCCGACCGGAGGATGAGCATGGCCGCAGCTTTGCACGGTCGTGCGCTGTCACCTGTTGGAGGGCGCCTGCGGGGCGCCGGGCGTGGGATACATCCCCTGCGTGGGGCCCGGCCGTTTCTGGCTGTTTCCTGCTGTTTCCTGCTGTTTCCGGTGGTTGTCGGCGGTTTCTGATCTAGGAGTGGTGGCATGCGCAGGTTGCGGGGTCTCGTGGTGTGGGGTGCGGGTGCCGTGCTGGCGGTGGGCGCGGGTGTCGTGCCCGCGCAGGCGGTGGGGCCCGCGGTGGGGGAGGAGACCGCGGTGGGGGAGGAGACCGAGGCCGATCTGTCGTATCACGGTTTCGCGGTCATGGACGGCGGCCGGGTCGACGTGCGGCTGACTCCGCGCAACCACGGTCCGGGGGACGTCGTCGACTCGACGGTGCGGCTGCGCTGGTCGGCGCCGTTGGCGGCCGGGGAGCAGTGGCTGCCCGCCGGGTGCGCGCGCACGGGCCGCCAGGAAGTGGCGTGCCGCACGGGCGCGCTGGCCGCGGACGGGCTGGGGGAGCAACTGGCGTTGCGGGTGTGGCTGCGGGGGCGGCCGACGGAGGTGACGATGGAGGTCGACACCTTGTGGGGCGGTGGGGCCGTGGACCGCAATCGGTCCAACGACCGCCAGCAGGTGCTGGTGCTGGACACCGGGGACGCCTACTTCTTCTGACTTCCTCGGACGACTTCCTCGGACTTCTTCTGACGCCCGTGGGGTCGGGGCGTCGTCGTACCATCTGCGGACGGCAGCCGACGGCGGCGCCGGCGAAGGGAAGCGATGTCGGGGAACGCGCGGTCGCGGCTGCTGGACGAACTGTCCGTGGTCTCCCGCCGGTACATGGCCGCGTATGCCCTGTTCAACCAGGCGCTCGCCGACCGTCTGGGGCTGCATCCGACCGATCTGCAGTGTCTGAACCTGCTCACGCTGGAGCGGGAGCCGGTGACGACGGGCCGCGTCGCCGAGCTGACGGGGCTGACCACCGGGTCGGCGACCCGGCTGGTGGACCGGTTGGAGCGGGCGGGCTACGTCGTCCGGGAGCGGGACGCGGCGGATCGGCGGCGGGTGCTGGTGGCGACGGTGCCGGAGCGGATCGCGGAGTTCGGGCGGATGTGGGAGCGGCTGGGCGGCGACTGGATGCCCCTCTTCGACGAGCTCGCGGACACCGAACTCGCCGTGATCGTGGGGCACATGCGGCGGACGGTGGAGTTCGGCGCGGAGCAGGTCGTGCGACTGCGGGAGGGCCGGGTTTAGGGCCTGACAGGCCCGCGGCGTCGAGGTGGGGGCGTCGAGGCTGGGTTGGCCGTCTCGGCAGGTCGGGCGAAGTCGGCTGCGGTTCGGCAGCGCCGTGAAGGGGCGCGGGGAACTGCGCGACCGGCCACGACGGCGCCGCAGCGGAACGACGGCACCTCGCGCCACTTCCAGCGGAGCCCTTAGGGTCGGGGTGGTCCTGCGGCCGGGGTGTACGAGTGACGCAGGGGACTTCTGGGGGCGGGATGCAGGAGACGGAGATACGGGCGTCCTCGGCGGGGGTGGCCGAGGAGGTGCGGGGCGGTGGCCGTCCGGGGCGTGAACTGCCGCGGTACTGGCTGCTGTTGCTGCTGGGTGCGGCCGTGGTGCCGGGTGTGCTGCTGGTGCTCGTGGGGCGGTCGCTGGACGAGCCGGCGGGACAGGCGTGGCGGACGGTGTGTCTGGCCGTGATCGTGCAGGCGCTGCCGTTCCTGCTGCTCGGCACGGCGCTGTCGGGGGCGATCAACGCGTTCGTGCCGACGAGTGTGTTCCAACGGCTGCTGCCGAAGCGGCCGGCGCTGGCGGTGCCGGTGGCGGGGCTCGCGGGGGTGGTGCTGCCGGGCTGCGAGTGCGCGTCGGTGCCGGTGGCCAACAGTCTGATCGGGCGGGGGGTCACGCCGGCGGCCGCGTTCGCTTTCCTGCTGTCCGCTCCGGCCATCAATCCGATCGTGCTGACGGCGACGGCCGTGGCGTTTCCGGGCAGTCCGGAGATGGTGCTGGCCCGGCTGGTCGCCTCGCTGGTCACCGCGGCGGCGATGGGCTGGCTGTGGCTCTGGCTGGGCAAGTCGGAGTGGCTGCGGCCGGCCGTGCGGCACACCGGGCATCAGGCCGGGCACAGCCGGTGGACGGAGTTCCGGGAGGGCTTCCAGCACGACTTCCTGCACGCGGGCGGTTTCCTGGTGGTCGGCGCGATGGCGGCGGCGACCTTCAATGTGGCGATGCCGCGGTCGGTGCTGGACACGTTCTCCGGCTCGCCGTGGCTGTCGGTGCTGTTCCTGGCGGCGCTGGCGATCGTGCTGGCGGTGTGCAGCGAGGCGGACGCGTTCGTGGCGGCCTCGCTGAGCGGGTTCTCCCCGACGGCGCGGCTGGCGTTCATGGTGGTGGGGCCGATGGTCGACCTGAAGCTGATCGCGCTCCAGGCGGGGACGTTCGGACGGGCCTTCGCGTGGCGATTCTCGGCGGCCACGGCGGTGGTCGCGGTGGTGTGCAGCGTGGTCGTGGGAGGGGTGCTGCTGTGAAGCGGTTGGTGCAGGTCGTGTTGCTGGTGCTGAGCGGGGCCGGGTTGCTGCGGACCTCGCTGTTCACCGAGGAGTACCTCCGGTACGTGAAGCCGGGGATGCGGCCGCTGCTGGTCGCGGCCGGGGTGGTGCTGGTGGGGCTGGCGGCGGCGGAGGTGTGGGCGGCTCGCCGACCGGCCCGGGGCGGGGAGGGCCATGAGCAGGGCCATGAGGGCGGCTATGAGGAGGGCCATGAGGGCGGCTATGAGAATGGCCATGAGGGTGGCCATGGGCACGATCACTCTCGGGTGCCCCGGGTCGCCTGGCTGCTGTTCCTGCCGGTGCTGAGCCTGCTGTTCTACGCGCCGCCCGCGCTCGGCTCGTACACCGCCTCGCGGGAGCCGGCGAAGGCCGTCGCCGTGCAGGAGGACGACTTCGATCCGCTGTCGGCGACCTCGCCGCTGCCGATCACGCTGACGGACTTCACCCGGCGGGTGCAGCAGGACCGCAGCCGGGCGATCAAGGGCCGTGCGGTGCAGTTGACGGGGTTCGTCCTGCCGGCCGACGGGGACGGGGACGGCTGGTATCTGACGCGGATCCTGATCAGTTGCTGTGCGGCGGACGCGACGACGCTGAAGGTGCGGGTCTACGGGGGCGCCGTGCCGAAGGCCGACACCTGGGTCACGATCACCGGGACCTGGCACGCGGCCGGCGCGCTGGGCACCTCGTCGGCGGAGGTGGCGCTGGACGTGCGGAGCGTGGAGAAGGTGCGCAAGCCGACCAACTCGTACATGGACGCCCTGCCGCTCACCCCCTAGCCGGTGGCGGCGGCCTGGGCGTAGGCGGTCGGTGACACGCCGACCGTCGTGGTGAAGTCCCGGGTCAGGTGGGCCTGGTCGGCGTAGCCGAGGTCGGCGGCGAGCGCGGCCCAGTCGAGGTCGTCCCGGGTGGCGGCGGCTTCCAGGGCCTCATGGATCCGGTAGCGGAGGATGACCCTCCCCCAGAGGGGGTACCCCCAGGGCTGACGCCCACGTGCGTGGCGAAGAGGCGTTGGAGGAGTCGTACCGAGACGCCCTCCTGGTCGGCCAGGTCGGTGACCCTGCGCAGGTCGCGGTCGGTGCGGACCCGCTCGACGAGGCCCATGGCGTGGTCGGCCCGGGGGTCCGGCGCGGGGTCGAGGGAGAGCAGGAAGGCGTCGAGCGCGGCGATCCGGTCGAGGTCGTCGGCCGGGGTGACGACCGACCGCGCGGTGGCGTCGTCGGCTCGCGGGAAGACGTCCCGGGCGGGCAGCGCGCGGCCGGTCCAGTGCGAGACGGGCACGTCGGGGGCGTAGGGCCGGAAGCCGCCGGGCCGGAACTTCGCCCCGCACACCCGGCCCCGTCCGGTCAGCTTGCGGGTGAACAGGCCGAGCGCGACGCCGGTCAGCTCGCCGTAGGGCGGACCCTCGTCGACGTCCCACTGGAAGGTGAGGTTGACGGAGGGGTGCGGGACGACGTGGGAGGCGTAGGGCTCGGGCAGGTCCCAGTCGATGAACCAGTACGTCTCGACATGGCGGCGCAGCGGCTCGGCGGGCCGGTGACGGCGGAACCGCACACGGGTCAGCAGACCGGCCGGGTCGACGATCCCGCGGGTGTCGCGGCGGGGGGCGGCCATGTCCGGATCGTACGTCGAGTTGCTCCCGTCGCGTTTCTCCGTCCTTCTCCGTCCTTCTCCGTCGCGTTTCTTCAAGAGGGGCGGGGTCCGGCGTCCGTACGGTCGAGGCATGGACACGAACGCGAACACGAACGCGAACACGAACGCGGGCCGTGCGCAGGCGTACGGCATCGGTGAGTTGCTGGGCATGGCGCGGGAGCGGGCCGTGCCGGTGGTGCGGGGCATCGCGGACGCGACGCTGGCCGCTCCCACGCCCTGTGCGGAGTACGACGTGAAGGCCCTGGTCAACCATGTCTTCCAGGTGGTCGTGCAGTTCCAGCGGCTGGCGGCGAAGGAGGCGTCGGACTTCGGCGAGGCCCCGGACCGGGTGGGCGAGGGCCCCGAGTGGCGGGCGGAGCTGCTCGCGGAGGCGGACCGGCTGGTGGCCGCGTGGTCCGTGCCCGGGGCCGAGGAGGGCACGACCGGGGCGATGGACATGCCGGCCCGGTTGGTCGGCTCGATGGCGTTGCTGGATCTCACGGTGCATGTGTGGGATCTGGCGCGGGCCACGGGCCAGGAGTACCGGGCGGCCGACGACGCGGTGGTGGCCGAGCTGGCGGGCGCGGTCGCGGAGCTGGGGCCTGTCCGGCCGATCAAGTCACAGGAAACCGGCGGGGCCTTGGAACACGGGTGAGCGGGGTCTGGTGCGTGCGACTGCAAGGCGGAGGAGGGCGTCGACGCGGAGCGTCGGCAACCGACGACAACGCCGCAGGTGTGCGTGCCAGACCCCGCGTCTGGGGCATGATCGGCCGGGCAGGCCCTAGGGCCGACGGCCCGGAAGATGGGGGTGTTCGGGGAGCCGGTGCCGGTGGCGGAGGGGGCGTCGGAGTTCGAGCGGCTGCTCGCGCGGACCGGCCGGGATCCCTACTGGAGGTGACGTTCGGTCGTCTGTCGCCGGTGGGGAATAGCTGCGCATGGCGCGCCGTTCTGCAGGTATAGTTGAAGCGTAAACAACCTGGAGGGTGAGCGACCATGCAGTTCGGGATCTTCAGCGTCGGCGATGTCACGCCGGACCCCACGACGGGCCGTACGCCGAGCGAGCGTGAGCGGATCAAGGCCATGGTCGCCATCGCCCTGAAGGCCGAGGAGGTCGGCCTCGACGTCTTCGCCACCGGCGAGCACCACAACCCGCCGTTCGTGCCGTCGTCGCCGACGACCATGCTCGGCTACATAGCCGCGCAGACGGAGAAGCTGATCCTCTCCACCTCCACCACCCTCATCACCACCAACGACCCGGTGAAGATCGCCGAGGACTACGCGATGCTTCAGCACCTGGCCGACGGCCGGGTGGACCTGATGATGGGGCGCGGCAACACCGGGCCCGTCTACCCCTGGTTCGGGCAGGACATCCGGCAGGGCATCAACCTCGCCGTCGAGAACTACGCCCTGCTGCGCCGGCTGTGGCGCGAGGACGTCGTGGACTGGGAGGGGAAGTTCCGGACCGCGCTGCAGGGGTTCACCTCGACGCCCCGGCCGCTGGACGACGTGCCGCCGTTCGTCTGGCACGGGTCCATCCGGTCCCCCGAGATCGCCGAGCAGGCCGCGTTCTACGGTGACGGCTTCTTCCACAACAACATCTTCTGGCCCGCCGACCACACCAAGCGGATGGTCGAGCTGTACCGGGCCCGGTACGCGCACTACGGGCACGGCACGCCCGAGCAGGCCATCGTCGGGCTCGGCGGCCAGGTGTTCATGCGGAAGAACTCGCAGGACGCCGTCCGTGAGTTCCGGCCGTACTTCGACAACGCGCCGGTCTACGGTCACGGGCCGTCCCTGGAGGACTTCACCGACCAGACCCCGCTGACCGTCGGCACGCCCGAGCAGGTCATCGAGAAGACGCTCGCCTTCCGCGAGTACGCGGGCGACTACCAGCGTCAGCTGTTCCTCCTGGACCACGCGGGGCTGCCGCTGAAGACGGTGCTGGAGCAGCTCGACCTGCTGGGCGAGGAGGTCGTGCCGGTGCTGCGCAAGGAGTTCGCCGTCGGACGGCCGGCGGACGTCCCGGAGGCCCCGACCCACGCCTCGCTGCTCCAGGCCGCCCAGGCATCCCAGGCATCCCCGGAAGGGGTGGACGTCGCATGAGGCTCGTCGTCGTCTCGGCGGGGCTGAGCGTCCCGTCGTCGACCCGGCTGCTGGCCGACCGGCTGGCGGCGGCCACCGCCGGGCGGACGCACGCGGAGGTGGAGGTCGTGGAGCTGCGCGACCTCGCCGTGGAGATCGCCCACAACCTGACCAACGGCTTCCCCGGACGGAAGCTCGCGGCCGCGCTGGAGGCGGTGACGGCGGCGGACGGGCTGATCGTCGTCACGCCGGTGTTCAGCGCGTCGTACAGCGGACTGTTCAAGTCCTTCTTCGACGTGCTCGACCCGGACGCGCTGGCGGGCAAGCCGGTGCTGATCGCCGCGACCGGCGGCTCGGCGCGGCACTCGCTGGTCCTGGAACACGCGCTGCGGCCGCTCTTCTCCTACCTGCGGGCCGTCGTCATGCCGACGGCCGTCTACGCGGCCTCGGAGGACTGGGGCGCCGAGGGCCTGCCCGAGCGGATCGAGCGGGCGGCGGGGGAGCTGGCGGGACAGATGACCCCGTCGGCACCGGTGCGGGAGCAGTTCACGGTGGTGCCGTTCGCGGACCAGCTGGCGGCACTGAGCAGCCCGTCCGGGGTCTGAGGACGAAGACGGGCGGGTCCGGACGGTGAGAGCCGAGTAAGAAGGCTGATCGTAGGACCGTCCGCACCGCCCGACCGCCGCAGGCCTTGGCAGACTGGGTCGGTGCCTCCCACCGTGCCTCCCACCGTGCTGCTCGCCGAAGACGACCGTGCCATCCGCAACGCCCTGGAACGCGCCCTGTCCCTGGAGGGCTACCGGGTGATCGCGGTCGCCGACGGGGTCGAGGCGCTGGCGCAGGCCCACAAGAATCCGCCGGACGTGCTCCTCCTCGACGTGATGATGCCCGGGATCGACGGCCTCCAGGTCTGCCGGGTGCTGCGCGCCGAAGGGGACCGCACGCCCATCCTGATGCTGACCGCGCTGGTGGAGACCGCCGACCGGATCGCCGGTCTCGACGCGGGCGCGGACGACTACGTCGTCAAGCCGTTCGACGTCGAGGAGGTCTTCGCGCGGCTGCGGGCGCTGCTGCGCCGGACCAACCCCGACGCCGCGCTCGTGGTGCCGGACGTCCCCAAGCAGCTGCCCGAGCAGCGGGATCTGGAGGCGGCCGGGCTGCGGATGGACCCGCAGGCGCGGCGGGTCTGGCGGGGCGGGCGGGAGCTGGAGCTGACCCGGACCGAGTTCGAGCTGCTGGAGCTGCTCGTGCGCAACGCCGGGATCGTCCTGGACCACTCCACGATCTACGACCGGATCTGGGGCTACGATTTCGGGCCCGGCTCCAAGAATCTCGCCGTCTACGTCGGCTACCTGCGCCGCAAGCTCGACCAGCCGGGCGCCCCGCAGCTGATCCACACCGTGCGCGGGGTGGGTTACGTGCTGCGCGAGGACTGAGGACTCGGAACGGGGGGCGAGCGGGTGAGCGGTCCGGGCCTGATGCGTCTGCTGAGCCGGCTGCGGCGGTTCGTGGCCCGGCCGAGGCCGAAGCTGGTGTCGCTGCGGACCACCTTCGCGGTGTCCTTCGCGGCCGTCACCGCCGCGGTCACGGTCCTGATCGGCGTCCTGTCGTACTCGGCGGCCGCCCGGCTGGTCCGGGTCGACCAGGAGTCGGTGTTCGACGAGATCGTGCAGGACCTGCGGGACGAGGTGCGCGACACCCGGATGGCGCCGGAGGACTTCTCCTCGGCCGCGCCGGGCCACGACCTGGTGCGACCGGCCCGGACGGACGTGCAGGTGCTGGGCCCGGCCGGCACGGTCGTGGACCACGGCACCCCCGGCCTGCCGGTCGTGGCCGCCGACCGCACGATCGCCGCCGCCGTGCTCTCCGGGCAGATCGTCGAGCACAAGGACGTGGACGTCGGCAGCGACGTCTACCGCATCGCGACGGTCTCGCTGGGCGGCGGCCGGGGCGCGGTGCAGGTGGCGCAGGAGTTCAGCGACACCGAGGACCTGCTGCGGGCGCTCCAGCAGCGCACGCTGCTCCTGATGACCGCGGTCGTGACGGCCGCCGGGCTGTTCGGCTGGTGGCTGGCCCGGCGCATCACCCACCGGCTCGTCATCCTGACGACCGCCGCCGAGGACGTCGCCCGCACGCGCCGGCTCGGCGTGCAGGTGCCGGTCACCGGCTACGACGAGGTGGGCCGGCTGGGCCGCGCCTTCGACCGCATGCTGGGCCGGCTCGCCCAGTCGGAGGAGGACCAGCGGCGGCTCGTCCAGGACGCGGGCCACGAACTGCGTACGCCGCTGACGTCGTTGCGGACGAACATCTCGCTGCTGCACCGCATCGACGAGCTGCCGCCCGACGCCCGCGCCGAGCTGGTGGCGGATCTGGGCCAGGAGGCCCGTGAACTGACCGATCTGGTCAACGAGTTGGTCGATCTCGCGGCCGGGCAGTCCGACAACGAGCCGCCGCGCAAGCTGGACCTCGCCGACATCGCGGAGGAGGTCGCGGGCCTCGCCCGGCGCCGCACCGGACGGCAGGTGGTGCTCCGGGTGAGCGGCGCCACCACGACCTACGGGCGGCCGGGGATGCTGCAGCGGGCGGTGTCCAACCTGGTGGAGAACGCGACCAAGTTCGACCGTGACGGCGGGGCGCCGGTCGAGATCGCGGTGACCGGGCCCGCGCGGCCGGGCGTCGTCCGCGTCGAGGTCCTCGACCGCGGGCCCGGCATCGCCGAGGCCGACCTGACCCGGGTCTTCGACCGCTTCTACCGCGCCGCCGATGCCCGCTCGCTGCCCGGCTCCGGCCTCGGCCTGTCGATCGTCCGCGAGGTGGCCCTGGCCCATGGCGGAGGCCCGTTCGCCTTCCGCCGGGCGGGCGGCGGCTCGGTGATCGGCTTCACGGTGGGCGGCGGGCCGCCGGACACGGCATAGCGCCGCTGGAGGTGCCACGAAGTGCCGTCGTTCTGCTGCGGTGCCGTCGTGGCTGGTCGCGCAGTTCCCCGCGCCCTTTAAGGGGCGCTGCCGCACCGTCGCCGACTTCGCTGGACCCGCTTAGCGCGCCTCGCGCGGCGGCGGGCCACCGGAGATGGCGTCGCGCCCTCTCGCGTGGCGGCGGGCCGCCGGACACGGTATAGCGCCGCTGGAGGTGCCGCGCTGTGCCGTCGTTTTGCTGCGGTGCCGTCGTGGCTGGTCGCGCAGTTCCCCGCGCCCCTTAGGGGGCGCTGCCGCACCGTCGCCGACTTCGCCGGACCCGCTTAGCGCGCCTCGCGCGGCGGCGGACCACCGGAGATGGCATCGCGCCCTCTCGCGCGGCGGCGGGCCGCCGGACAGGGCGTAGCGGAGCGCTCCGCGGGATGTGCTGCGATGTGCCGTCGTTTTGCTGCGGGGCCGTCGTGGCTGGTCGCGCAGTTCCCCGCGCCCCTTAGGGGGCGCTGCCGCACCGTCGCCGACTTCGCCGGACCCGCTTAGCGCACCCCCCGGCGTAGCCGTGGGCACGGGTGAGCAGGTATGTCTTTTGGAGTTGTGGGAGCGGAGGGAGTGGGGTGTGCTCGGTGAGTGGGAGGCCGCGGTGCTGGCGGCGGTGGACGAGGAGGCCGTCGGGCGGACGCTGGCGGAGCTGATCGCGATACCCAGCGTCGGCGGGAGTCCGGCCGAGTCCGAGATCCAGCATCACCTCGCCGGACGGCTGGAGCGGCTCGGGCTCGACGTCGACCTGTGGTCCATGGACCTGCCCGCCCTGCGCGCCGACCCCGACTTCCCCGGCACCGAGGCCCCGCGCGAGGAGGCCTGGGGCCTGGTCGCCCATACCGCCCAGGGCGGGGACGGGCCGACTCTGATCCTCCAGGGGCATGTGGACGTCGTCCCGCCCGGCGACCCGGCCGCCTGGGACGGCGATCCGTTCGTGCCCCGGGTCACCGGGGATCTCGTGCACGGGCGCGGCGCGTGCGACATGAAGGCCGGGCTCGCGGCCCAGCTGGCCGCGCTGGCCGCGATCCGGGCGGCCGGGGTGCGGCTGCGCGGACGGCTCGCCGTCCACGTCGTCGTCGGCGAGGAGGACGGCGGACTCGGCGCCTTCGGCACCCTGCGGCGCGGCTACCGCGGCGACGCGTGCGTCATCGCCGAACCCACCTCGCGGACGGTGATCACCGCCAACGCCGGCGCGCTGACCTTCCGGATCACCGTGCCCGGCAAGGCCGCCCACGCCAGTTCGCGGGAGGCCGGGGTCAGCGCGATCGACGCCTACCTGCCGCTGCACGCGGCGCTGGCCCGGCTGGAGGACGAACGCAACCGGGACCCCGACCCGCTGCTCGCCGAGTACCCGATCCCGTACTCCCTGTCCGTCGGCACCGTGCGCGCCGGGGACTGGGCGAGCAGCGTGCCCGATCTGCTGGTCGCGGAGGGACGGCTCGGGGTGCGGCTCGGCGAGGACCCGGCGGCGGCGCGGGCCGCGCTGGAGCGGTGCGTGGCCGAGGCGTGCGCGCAGGACGACTGGCTGCACGCCCATCCGGCCACCGTGACCTGGCCCGGCGGCCAGTTCGCGAGCGGCCGGCTGGCCGCCGGGCACCCGCTGCGGGATGTCGTCGCGGACGCGTACGCCGACGCGACCGGGACGGCGCGCGCCCGCGAACGCGGGGCGACGTACGGGAGCGACCTGCGGCTCTACGCCGGGGCCGGAATCCCGACGGTGCAGTTCGGGCCGGGGGACATCGGCGTCGCGCACAGCGCCCGCGAACACGTGTCCCTGCGGGAGGTGGTGGAGACGGCGCGGGCGCTGGCGTTGACGGCGGTGCGCACGGCGGGTGTGAAGTGAGGCAGGTCACACCCGCCGATTGAGTTGCGTGCCGGGGTGAATTCCGTACCCTCGCACGACGACCGTTGCCCGGATGCGAGGATGAGTCGCCATGGCCGCTGGGTGGTGTTCTCGCACGCTACGGGCCGCGCTGTTCGCGGCCGTCTGTGTGCTGCTCGCCGCCCTGGGACACGTGATGATGTCCGGCTCCGAGGCGCCCGCGTGGGTGCTGGCCGCGAGCCTGGCCGTCACCGGCGCCGTCGGCTGGTGCCTGGCGGGCCGGGAACGCGGACTCCCGCTCATCGTGACGGTCGTGCTCGCCGCCCAGACGGTCCTGCACATGACGTTCTCAGCGACCGGCCGGGAACCGGCCGACCCCATGGACATGAGCGGCATGACCGGCATGGACATGGACGGCATGAGCGGCATGAGCCACGCCGCGCACATGGGCCACATGGGCCACATGGAACACATGACGCACATCGGTACCGCCGGTTCCATGGACCACCTGAGTGAGGCCATCGGCTCGTCCTCGTTCGGCATGCTCGCCGCCCACCTGCTCGCCGCCCTGCTGTCCGGACTGTGGCTGGCCCACGGCGAGAGGGCCGCGTTCCGGATCCTGCGGGCCGTGGCCGGATGGCTGGCCGCGCCGCTGCGACTGCTGCTCGCGCTGCCCGTCCCCGCGGAGCGTCCGCGCGTCCGGTTCAGCCGCCGCGGATCGGAGCGGACGCCGCGGCTTCTCCTTCTCACCTACGCGATCACCACGAGGGGCCCACCCCTGAGGACCGCAGCCGCCGTCTGACGCCACACGCCTGACGCCACACATGTCTGGCGCCACACGTCCGACGACGGCTGTCCCTTCCTCATGCCCTCACACACGCCCTGACGCATGTCCTGACACATGTCCTGACACATGCCCTCGGGCGTGCCCTCATGGATGATCCGAGAAGGACACCAGGTGATCAGTACTGCCACAAAGCCGTGCCGGGCGACCGAGCCGCCCCAGGCATCCGACGCCTCCCACGCCTCAAACGCCTCCCGGGACGAGTCGATCACGGCGTGGGCGCTCGCCGCCCGTGCCGGTGACGCCGACGCCGTCGAGCAGTTCGTCCGCGCTCTGCAGCGCGACGTCCTGCGCTATGTCGCCCATCTGTGCGCCGACCCCAACGCCGTCGACGACCTCGCCCAGGACACCTTCCTGCGGGCCCTCGGCAGCCTGCACCGGTTCGAGGGCCGTTCCTCGGCGCGGTCCTGGCTGCTGTCCATCGCCCGCCGGGCGGTGGTCGACAGCCATCGGTACGCCGCCGCCCGCCCCCGGCTGTCCGACGTCCCGGACTGGCAGGTCGCCGCGGAGCGCGTCCAGCCGCGCGATCTGCCCGGCTTCGACGACGGCGTCGTCCTGCTGGATCTGCTGGCCTCGCTGCCGGACGAGCGGCGGGAGGCGTTCGTCCTCACGCAACTGGCCGGCCTGCCCTACGCGGAGGCGGCGCGGGCCGGCGACTGCCCGGTCGGCACGGTCCGTTCACGCGTGGCGCGGGCGCGGGCGACGCTGGTGGATCTGCTGTAGGAACCATTGCCGGGGGCGGTGGCAGGCGGCCATCGCCCCCGGGTCTCAGCCGTTCTTGCGGGCCACTCCGCCGTAGATGCCGATCGGCGGGGTGTCGGGCCGGGGCGGCTCCTCGGGACGCCAGTCCGGGACCAGGACCAGGCCAGGATCGATCAGGGTGAAGTCGCCGAAGAAGTCCAGGACGCGGGCGCGGGGCCGGGTGTTCATGCTGGCGGTGGCACCCTTGTAGACGGCGGCCGCGTCCTTGCGCCCGTCCTCGTGGAGGTCGCCCGTCGCATGCGACAGGACCAGGTAGGAGCCGGTGGGCAGCGCGTCGCGGTAGGTGGCGAGGAGGCCGTCCGGGTCCTCCGCCTCGGTGATGAAGTGCATGATCGCCACCAGCAGCAGGGCGACGGGCTGGTCGAAGTCGATGAGCTTGCGCACGTCGGGGTGGTCGAGGATCGCGCGGGGGTCGCGCAGGTCGGCCAGGACGACGGAGGTGTCCGTGTCGTCGTCGATGAGGGCCATCGAGTGGGTGCTGACGATCGGGTCGTTGTCGACGTAGGCGATGCGGGTCTCGGGGGCGATGGCCCGCGCGATCTGGTGCACGTTGGGCTCGGTCGGCAGGCCGGTGCCTATGTCGAGGATCTGCCGGATGCCGTCCTCGGCGACGACGTGCCGGACGGCGCGGTGCATGAAGCTCCGGTTGGCCCGCACGCCCACCCGCACCTCCGGGGCCGCCTTGATGAACTGCTCGGCGGCTTCCTGATCGACCTCGTAGTTGTCCTTCCCGCCCAGGAAGTAGTCGTACATCCGGGCCGGATGGGGCTTCGTCGTGTCGATCTTGAAAGAGGCGCCGCTGCCCTCGTCGTGGGAAGAGCTCATGATCCCTGACTCCGTCCTGGACTCGCGTCCCACCACTGGAGGAACTGTCGTGAGTGACCATCAGATCATCGTTCATTGTGCGGTGTTGTTCGAACGGGATCGTCACATGACAAGGGCGGGGTTCGAGAACCCCGCCCGCTACCGCACAGCACCTCGACTCAGGGCCACACCAAGCAGTAAGGCTGGTGGCCTGCCTCGTGGAGGCGGTGGGAGAAGTCCTGCCATTCGTGGAGCAGCTGGTAGACGTTGAACGCGTCTCGGGGGCCGCCGCGGTCCGGGACCGTGGACCAGATGAAGGCGGCCGCGCCGACCGCCTCCTCGCCGATGTCGCGGAGCGGGTCGACCACCGTCATGGGGAGCTTCACGACCGCGTAGTCGGGGTGCAGGACGACCAGTTCCAGTGGGGGCACCTTGTTCAGCGGGACGCCTTGGATGCCGGTCAGGACCATCGCGGCCATCGTCTCCGGCTTGATCTTGGTGAACATGCCGTTCATGCCGAGTTCGTCGCCGCCGAGTTCCTCGGGGCGCATCGAGATCGGCACGCGGGCCGCGGTCGCGCCGTCCGGCGCGCCGAAGTACTTGTACGTCACCCCCACCCGACCACCATTCCTGCTCCCCGCCCGGAGGCGGTCGACCCGCTGGTCAACGCGCCGGTCGATCCGTTCGGGCTCGTTCGGTACATCTTGTGCCTGTGTCCGACGCGCTTCGCCTGCTTCCTCCGCGTCGCGCCGGTGCCTTCCCCGCTGGGCACGTCGAGGACCCAGATCGTCAGTCCCCTCGCCCAGTCCGCCACCGCGATGCATATCTCCACCCGACTGCTTTTCTAGGCCGCGTGGTCCCGCCGCGCAACCCGATCATCGTGTCAGTGACCTCCCCCACGGCCGCTCGCCGAAACGTGCGTTGAAACACCTGTCCGCAGGATCTTCGCAGCCCCTCGACACACGGTCGGTGTGAGCTACGTCTATCAGGCCCGTTCTGACTCAGTTTCGCAGATGGCCGAGTGGAGGATGGTGGGGAAGGGACCCCAGCCGCCCCCCGGCCCAGGGGCGGGTTCGGCTGCCTTCGGAGCCGCTGGCCTACCCTGGGAGGTCATTGGCACCGGAGCCCAGCAAGTCGGAGAAGGTCGGAGAAGCCGCAGGTCATGAGCGAACTGCCCTATTCATACGATGCGCCTGTCTCGCAGGCGCTGTTCGACCGCGCGTCCGTCGTCACGCCCGGCGGGGTGAACTCCCCGGTGCGCGCCTTCCGCGCCGTGGGCGGAACGCCCCGGTTCATGGTGTCCGGCACGGGGCCGTATCTGACCGACGCCGATGGGCGGGAGTACGTCGACCTGGTCTGTTCCTGGGGTCCGATGATCCTCGGGCACTCCCACCCCGAGGTCATCGCCGCCGTTCAGGACGCCGTCTCGCGCGGCACCTCCTTCGGCACTCCCGGTGAGGGCGAGGTCACGCTCGCCGAGGAGATCGTCGACCGGGTCGGACCCGTCGACCAGGTGCGGCTCGTCTCCAGCGGGACCGAGGCCACCATGTCGGCCATCCGGCTCGCCCGCGGCTTCACCCGGCGCTCCAAGGTGATCAAGTTCGCCGGCTGCTACCACGGGCACGTGGACGCGCTGCTCGCCTCGGCCGGGAGCGGGGTGGCCACCTTCGCGCTGCCCGACACCCCCGGTGTCACGGGAGCCCAGGCCGCCGACACGATCGTCCTGCCGTACAACGACCTGGAAGCCGTGCAGGAGGCCTTCCACCGGCATCCCGGTGAGATCGCCTGTCTGATCACCGAGGCCTCGCCGGGCAACATGGGCGTCGTGCCGCCGCTGCCCGGGTTCAACCAGGGGCTCAAGGACGCCTGCGCGAACAACGGCGCGCTGTTCATCTCCGACGAGGTCATGACCGGGTTCCGGACCAGCCGCAGCGGCTGGTTCGGGATCGACGGGGTGCGGCCGGATCTCATGACCTTCGGGAAGGTCATGGGCGGGGGCTTCCCCGCCGCCGCGTTCGGCGGGCGCGCCGACGTGATGGCGCACCTCGCGCCCGCCGGGCCCGTCTACCAGGCCGGCACGCTCTCGGGGAACCCGATCGCCACCGCCGCCGGGCTCGCCCAGCTGCGGCTGCTCGACGAGGACGCGTACGCCAAGGTCGACGCCGTCTCCACCCGGATCCAGGCGCTGGTGTCGGAGGCGCTGACCAAGGAGAGCGTCGCGCACACGCTGCAGAGCGCCTCCAACATGTTCTCCGTCTTCTTCACGGACCGGCCCGTGCGCAACTACGCGGACGCGAAGACGCAGGAGTCGTTCCGCTTCAACGCCTTCTTCCACTCGCTGCTGGCGAACGGCGTCTATCTGCCGCCGTCGTCCTTCGAGTCCTGGTTCGTGTCCACGGCCCACGACGACGCGGCCGTCCAGAGAATCGCCGACGCCCTTCCGGCGGCGGCCCGAGCGGCTGCGGAGGCCACAGCAGCATGACCAGCACCAGCCCCCAGAGCGCCGGCCCCCAGAGCAACGGCGACCTCACCGTCGTCCACCTGATGCGGCACGGCGAGGTCGACAACCCCGACGGCGTCCTCTACGGCCGGCTCGGCGGTTACCACCTCTCCGAGCTGGGCCGGCAGATGGCCGACCGGGTCGCCGAGCACCTCGCGCCCCGCGACGTGACCTACGTCGTCGCCTCCCCGCTGGAGCGGGCGCAGGAGACGGCGACGCCGATCGCCAAGGCGCACGGTCTCGACCTGGCCACCGACCCGCGGCTCATCGAGGCCGACAACGTCTTCCAGGGCAAGACCTTCGGGGTGGGCGACGGCGCCCTGAAGAACCCGGAGAACTGGAAGCATCTCGTCAACCCGTTCAGGCCGTCCTGGGGCGAGCCGTATGTGGACCAGGTCGTCCGCATGATGGGCGCGCTCGACGCGGCGAAGGACGCGGCCCGCGGTCATGAGGCCGTGCTGGTCAGCCATCAGCTGCCGATCTGGATCGTGCGGTCCTATGTCGAGCGGCGGCGGCTGTGGCACGACCCGCGCAAGCGGCAGTGCACGCTCGCCTCCGTGACGACCTTCACGTACCAGGGCGACCGGATCGTGTCCGTCGGCTACGCCGAGCCCGCGATCGATCTTGTGCCGGTCCATCTGCGGGCCGGCGCTAAGCCGGTGAAGGGCAAGAGCAAGGCCTTCGGAGCGTAAGCGCTCCGCTGGGGGTGCCGCGATGGCGCTGTGCCGCGATGGGTCGTCGTTTCGGTGCGGCGCCGTCGGGGCTGGTCGCGCAGTTCCCCGCGCGCCTTTGGGGCGCTTTCTTCACGGGCTTCACCAGGTCTCCTACCTTGTGGCTTAAATCGGATTGTCTGTTACCGAATCCGGAACAACCGTCGGAACCCCCTCGTTCGCCATGTCCTCTGAATGGGTGACCATTCGGAAGAACTGACGAACGAGGAAAGCCATGCGCACGATCACGCGAAGGGGAGCACTGGGGCTCGGCGCCGGAGCCGCCGCCGCTGCCGGACTGACCGGCTGCGGCAGTCTCACGAACTCGGGCCACGGCCCCGCCGACGGCTCGAAGTCGCCCGGATCGGGTGGATCGGGCAAGGGTCCCTCCAGTAGCCCCACAGCCACCGCGCGTCCCCTCGGCGACGGCTCCACCTCCTTCACCGGCAAGCAGCCCCACCAGCCGGACGCGCCCGTGCCGCTGGAGGCGGGCCAGGATCCGCCGCAGTTCGTCGTCTTCTCCTGGGACGGCGCCGGCGAGGTCGGCAACGGCCTCTTCTCGCGCTTCCTGGACCTCGCCAAGCAGCACGACGCGAGCATGACCTTCTTCCTCTCCGGGCTGTATCTGCTGCCCGAGTCGAAGAAGCGGCTCTACGACCCGCCGAACAACCCGCGCGGCGCCTCCGACATCGGCTACCTCACCGACGAGCACGTCCGGATGACGCTCACCGGCATCCGCCGCGCCTGGCTGGAGGGCCACGAGATAGGCACCCACTTCAACGGGCACTTCTGCTCCGGGCACGGCACGGTCGGCAACTGGACGGCCAAGCAGTGGCGCAGCGAGATCGACCAGGCGAAGTCGTTCGTGAAGAACTGGCGGACCAACACCGGCTGGACGGAGGAGGCGGCGCTGCCCTTCGACTACGACAAGGAACTCGTCGGCGGCCGCACGCCCTGTCTCCTCGGCCAGGACAATCTGCTGCCCACCGCCCGCGCCCTCGGCTGGCGCTACGACGCCTCCTCGCCGGGCGGGCGTCAGGTGTGGCCGCAGAAGAAGGACGGCATCTGGGATCTGCCGTTGCAGCAGATACCTTTCCCCGGCCGTAGCTTCGAGGTCCTGTCGATGGACTACAACATGCTCGCCAACCAGTCGATCAACTCGACGAAGGCGCCCAGCCACAACTACCCGGGCTGGCGCAAGCAGTCCGCACAGGCGTACATACAGGGATTCAAGCGGGCATACGAGTCGAATCGTGCGCCGTTCTTCGTCGGCAACCACTTCGAGCAGTGGAACGGCGGCATCTACATGGACGCCGTCGAGGAGTCCTTCAAGTACATCGCGGCCGAGAAGGAGAAGGGCGCGGACGTCCGGCTGGTCTCCTTCCGGCAGTTCGTGGACTGGATGGACGTCCAGAAGCCGGAGGTGCTGGAGCAGCTGCGCACCCTCGACGTCGGACAGCAGCCGGCCGGCGGCTGGAAGACGTTCCTCAAGGACGGCAACACCCCCAGCTCCTCCGGCGCTCCCAGCTCCTCCGCATCTGCCGCCTGAAATGCGGGTTTCGGCCCGCAAGGGGGGTGCGCAAGATCCCCAGAACGGGCATGCGAAACTTTTCACATGACTGCCGCCAGTCGCGCCCCCCTGTGCTCGACCTCCCGGATCCGCTCGCGCCGCGCCGCCGTGACCACGGCCGTCGGCGGAGCCGTCGCCGCACTGCTGCTCTCCGCCTGCACCTCCGGCGGCACCGCCGGGGGAGGCGGTGACACCAACTTCGTGATGGGCAAGGACGGCATCTCCACCGCGGAGAAGGGGACGCGCGCCGCGGCCCCGGATCTGTCCGGCGAGACCGTCGCCGGAGGACAGCTCGACATCGCCTCCTTCAAGGGCAAGGTCGTCGTCCTCAACGTGTGGGGCTCCTGGTGCTCCCCGTGCCGGGCGGAGGCGCCGGGCTTCCAGAAGGTCTACCAGGACCTCCAGGGCCAGGGCGTGCAGTTCGTCGGCATCAACACCCTCGACACCAGCAACTCCAACGCCCTCGCCTTCGAGAAGCAGCAGGGCGTGACCTACCCCAGCCTGTCCGACCCGAAGGGCAAGCTGCTGCTGCGCTTCAAGAAGGGCACGCTCAGCCTCCAGGCCATCCCCTCCACGCTGGTCATCGACCGGGAGGGCAAGATCGCCGCCCGGTCGCTGGCCGCGCTCAGCGAGGAGAGGCTGCGCAAGATGATCGCGCCCGTCCTCGCGGAGAAGTGACGTGAGCGCGGTCACCACGCTCGCCGCGACCGGCTACAACGACACCGTGCTCAACGGCGCGTTGCTGGTCGCGCTGCCGATCGCGCTGCTCGGCGGGCTCGTCTCGTTCTTCTCGCCGTGCGTCCTGCCGCTTGTCCCCGGCTATCTGTCGTACGTCACCGGGGTCGCCGGCACCGACCTGGCCGAGGCCCGCCGCGGGCGGATGGTGGCCGGCGCCTCGCTCTTCGTCCTCGGCTTCACCGCCGTGTTCGTCTCCAGCGGGGCCCTGTTCGGTTACTTCGGCGAGAACCTCCAGACCAACCAGGACGTCCTGTCCAAGGTGCTGGGGGTGCTCATGATCGTCATGGGCGTCTTCTTCATGGGGCTGATGCCCTGGATGACCCAGCGGGAGTTCCGCTTCCACAAGCGGCCCGTCGCCGGACTGGCCGGGGCCCCGCTGCTCGGCGCGCTGTTCGGCATCGGCTGGACCCCGTGCATCGGCCCGACCCTCGCGTCCGTGATCGCCCTCTCCTCCCAGCAGGGAAGCGCGGGCCGCGGTGCCATACTGACCGTCGCCTACTGCCTCGGCCTCGGCCTGCCCTTCGTGCTCGCCGCGGTCGCCTTCCGCAAGGCGCTCGGCGCCTTCGGCTGGGTCAAGCGTCACTACGCCTGGGTGATGCGGATCGGGGGCACGATGATGATCGTGACCGGTCTGCTGCTGCTGACGGGTGCGTGGGACCGCCTCGTACAGGACATCCAGTCCTGGTCCGCCGGCTTCACTGTGGGGATCTGATCGATGAGCAAGACCACGACGACCGACGAGACGACCCCGGCCGACGGGACGACCCCGGCCGACGGGACGACCCCGGCCGACGGGACGACCCCGGCCGACGGGACGCAGCCTGACGTCACGCAGTCCGACGACCAGGATCTCGGGGCCGCCGGCTCCCAGCTGTCCACCGCGCCCGTCGACTCGCTCGCGAACATGCCCGGTCTGGGCGTGCTCGGCTGGGCGCGCTGGTTCTGGCGGCAGCTCACCTCGATGCGGGTCGCGCTGCTGCTCCTGCTGCTGCTGGCGCTGGGCGCGATCCCCGGTTCGCTGATCCCGCAGTCGGGCACCGACGACACCAAGGTCGCCGACTTCCGCAAGGCGCACGAGACGCTCGCGCCGCTCTACGACCGGCTCGGCCTCTTCAACGTCTACAGCTCGGCCTGGTTCTCCGCGGTCTACATCCTGCTGTTCGTCTCCCTCATCGGCTGCATCGTGCCCCGCACCTGGCAGTTCGTGGGCCAGCTGCGCGGCCGCCCGCCGGGTGCGCCCAAGCGGCTGACCCGGCTGCCCGCGTACACCACCTGGCGCACCGACGCCGAGCCGGAACAGGTCCGTGAGGCCGCGCTCGCCCTGCTGAAGAAGCGCCGCTTCCGCGCGCAGCTCGCCGGGGACGCCGTCGCCGCCGAGAAGGGCTACCTCCGCGAGGTCGGCAACCTCGCCTTCCACATCTCGCTGATCGTGATGCTGGTCGCCTTCGCCTGCGGCCAGCTCTACAAGTCCGAGGGGAACAAGCTGGTCGTCGAGGGCGACGGCTTCTCCAACACCCTCACCCAGTACAACGACTTCAAGTCCGGCACCCTCTTCAGCACCGACGACCTGAACCCGTTCAGCTTCACCCTGGACAAGTTCACCGGCACCTACGAGAAGAGCGGCCCGAACACCGGCACCCCGCGCATCTACCAGGCCGCTCTCACCTACAACGTCGGCGCGTACGGCAAGGACAAGAAAACCCTCGTCAAGGTCAACGAGCCGCTGGAGATCGGCGACTCGAAGGTCTATCTCACCGCGCACGGCTACGCGCCCTTCGTCACCGTCCGCGACGGCAAGGGCAAGGTCGTCTACAGCGACGCCGTACCGCTGCTGCCGCTCGACTCCAACGTGACGTCCACCGGTGTCATCAAGGTCCTCGACGGCTACAAGGACGCCAAGGGGGTCAGCGAGCAACTGGGCATCTCGGCCTTCTTCCTGCCGACGTACACGAAGGGCCTGGAGACCTCCTCGACGTTCCCGGCGCTGAACAACCCGGTGCTGAACCTGACCCCGTTCCACGGCGATCTCGGCGTCAACTCGGGCATCCCGCAGAGCGTGTACCAGCTCAACAAGACCAAGATGAAGGACTTCAAGGACTCCAAGGGCGCGGAGCTGCGGGAGAACCTCAAGCCCGGCGAGACCATGACCCTGCCGAACGGGGCCGGCTCGATCACCTACGAGGGCACCCGGCAGTGGGCGAACTTCCAGGTCACCCAGCAGCCCGCGAGCGGGTGGGCGCTGGGCGGCGCGACCGTCGCGATCTTCGGCCTCGCCGGTTCCCTGTTCATCCAGCGCCGCCGGGTGTGGGTGCGTGCCGTGCGCGGCGACGACGGGGTGACCGTCGTCGAGATGGCCGGTCTGGGCCGCAGCGAGTCCGCGAAGGTGCCCGAGGAGCTCGGCGACCTCGCCGGGATCCTCTACGACCAGGCCCCGGGGACAGCTGACCCCACCGATTCCTCCGATCCTCAAGCCGTACCTGCCGAAGGGGCTGAGAAATGAGTCTCGCCGCCACGACGGAGCTCGCCGCCGCCACCAACGAGAACCTCGCGAGCATCAGCAACACGCTGATCTACTCCTCGATGGCCGTCTACACCCTGGCCTTCTTCGCGTACATCGCGGAATGGCTCCTCGGCAGCCGCAGCAAGGTCGGCCGCACCGCCGCCGCGCTCACGCCCGGGGCGAAGGCCAAGGCCAAGGGTCCGGCCGTCACCGTCAAGAAGAACGGCGGCACCGCCGTGCTGGAGCGCCCGAAGGTCGTGGTGCGCGCCGCGGCCGGCGCGCGGGACGTGCCCGACGGGCCCGGCGCGCACGGCGGCGACGAGCAGGGCGACATGTACGGCCGGATCGCCGTCTCCCTCACGGTGCTCGCGTTCCTGGTCGAGCTGGGCGGCGTGATCGCCCGTTCGGCCTCGGTGGAGCGGGCCCCCTGGGGCAACATGTACGAGTTCAACATCACCCTCTCCACGGTGGCCGTCGGCGTGTACCTCACGCTGCTGGCGCTGAAGAAGAACGTGCGCTGGCTCGGGCTGTTCCTGACCACCTCGGTCCTGCTCGACCTCGGTCTCGCGGTCACCGTCCTCTACACCGCGAGCGACCAGCTGGTCCCGGCGCTGCACTCGTACTGGCTGTACATCCACGTCTCCACCGCGATCCTGTGCGGAGCGGTGTTCTACGTGGGCGCGGTCAGCACGGTTCTGTACCTGTTCAAGGACTCGTACGAGAACAAGCTCGCCACCGGCGGCAAGCCCGGCAAGATCGCGAACTCGGTGCTGGACCGGCTGCCCGCGTCGGCCTCGCTCGACAAGTTCGCCTACCGGGTCAACGCGGCCGTGTTCCCGCTGTGGACGTTCACGATCATCGCGGGCGCGATCTGGGCGGGCGACGCGTGGGGCCGCTACTGGGGCTGGGACCCCAAGGAGACCTGGGCGTTCATCACCTGGGTCGCCTACGCCTGCTACCTGCACGCCCGCGCCACGGCCGGCTGGAAGGGCCGCAAGGCCGCCTATCTGGCCCTGCTCGCCTTCGGCTGCTGGCTGTTCAACTACTACGGCGTCAACATCTTCGTCTCCGGCAAGCACTCGTACGCCGGCGTCTGACGACGCCCTTTCGGCCCAGGCCGGTTCCGGTGACTCAGGTCACAGGAACCGGCCTTCGTCGTACGGACAGGTAGAGGGGTGTGGATATGCATCTGAGCCTGTTGAGGGAAGGCGTCCGCGCGGGGGACCATCATGCCTTCGGCGTGCTCTTCGACACTTACGCGCGCTCCGTCTACAACCATGCCTATCGGCTCACGGGGGAGTGGACGACCGCCGAAGAGATCGTCTCGCTGACCTTCCTGGACGCGTGGCGGCTGCGCGAGCGGCTGGACGCGGACGGCGGCTCCCCGCGCCCCTGGCTGCTCGGCATCGCCACCAACGTCACCCGCAACGTCCGCCGCGCGGCCCGAAGACACTCGGCCGCGATGGCACGGCTGCCGCGCGAGGAGACGCTGCGGGACTTCGCCGACGAGGTGGCCGGCCGGGTGGACGACGCCGCGCAACTGGCCGCCGTGCGCACCGCGCTGGCGCGGCTGCGGCGCGCCGAGCGCGAGGTGCTGGCGCTGTGCGTGTGGTCGGGCCTCGGCTACGAGGCGGCCGCCGAGGCGCTGGGGGTGCCCGTGGGCACCGTGCGATCGCGGCTCTCGCGGGCGCGGGCAAAGCTCGCGAAATATATGGAACCGGCCGCCGTGCGCGGACAGATGAATGGTGAAGACCGCACCTCGGCGGTCAGGCCCATCAGGGAGGGAAGTCGATGATCCAGATGCCTGAACAGGACTTTCCGCCGGGCCGTCACCAACTCCTCAAGGAGCATCTGATGAGCGAGATCCGGCCCACCGGCGAAGCCGTCGCGAAACCGCGGAAGCGGTGGGTGCGACCCGCGTTCGCGGCGGCGGCCGTCGTGACCGTCGCGGCCGTCACGTTCACGGTGCTGCCCTCGTCCGACGGCGCGGACGCGAAACCGCGCACCACGTCGGCGGCCAAGGGCCAGGACGGCTACGGCAAGATCCGCAACGACCAGTACGTGTATGTCGCGACCGAGAAATCCTTCTACAAGGCCGATGGGAAAGGGAAGAGGGTCTTCTTGCCCCCGTTCCTCGACGAGGTCTGGATCGCCGCGGACGGCAAGGGCAAGACCCTGGTGCGCTCCGGGATGGACGACTACGGCGACGGCAGCGGGTTCTTCACCGGGCCTGAAACGCCGGGACAGGAGCTGTACGGCAACTACATCAGCTACAGCTACCTGAAGTCCCTGCCCACCGACGCGGACGGGATGTACAAGCATCTGATGAAATACATCCCTCGGCTCCTCGACCTGGCAGGGATCGACAGCCCGGTGTTCACGGGCGAGGAGTACGACCAGCACCAGGCCCGGCTGTTGCAGGCCGGAATACTCCTGAAGGGCTCGCTCGTACCGACGGCGCAGGGTGCCGCGCTCTACCAGGCCGTCGCCCGCATCCCCGGCGTGACCTTGACCAAGGACTCGGTCGACGCCCGAGGGCGGCACGGCCTCGGGATCGCGCGCACGGACACCAAGCTGCCCGTCCGCATCGAGTGGACCCTCGACAAGAAGACGTACGCACTTCTCGGGAAGCGGTCGATTCTCACCCAGGACTACAAGGGGCTGAAGAAGGGGACAGTGATCAGCTCCGCCACCGTCCAGAGCCGCGTCGTCGTCGACAAGCCGGGCGAGCGCTCGTAACCGTGCGAAACCCGTTCCCACGGGTCAGGCTGGTGTCATGACCGGTTCCGTCGAACAGGGCACCAGCCAGACCCATGGGAACACGCACATCCTGCACTTCCTGGTGCGGCTCCCGGGGGCCATGGCGACGGTCTGGCCCGCGCTGACCACGGCAGAGGGGCTCGCACGCTGGTGGACGCCCGTGGACGTCCTCGAACACCGGCTCGGCGGCGTGGTCGCCCTGCGGGGCCTGGGGGCGGGCCAGGTCACCGCGTGGGACGTGGACCGCGTCGCCGAGTACACCCTGGAGGGCGGCGGCCGGATCCGGTTCCATCTGGAGCCGGACGGAGCCGACGGCGCCCTCCTGCGCTTCACTCACGAGTTCGAGGGCCGCCTGGGAGACGGCGGCACCGAACCCGGCTGGCGCGCCCGCTTCGAACGCCTGATCGAAATCCTGGAAGGGTCCTCCTCAGGGGCGCGCATCGAGTCGTGATCAATGGGTGGTCCCACGCCGACAGCTCCACCCTCCGGGAGTCAGTCTATAAATGATTGAGAACGCGAGGAAGCGGGCGGCCTTGCGTTTGTGGCAGCAGCGCAGCCGGTGAGCCAGGCCCGGTGCATTCAGCGCCGCTAATGAGTTGGTGTCGTTTTCGGCCCGTGGCGCATAATGCCTACTAGTCA
The DNA here is from genome assembly GCF_053594615.1 of Streptomyces sp. NPDC001858. Taxonomy (NCBI): domain Bacteria; kingdom Bacillati; phylum Actinomycetota; class Actinomycetes; order Kitasatosporales; family Streptomycetaceae; genus Streptomyces; species Streptomyces sp. NPDC001858. The sequence continues at coordinate 61,161 of NZ_JBSFEV010000001.1, forward strand.
ATCGCAGGATAAGTTCACTAAGCTCACCGATGTCGAGCCCTCGCGGCACCTTTGCGGGGCTTTCGTCAGGTTGAAACAGACCGCTCAAAAAGCGGTCACGGATCCGTCTCTTGGGGGCATGATGAACATATCCAAAGGCCGCACAGGCCTGCGAGCTCTCCTGGTCACTGCTGCGGTCGGCGCGATGACCGGCACCGTCGCCGCTGCACCGGCTCATGCCGCAGATTCCTGCAACAGCACCCGAGTGTGCTTCTATGAACCTGACGGCACGATCAAAAATATTGATCCTGACGCGTTCTTCTTTAAATGCAGCAGCGGTGGCCTTATATTTATGAATGGGATCGACAAGGCCTACAATCGATCGAACCGGGCCCTCAGTGTGTACTCCGAAAGTGGAGCAGCCCTGAGCAGGCTCGACCCGGGCGAAACCATTGACTATACCCCCAGCGCCGTATATGCATTCTGTATCTGGGGGCTGTAAGGCCTCCTATTGTTGAGGCGAGAAGCCGCTCGGGGCAACCTGAGTGGCTTCTTTGCTGTGCACTCGGCGGGCAATACGGTCAGGAAATAAAACGTGCCGTCGAAATCAACGACCATCACAGGGGTATGTCCCGCATGCGTCTCAGAAGCCGACTTGCCGCCCGCCTCGGCGGCACGCTCGCCGCGTTCGTTCTCGCTCTCGCCGGCCTGCTGGGCGCGGCCACCCCCGCCCAGGCGGCGCCGTTCGACTACGAAGTGACCCCCACGGCCGGCCCATATCGCGATATCCCAGGCACGGAGGTGACGTTCGCGGCGGCGGCCGGGGAGCGGTCATACCTGTGGTCGCGCAAGGTCGTCCTGTCGAACGTCACGCCGCTGGCGTCGGGCGACTGGCTCGGTACCACCTTCTCCATCCGCTGCGCGTACGCCGGCGGCACCCCGGAGACCGCCCCGCTGCCCGCCGGTGTGGAAGCCGGCGCGTACTGGGCGGCCAACTTCCTGTCGGACGAGACCTCGCAGTCGCCCGTCGTGCGGTGGGTGTTCATCGCACCCGAGCAAGGCACGTACACCTGTCGCCTGTCGGTTACCAGTTACTCCAGCCTCGTCACGTCCGACCGCCACGTGACCATGCGGGTCGGTGCCGACGCGGAACTTGCCCGGGCCACATACCCGTACACCGCACGCTGGACGCTCCTGCAGGAGAGCGAACGAGTGGTGGGTGCCGGCAGCACCGTCACAACCCTCGGGTCCACGGTCACGCCGACCGGCGCCGCCGACCGGATTGCCGTCGTGCAGGACGCCAACCTCACCACGTGCAAAGCCAACTCGCCCTACGAGACCTGTTCGGGCGGCACCAGCGCGTACAACGGCACCCACGTCCAGACCTGGATCGAGGCCCAGTCCCAGAACCCGGACGGCACCCTGTGCGGCTCTGCGAAAACGAGCACGGTCACAACCTGGCTCATCTCGAACACCAAGAACCACCAGGCGGCGGTCAACACGCTCAATCTCACCACCACCGACCTCGGCGGCTGCACCCAGTTCCGGGTGTCCCTCAAGGTCAAGCACACCTGGGGCAACCCGGTACTGATCCACGCGGGCCACGTCCCCGGCCCCCTCGCCCGCACACACGGCCTGGCCTTCAGCTACTGAGAGGCCCTTTGATCAAAGACCTCACCCGGACCACCCATTGAGCACGACTCGATACGCGCCCTAAGGAGGGGCACGGCTGGCGACGTCAGTCGGCGGTACCCGGCGGGACGACCCAGCGGGTCGGCTGGCCCGTTACGCCCGCGATCATGTCGTAGTCGCCGTCGTAGTGCAGGACCGTCGCACCGGCGCGCTCGGCCGTCGCCGCGATGACCAGGTCGGCTACCGACAGGGCCTTCCAGTTGCCTGCCGCGATGAGCCGTGTCTGCACGTCCAGCGCGCGGTCCCACGCCTCGTCGGGCGTGGGCAACCAGTCGAAGCCTCGCATCTCGTCGCGGATCCGCTCCGCGTCCGCCTTGGAGCGGGCGCTGTGCAGAATTTCGAGTTCGACAGCGCCGCACACCGCCAGCAGACCCGCGTTGTGCAGCGGATCGATCACGGCGCGAACCGCCGGTTTCGGGTAGCGGGCGAGCGCGGACTTGTTGATGAGATAGCGGTCGTTCATGCGGCCTGGTGCGGGTTGTCCGCGGTCTCCGAGGTCTCGACGGGGCCGGTCAGGTCAGGCAGCCCGCCTTCAGCGAGCCAGCCCAGGAAAGACGCGCGCTTCCTGCGTTTGATCGCGTCCTCCAGGGCGGCGTTCACCGTGGCGACCTTGGTCGTCGTGCCGAAGATCGCGGCCGCCTCGGCGAGCATTTCGTCGTCGACGTCGATGACTGTTCGAGTCACGGGTCCTCCTTGGGCCGGGGCATCCACCCTCACGATATCAAGAAACTCGAAAGTTGATATCAGAGGTTGACGGCTGCCACGAACGCGGCCCAGGCGCTCCGCTGGATCAGCAGGACGGGGCCGTCAGGGTTCTTGCTGTCGCGGACGGGGACCACGGAGGTGAACTCGGGGGCGAATTCGAGGCACTCGCCGGCGTTGGTGTCGCTGTGGCTGCTCTTGATCCACGTTGCTGCGCTCAACTGCTTCTCGTTCATCGTCCCCGTACTCCTCCATCAACTGGCCGATCAGGGCTGCGGATTCGCGAGCCGACAAGGTGTCTGCCCTGAGCACATCATAGATTCGGCTCTGCTCGGCGTAGGCGTCCGGATCGTTGAGGAAGTGGCCGCGAGTCAGCGATTCCGTGTAGATCCAGCGTTCGCCGTCGGGCAGCGCGATCAGTGACACCGGGCGGGTGGGGCGCTGGATGCCGTAGAGACCGGCAGGAGCGATCTGGAGGCGAACGTTTGGGAGTTGTCCCACGCTGAGCAGATGTGCGCACTGGTCCCGCATCACGGCGGGACTGCCCACCACGCGGCGCAGGCAGCTCTCGTCCATCACGGCGATGAATGTGGGCCCGCCTTCGGTGAGATAGCGCGGCTGTCGGCTCAGGCGGGCCCTGACTCGATTTTCCAGCAGTTCGCCACTGGCTCGCTGGGAGAGCAGCGCCCGCGCGTAGTCCGGCGTCTGGAGCAAGCCAGGCATGAGCATGGTCTGGTACTGGTGCAGCGCGACAGCTTGCGCCTCCATGTCCACCCAGCGCCTGAACCAATCCGGATGCTCCACCTGTGGATACCAGTCGACGCGCCCCCAGAGTCGCATCAACGCCCCACCCGTACCCAGGACTTCATCCGCCTTCTTCGCGAACGACTCCTGCGGGACCCGCGTTCCCGCCTCCACCCTCGCCACCAGTGAACGGTCGCAGGGGATCGCGCCCGCCAGGGCGTCCTGCGTCAGCAGCGCACCCTCGCGAAAGTGTCGTAACAGCTCGCCGAACAGCATGGCGTTGGTGGTCACAGGTCAGGCCCCCTCCGTGACAAGCGCACCCTGGCACGCGTCGTGCATTGATACGCACGGTGCCCGCAGGCGACGCTCTATACACCCAGAGTCACGCAGTCGGTACGGAGAGGGCATGGACGGGGCATGATCGAACACGCCGAGAGTCAGTTCGAAACAGGAACGGTCGTCTATGACCCCAGGTCGGACACGGTCGGCGAGTACCGGGGCAAGGCCGGCCCCTACGCGTTGCTGCGCCCGCTCGGCGGCGGACGGGAGTGGGAGGCCCGCCCCGAGGCGCTCCGCCCCGCCACCCCCGCCGAACGCCTCGCCGCAGGCGTCCGCGCCGCCAACTCCCGTTCCCTGTACCCGCCGGACGTGCCCGTGCCCGTCCGGGACTGCGCCGCCTGCGCGGATCTGGCCGCGCTCCGCGCGCAGGCCCGTGCCCGGCACGACGGCAGCGCCGAGACCGACGCGAACGTGCTGCTGGGCCGTCACCAACGGCGTTACCACGCGGCCTTCTTGGGGCTCACGCAGTGATCAGTCGACGGTGATCGAGTCCAGCTTCTCCCTCAGGTACACGTGCGAGCTGACCGCCTCGTACGCCACCCGCCCGACCGGGGCCGGGACGGACTCCACGAGCGTCCCCGGGGTGCACTCGCCGAAGTAGACGAGGGACATCAGCTCCTCGGTGGGCGCGTCGGCGTGCGGAGGCAGCACGCGGTGCCGTCCGGAGCGCCAGCGGTCGCCGGTCCAACGGGCCATCAGATCACCGAGGTTGATGGTGAACGCGTCCGGGTCGAAGGGTGCGTCCTCCCAGCCGCCGTCGTCCGTCCAGACCTGGAGCCCGCCCTTGCCGGCCTGCCGGTCGAGGATCGTCACCGTGCCGAAGTCGGTGTGGGGACCGATGCGGAACTGGCCGGGCTGCGGTGCGCCGACGACGTCCGTCCCGGGGTACCAGTTGATGTTGAAGCCGTAGGTCGGATGGTCCATGTGCCGGGAGAAGAAGTCGGGTTCGAGGCCGAGGGCCTCGCCGAGCAGGGAGAGCAGCCGCTTCTCCAGCTCGGCCATCCGGTCCAGGTACTCCTCGCAGAGCGCGCGCAGCTCCGGCACCTCCGTCGGCCAGACGTTGGGCGCGTACCACTCGGCGTTGACGACGGGGTCGTCGAACGGCTCGTGCGTGGCGAAGGTCAGGGACTCCTTGAGGTCCGGCGGGGTCTCCGTCCCCTCCGAGTAGCCGTTGGCCTCCGCGCCGGGCCCCAGCCAGCCGCGTCCGCCGACCTTGGCGGTGTACCGCTGCTTGACCTCGGCGGGGAGCGTGAAGAACGCGCGGGACGCGGCCCGGATGCGGTCGCGCAGGGCGGGGTCGACGCCGTGGCCGGTGACGAGCAGGAACCCGGCGGACTGCAGGGCGTCGTCGACGGTGCGGGCGATGGCGGCGCGCGTGGCGGGGTCGCCCGCCAGCCACGGCCGCAGGTCGATGGTCGGGATGCGCGGGCTGCCGGGGCTACTTGGGCTGGTCACCGATGTCCTCGTTCCACAGGGCCGGGTTGTTCTCGATGAAGTCGCGCATCATCTCTACGCATTCACGGTCGTCGACAAGCACGATCTCCACGCCGTGTTCCGCCAGCCAGTCGTGCCCGCCGTGGAACGTGACCGCCTCGCCGACGACCACCCGGGAGATGCCGAACTGCCGGACCAGCCCGGAGCAGTACCAGCACGGCGAGAGGGTCGTCACCATCGTCGTGCCGCGGTAAGAGCGCTGCCGTCCCGCCGCGCGGAACGCGGCCGTCTCGGCGTGCGTGGACGGGTCGTCGTCCTGCACGCGGCGGTTGTGGCCGCGGCCCAGCAGCGTGCCGTCCGGGCCGTAGAGCGCGGCCCCGATCGGGATGCCGCCCTCCGCGAGCCCGGCGCGGGCCTCCGCCACGGCCGCGGCCAGCCAGCGCCGGGCCGTCGCCTGATCCAAAGGGTTCATGCGCCTACTCTCCCGAACGCAACGGCCCCGCCGCGTCGGCCTCTTGAGCGATCTGTAGCCTGGCCCGATCGTCGACGGCTTGTGGAAGGAACGTTCATGGTTGCTGCTCCGGTGCTGGAGGAGCTGCGGGAGGTCTGCCAGCCGCACGCCAAACTGGCCAGCCGCAACGGCGAACACTGGGCGGGCCGGCTCTACATGCGGCGGATCTCCCTGCGCTTCACCCGCCAGCTCGTGCGCACCCGCGTCACCCCGGACCAGCTGACCTGGACGATGGTGGCCTGCGGGGTGCTGTCCGGCGCGGCCCTGCTGATCCCGGGCCTGGCCGGGGCCGTCCTCGCCGCGCTTCTCATGCAGCTGTTCCTGCTCTTCGACTGCGTGGACGGCGAGGTCGCCCGCTGGAAGGGGCAGAACAGCGCGACCGGCATCTACGTCGACCGGCTCGGCGCGTATCTGGCCGACGCGGCCCTGATGATCGGCTTCGGCTTCCGGGCCGCCGAGTCCGGGCTCGGGGAGTGGAACGGGTTCAACGGGTGGGTGTCGCTCGGCCTCGTGACCGCGCTCGGCGTGGTGCTGCTGAAGGCCTCGACCGACCTCGTGGACGTGGCCCGCGCCCGGCGCGGGCTCCCCGTCGCCGACGACGAGGCCGCCGCGCCGCGTTCGCAGGGCGTCGCCTCGGTGCGCCGGCTCGCCGCCGCCTTCAAGATCCATCGGGTGACCAACGGCATCGAGGCCTCGCTGGTCCTCCTCGTCGTCGCGTTCGCCGACGTGGCCACCGGCGGCATCGAGCCGACCCGCTGGGCGCTGGCCGCCATCGCCGTGATCACCTGGCTGATGGTTCCGGCGCATCTGCTGTCGATCCTGTCGTCGTCCCGGCTGCGCTGACGACCTCCAGGTACGCGTGCAGACGGCCCGCCCCCGCCAGCATCGCGCGGGTGCGGGCCGTCAGCGTGTGCGCGCGGGCCGCGAGCGCCGCCCGCAGCGCCGTCTCGCTGCCGCCCTCCCGGCGCAGCTCCGCCAGCACCGGCCCGATCTGCGCGAACAGATGGCCGGCGCGGCGCAGACTGTGCACGATCCGGGCGTCCCGGACGTCGGCGGGGCCGTAGCGCCGGTAGCGCGTCCCGCGTTCGCGCGGCGGGCCGATCAGCCCGGCCGCCTCCCACACCCGCAACGCGGACGTCCGCACGCCGAGCAGCCGGGCCACCTCCCCGATGCGCAGCCCTGCCCCCGCGTGCGGCGCCGACGCGGGCTCCGCCCGCAGCGCCTCCAGCGCCTCGCCCGTCACCCGTAGCGCGAGACGCTCCTCGTGCAGGGCGGCGTGGGCCGCGTCGACCAGCGCGAGCGCGGCCGGGACGTCGCCCTCGTGCACGGTCCGCATGATCCTGGCCGCCGCCACCGGGCCGTAGCTCGCCACCAGCGCGCGGTAGGCCAGCAGCGCCTGCCGGTGCAGCTCCGTGAACGTGCGGTAGCCGGACGCCGTGCGCTCGGCCGGCGGGAGGACGCCCGCGTCCTCGTAGTTGCGGATCTGCTGGGTGGAGAGCCCGGCGAGCCGGGCGAGGTCGACGGAGCGCAGACGCTTCATGGGCTGCGGCGGCATGTTCGTCGTGTCATGGGCTCAGCGACCGCCAGATGCGGTCGGGCAGCAGCCGGGCCGCCGCGTCGAGGTCGACGTCGTCGTCGACGCCGGACAGCCACCGGCGCGCCACCCCGATGACCGGACCGAGCACCAGGGACTCGACGAGGGGCAGCGGGAGCGGGGCCAGCTCCCCGGCTTCGACGCGGGGCCGGATCCAGGTGGCGAACGCCGCCAGCCGGGCCTCCCGGGGCAGGAGCCGCGCCGCGTCCGGGTGGTCGCGGACGAACGCCAGATACGTCCGCACGATCGCCCGGATGCCCGAGCGGGCCGTGCGCGCGCCCGCGAGGGCCGCGGTCAGCTCGTCCACCAGCCGGTCCAGCCAGCGTTGCGCCAGTGCGGACAGCAGACCGTCGAGGCTGCCGAAGTGGTGGTAGAGGCTGCCGAGACTGACCCCGCTGGCCTTGGTGACGGCGCTGACCGTGAAGCCCTGTTCCCCTTCGGCGGCGTACACGCGCAAGGCGGCGTCCAGGAGCAACTCGACGGTGACCTCGCCGCGTTGCTGCTTCGGGCGCTGCTTGGTGCTCATCGAACAGGTGTCCTTGATCGATCTGCTGTCCCAGCCAGAGTAGAGCACCCGGATTTCTAGAGCCGATTTCTAGAAAAGGACTTCGATTGCGGCGCAAGCCGGTTCACACTGGGCGCGTGTCCTTGCCGGAGATTCCCATATCGCTCACGCGACAGCAGGCCGCGGCCGGTGTCGTCCTCACCGTCCCGCTCGCGGTCGGCTCCGTCCAAGTACGTATCCCGCCCACCCGGGACGGCGACCTCGTCCGGGCCTGGGTCGACGGCCAGGAGGTGCTGCTGCGCATCCGGGTCATCGGCGCGGATCGCCCCGTGCGCAAGGTGCTCACCGTGCTCGGGGCCGTCGCCGCGCTCGTGTTCGTGGTGGTCCTGATCGACTCGGGCGGCGGGGACGGCGACACCGTCGGCTCCCCGGGCAGCACGTCGTCCTACGAGCCCTACAGCCCCGACCCCACCTACTACCCGTATACCGAGGACCCCTCCACCGACGATCCGTACACCGACGATCCGTACACCCAGGACCCCTTCGCGGAGGAGACCGTGGCCCCCGACCCCTTCGAGTCCGGGACCTGTCTCAACGGGACCCTGCCGGACTCCACGGTCGCGCAGCCGGTCTACAACGTGGACGAGGTGTCCTGCTCGGCGTCCGACGCGCACTACAAGGTGATCCAGAGGTTTTCGTTCACGTCGGACATGAGCATGTGCGACGCCAACCCCCGTACGCAGTACGCGTTCTCGTACAGCTACACACTCAACGGAGCGGCCATCAACGAGTACGTGTACTGCCTGATCGGCCTGGGTTCGTACGCACGCTGAGCTCTGTTCTCAGCTCTGGGGCGGCTGCGGGTCCTCACCGGACTCGCGGCGCTTCAGCTCCTCCTCGCGGCGGCGCAGATCGGCCTCCCAGTCCTTGAGGAGCGCGTCCTCGTCCTTCTCGCTCTCCTCGTCCCCCTTCTCGCCCTTCTCGCCCTTCAGGGACTTCAGGAACTCGGGGTTGTCGTCCGGGGCGACCCACTCGGTGCGGGCGGCCTTGGACGTGCCGCCCGCGCCGCCGCCCGCCGGGGCGTGCCGCACCTTTCCGGCCACCAGCCAGGCGACCGGGCCGACGAGCACCTCGCCGAAGAGCAGGATGATGATGACCCAGACCACCTTCGGCAGCCCGCGCACCTCTTCCTCGGGGGTGTTCAGGCAGTCGATGAAGGCATAGATCCACAGCGCCAGGACCAGCAGGAACGGCAGATACCTGAGCATGGTGGCGGGTTCCCCCAAGTGACGGCGGCAGGGCTTGGGACGGCCCCGGTGACGGGGCCAGGGTAGCCGGTGGCCGATACTGGGACACATGGCTTACGACGATCTTCGTTCCCTGCTCAGGGCACTGGAACGCGAAGGCGACCTCAAGCGCGTCAAGGCCGAGGTCGATCCGTATCTGGAGGTCGGGGAGATCGTCGACCGGGTCCAGAAGTCCGGTGGCCCCGCGCTCCTCTTCGAGAACGTGAAGGGGTCGAGCATGCCCCTCGCGATGAACGTGTTCGGCACCGACCGGCGGCTGCTGAAGGCCCTCGGGCTCAAGTCGTACGCCGAGATCAGCGAGAAGATCGGCGGTCTGCTGCGGCCCGAGCTGCCGCACGGCTTCGTCGGCGTGCGCGAGGCGTTCGGCAAGCTCGGCGCGATGACGCACGTCCCGCCGAAGAAGGTGAAGTCGGGCGACGCGCCGGTGCAGGAGGTCGTCCTGCACGGCGACGACGTGGATCTGGACCAGCTCCCCGCCCTGTTCACCTGGCCGCAGGACGGCGGCTCCTTCTTCAACCTCGGGCTCACCCACACCAGGGACCCCGAGAGCGGCATCCGCAACCTCGGCCTCTACCGGCTCCAGCGCCACGACAAGCGCACGATCGGCATGCACTGGCAGATCCACAAGGACAGCCGCAACCACTACCAGGTCGCGGCGCGCCGCGGCGAGCGGCTGCCGGTCGCCATCGCCTTCGGCTGCCCGCCCGCCGTCACCTACGCCTCCACCGCCCCCCTCCCCGGCGACATCGACGAGTACCTCTTCGCCGGGTTCATCGCCGGCAAGCGGATCGAGATGGTCGACTGCAAGACCGTGCCGCTGCAGGTGCCGGCGCAGGCGGAGGTCGTCATCGAGGGCTGGCTGGAGCCCGGCGAGATGCTGCCCGAGGGCCCCTTCGGCGACCACACCGGCTTCTACACCCCGCAGGAGCCGTTCCCGGCCCTGAAGATCGACTGCGTGACGATGCGGAAGCGGCCGCTGCTCCAGTCGATCGTCGTCGGCCGCCCGCCGACGGAGGACGGCCCGCTGGGCCGCGCGACGGAACGCTTCTTCCTGCCGCTGCTGAAGATCATCGTCCCGGACATCGTGGACTACCACCTGCCCGAGGCCGGCGGCTTCCACAACTGCGCGATCGTCTCGATCGACAAGAAGTACCCCAAGCACGCGCAGAAGGTCATGCACGCGGTCTGGGGCGCGCACATGATGTCCCTGACCAAGCTGATCGTGGTCGTCGACGCCGACTGCGACGTCCACGACCTGCACGAGGTCGCCTGGCGGGCCCTCGGCAACACGGACTACGCCCGCGACCTGACGGTGGTCGAGGGCCCGGTCGACCATCTCGACCACGCCTCCTACCAGCAGTTCTGGGGCGGCAAGGCAGGCATCGACGCGACCCGGAAGTGGCCCGAGGAGGGCTACACCCGCGACGGCGGCTGGCCGGAGATGGTCCTGTCCGACCCGGAGACGGCGGCCACGGTCGACCGCCGCTGGAAGGAGTACGGCCTGTGAGCTCCGCCTCCGCCGCCCTTCCGCAGCCGGGGCGCACCAAGGCGTTCCTGCGCCTGGTGATGATCGAGCACTCCGTCTTCGCGCTGCCCTTCGCCTACATCGCCGCCCTGACGGCGATGTTCCAGCTGGACGAGAACATCCACTGGGGACGGCTGCTGCTCGTCACGATCTGCATGGTGGGCCTGCGCACCTTCGCGATGGCCGTCAACCGGATCATCGACCGCGAGATCGACGCCCGGAACCCCCGGACGGCCCACCGCGAGCTGGTCACGGGCGCGATGTCCGTCCGCCACGCCTGGACCGGCGCGCTGATCGCCGTCGTGATCTTCCTCGGCTCGGCGGCGCTGCTCAACCCGCTGTGCCTGGCCCTGGCCCCCGTCGCGGTCATCCCGATGGTGGTTTACCCCTACGGCAAGCGGTTCACGAACTTCCCGCAGGCCATCCTGGGACTCGCCCAGGCGATGGGGCCGATCGGCGGCTGGCTGGCGATCACCGGCGAGTGGTCCTGGGACGCGGTCGTCCTCGGGCTCGCCGTCGGCATCTGGATCGGCGGCTTCGACCTGATCTACGCCTGCCAGGACATCGAGACCGACCGGGAGACCGGCGTCATGTCGGTGCCGGCCCGCTTCGGCATCCCGGCGGCGATCAGCGGCGCGCGCGTCTGCCACGCGCTCACCACGGCCCTGCTGGTCTGGTACGCGCTGCTGACCGACGCGGGCGCGTTCTTCTGGCTGGGCCTGGTCGTCGTCGCCGGCGCGTTCCTCTACGAGCACACGATCGTGCGCCCGCACGACCTGTCCCGTCTGAACAGGGCGTTCTTCTCCGTCAACGGCTTCATCGGCATCGCCCTGTTCGGGTGCGCGCTGCTGGACCTCCTGGTACGGGGGCTCACGGTATAGCGGTGCGCTCTGCGGGAAGTGCCGCGATGGGCCGTCCTTCCGCTGCGGCACCGTCGTGGCTGGTCGCGCCCGCGCGGCGGAGCCGCATATGTCAGAGCCCCGCGCCCCTTCAGGGCGCTGCCGAACCGGAGCCGAATTCGCCCGACCCGCTTAGCGCCCACCGGTCCTGAAGACCTCCGCGCTCACCGGTACGCTCAAGGTGTGAACGCAGGAGAAACGCAGCGCGTGCCTTGGATCGTGGGGGTGTCCGGGGCGTCCGGTACGCCCTATGCCGCCGCCGTGCTGCGTGCGCTGCTCGCCGGGGGCGAGAGCGTGGACCTGGTGGTCAGCCGGGCCTCGCGGCTCACGCTGCTCGACGAGACGGGGATCTCCTTCCGGGACGCGCACTGGCGGGACGACCTGCGGGAATGGCTGGCGCGCGGGGCGGACGGAAAGCCCGGCGTGTTCGACGTGACCGACGCGGCGCTCGACCGGGTGCGGTACTGGGGCGCGGGGGATCTCGCCGCCGGACCGTCCTCGGGGTCGTATCCCGCGCGGGGGATGCTGATCGTCCCCGCCTCGACCGCCTGCGTCGCCGGGGTCGCCCTCGGGCTGTCGAAGGATCTGCTCCAGCGGGCCGCGAGCGTGACGCTCAAGGAACGCCGGACACTCGTCGTCGCCGTCCGCGAGACGCCGTTGAACGGGCAGACGCTGCGTCATCTCGTCGCCCTGGACGACGCGGGCGCGAGCGTGGTGCCCGCCTCCCCGGCCTTCTACGCGGGGGCGACCCACATCCAGGACCTGGTCGACTTCGTCGCGGGCCGGGTGCTCGACGCGGCGGGGGTCGCGCACGGGCTGTACCGCCGCTGGAACGGCGAACTGGGCGGAACGCGGACCGACTGAGCACCGTCTGAGTACTTCGCACGAGTGCTTCGCATGAGTGCTTCGCAGTAGAGCTCAACTCCTCAGGAACTTTGATCGGAAGGCTTCGATTCGCATGGACGCGGTGGACAGGCAGCTCATCCAGGCCCTGAGGGAGAACGGCCGGGCCTCCTACGCCGAGCTGGGGCGCCTCGTCGGACTGTCGGGACCCAGCGTCACCGACCGCATCAACCGGCTGGAGGCGGCCGGTGTCATCACCGGCTACCGCGCCACGGTGAACGCGGCTCAGCTCGGCCTCGGCGTCACCGCCCTCATCGGCATCTCCCTCTCCGACGCCGCCGACCACGAGGACGTGGCGAACCGGATGAAGGACCTGAGCGAGATCGAGGACTGCTGGTTCATCGCCGGCGACGACTCGTTCATGCTCAAGGTGCGGGCGAACGACGTGGACGGCCTGGAGAAGATCATCAGGCGGCTCAGCGGGACCAAGGGCGTGTCCCGGACCCGTACCACGATCGTGCTCTCCACGAAGTGGGAGAACCGGGTCGGAGAGCTGCCCGAAGAGGTGTAGCCGTGGGCACGTACGGTGGTGATGTCGTCGGAGAAAGGTGTGGTGCGGGCATGGACGTCGGGCTGAAGCGCGAGCTGGAGGAGAAGGTCGGGGCCGGTGAGCGGCTGACCCGTGAGGACGGCATCGCGCTGTACGAGTCGGACGACCTCGCCTGGCTCGGGGGTCTCGCCCACCAGGTGCGCACCCGCAAGAACGGCGACGTCGTGCACTTCAACGTCAACCGTCACCTCAACATGACGAACGTGTGCACCGCGTCCTGCGCCTACTGCTCGTTCCAGCGCAAGCCGGGCGAGAAGGACGCGTACACGATGCGCATCGAGGAGGCGGTCAAGCTCGCCAAGGCGATGGAGGGCGAGAACCTCACCGAGCTGCACATCGTCAACGGCCTGCACCCCAGCCTGCCGTGGCGCTACTACCCGCGCTCGCTGCGCGAGCTGAAGGCCGCGCTGCCGGACGTCTCGCTGAAGGCCTTCACGGCCACCGAGATCCACCACTTCGAGACGATCAGCGGGCTGTCGGCGTCGGAGATCCTGGACGAGCTGATCGACGCGGGCCTGGAGTCGCTGACCGGCGGCGGCGCGGAGATCTTCGACTGGGAGGTCCGCCAGCACATCGTCGACCACCGCACCCACTGGGAGGACTGGTCGCGCATCCACCGCCTGGCGCACGAGAAGGGTCTCAAGACCCCGTGCACCATGCTGTACGGCCACATCGAGGAGCCGAAGCACCGGGTCGACCACGTCCTGCGGCTGCGCGAGCTCCAGGACGAGACCGGCGGCTTCCAGGTCTTCATCCCGCTGCGCTACCAGCACGACTTCGTGGACATGAAGGACGGGAAGGTACGGAACCGGCTGCAGGCCCGGACCCAGATGGCGACGGGCGCGGAGGCTCTGAAGACCTTCGCGGTCTCCCGGCTGCTCTTCGACAACGTCCCGCACGTCAAGGTGTTCTGGGTCATGCACGGCGTGCAGACGGCGCAGCTGGCGCTGCAGCACGGCGCGGACGACATGGACGGCTCGGTCGTCGAGTACAAGATCACGCATGACGCGGACAACTACGGCACGCCCAACAAGCTGACCCGCGACGACCTGCTGGACCTCATCCGGGACGCCGGCTTCCGCCCGGTGGAGCGCAACACGCGCTACGAGATCATCCGCGAGTACGACGGCCCGGACCCGGCCCGCCGCGAGTCACCGCAGCCGATGCGGGTGTGAAAGCCGGCCGGGTCGGTGAAAGTCGGCCGAGGCGGTGAAAGTTGGTTGAGGCGCGGGTGCGGTAATGGCTAGCCTGCGCCTATGACCCTTACCTTCACCCTCGACCCCGCCCTCACCCCCGAGCTGCGCGACGGTCTCCTAGACGTCTGGACGGACGCCTCCAACGCCGGCGGAGCCATCGGATTCGTGGCCCCCGTCGAGCGGGAGACCGTCCGCCCGGAACTCGTCAAACACTTCGCGGCGATGGCCGAGGGCCGCCATCGGCTGCTCGTCGGACAGGACGCGGCCGGCGAGGTCGTCGCGGCCGCGTTCTTCGCCTTCAACACGCACCGGCTCCAGACGCACTGGGTCTGGCTGTACACGGTGATGGTGCACCCCCGGCGGCAGGGCCAGGGACACGGCCGCGCCCTGCTGGCGGCCGCCGCCGACGCGGCCCGCGGCTTCGACGGCGTCGACGCGATACGGCTCTCCTGCCGCGGCGGACTCGGCCTGGAGAGCTTCTACGGCTCCTGCGGCTACAAGGAGGTCGGCCGCATACCCGGCGCGATCAGGGTCGCTCCCGACGACCACCGCGACGACGTCATCATGCTGCTGCCGTTGGGCTGAACCCCGCTGCGAGATCGACCGCCGGGCATGCTTCACTGGACGACGGCCCCTTTTGGATTCGGAAGAGTGGATTGACATGCTCCGCTACACACTGATGCGTCTCGGTGTCCTCGCCGGCTGCCTCGTGGTCGTCGGGGGCCTTGTCTACTCGGGTGTCTTCCCGCGCGGCCTCGGCGACTCCAACGGCATGTGGGTCATCCTGCTCTCGCTGGTGATCTCCGCGCCGATCAGCTTCGTCGTCCTGCGCAAGGAGCGCGACCGCGCCTCGGTGACGGTCGTGGAGCGGGTGGACCGCATGAAGGCCAACCTGGAGGCCAACCGCTCCCAGGAGGACGAGACGATCGACTCGACCCACGCGCAGGGCCAGGCGTCGTAGGGGAGTTGCTCCCGTCCGGGCCCAACTACGCTGGTCCCATGGGTGCCGTGAAGACCAAGCGGATGCCGCGTGCGGTCCGTGAGCAGCAGATGCTGGATGCCGCCGTGGAGATCTTCGGGCGGCGCGGGTACATGGCCGCGTCCATGGACGAGATCGCCGAACTCGCGGGCGTGTCCAAGCCGTTGGTGTATCTGTACCTGAACTCCAAGGACGAGCTCTTCACCGCCTGCATCCGTCGGGAGGCGGCGGCGCTGGTGGCCGCGGTGCGAGCCGGCGTGCGCACCGAGCTGCCCGCCGACCGGCAGCTGTGGGACGGGCTGATCGCCTTCTTCGCGCACACCGCGGCGCATCCGCACGCCTGGTCCGTCGTACACCTCCAGGCCCGTACCCACGGCGAGACCTTCGCCGTCGAGGCCGCCGCGATGCGCGAGGAGATCGTCGCGTTCGTGACGCAGCTGATCGCCGTCGCCGCGCGGGAAGCTCACCGCGATCCCGACCTCCCCGAGCGTGAGGTCGCCGGTCTCGCCGAGGCCCTGGTCGGCGCGGCCGAGTCCCTCGCCACCTGGGCCAACACCGCCGACGGCGTCACGGCCCGGCAGGCGGCGACGACCCTGATGAACTTCGCCTGGGCAGGCCTGGGCAACCTGATGGAAGGCCACCCCTGGTCCCCCCAGGAGCCCCCACAGGAGGGCTAACCCAGGGTGAGTGGGTCCACGTGGCCGGTCACGTGGAGGCGGCCCGCCTCCTCCGTGCCGCGCAGTTCGAACCGCTCGCCGTCCGACGCGAACGCCACCGTCCCCGGCAGCAGGACCGGGGCCCGGAACTCGGCGTGGGTGTGGACGGCCGGCGGAGTGCCGTGCGCGGCGAGGCAGCGGGCGACGGTCCACATGCCGTGCGCGATGGCGCGGGGGAAGCCGAAGAGGCGGGCGGTGAGCGGGTGCAGATGGATGGGGTTGCGGTCGCCGGAGACGGCCGCGTAGCGCCGTCCGACATCCGCGGCGAGCCGCCACTCGTCCAGGACGGGCAGGGGCTCCTGGCGCGGCAGGGACTCGGCCGCAGGGGTGGGCTCGGTGCGATGCCGGGCCAGATAGGTGCTCGTCGACTCCCACACGACGGCCCCGCCGCCGTCCCCCGCCTCCCTCAGCTCCGTGACGACGACCGCCTCCGTCCCGCGTCGATGCGGTGCCAACTCGGCGACGTGCACGGAGAGTTCGTAGGCGTCCGCGGACGCGAGCGCGCGGTGGCGGGTGATGTCGATCGACGTGTGGACGAGGCCCAGCAGCGGCAGCGGGAAGGCGCGGCCGCTCATGAGGGCCATGGCCAGCGGGAAACCCAGGACGTGGGGGTAGGTGACCGGCAGGCCGTCCGCGCCGGTGGCGAACCCGCACACCCGCTCGTAGCGGGACAGCCGGTCGACGTCGACGCGCAGTCCGGGCAGGACGAGCCGGTCCCCGGCGAACGCGGCCCCCGGGCGGGGTCTCTTGAACGGCGAGAGCAGCGCGCCCCGCGCGAGCAGCGGCCCGAGCGACGGCGTGCTGCGCAGCAGTGCGGTCATCACGCCCCCAGCAGACTCTGGCCGCACACCCGCACGACCTGCCCGTGCACCGCGCCGGACGCGGGATGGGCGAGCCAGGCGGTGGTCTCGGCGACGTCGGCGGGCAGCCCTCCTTGCGCCAGGGAGTTCATCCGGCGGCCGGCCTCGCGGATGAACAGCGGGACGGCGGCCGTCATCTTCGTCTCGATGAAGCCCGGTGCCACCGCGTTCACCGTGATCCCGTGCTCGGCGAGCGCGCGCGGCGCGAGGGAGCGGACCAGCCCGGCGATCCCCGCCTTGCTCGCGCCGTAGTTCGTCTGCCCGGCGTTGCCCGCGAGCCCGGCGATGGACGCGGTGGCCACGATCCGGCCGCCGGGCCGCAGGGCCCCCTTGGCGAGCAGCGCGTCCGTGGTGCGCAGCACGCTCGCCAGGTTGACGTCGAGCACCGAACTCCAGCGCTCGGCGGGCATGTTGACCAGTCGCCGGTCCCGGGTGATCCCCGCGTTGTGGATCAACACGTCGAGTCCGTCGGGGAGTTCGGCGGCGATGCGCTCGCCCGCGTCGGCGGCGGTGATGTCGAGGGCGAGGGCGCTGCCGCCCAGCCGCTCGGCGACCCGGCGGGCGTCCGCCTCGGCCTGCGGTACGTCGAGCACGACGACGTGCGCGCCGTCCCGGGCGAGGGTCTCGGCGACCGCCGCGCCGATGCCCCGCGCACCGCCGGTGACGAGCGCGGTGCGGCCGGCGAGGGGCAGCGCCCATTCGACGGCGGCCTCCGGCCGCTCGGTGCCTACTCCGATCACCTGGCCGCTGACGTACGCCGACCTGGGGGAGAGGAGGAAGCGCAGGGTGGACTCGGCGGCGGACGCGTCGGTCAGCCGGACCAGGTTCACGGTCCTGCCCCGCCCGATCTCCTTGCCGAGAGAGCGCACGAACCCCTCCAGGGCCTGCTGCACGGCCGCCCGGTGGTGGTCGTCGGCGGTCGTCGAGCCGGCGTCGAGGGGCGCGCCGAGGACCACGACGCGCCCGCTCGGCGCGATCGACCGCACGACCGGGTGCAGGGCCGCGTGCACCTCGGCGAGCGTGTCGACGTCCCGGACGCCGGTCGCGTCCAGGACGACCGCGGCGGGGTCGGCGGAGCCGTCGAGGGGCAGCCCGGTGCGGGCCAGGACGGGTGCGAGATCGAGGGCCGTCGTCCCGGCCGTAAGGTGGACCAGACTGCCTGTGAGGGACGGGTGTTCGGGCGACCAGCGCCTGAGCGCCGCCGGCTGCGGAAGGCCGAGCCGCCGAGTGAGGAAGCGGCCGGGCGCGGTGGCGGTGAAGCTCAGATAGCGGTCGGCCATGTTCGTCTCCCACGGGCTCGGCACACTTGCTTACTCCGGAGTAAGGTTACCCTGGGTAAGTCTAGGTCAAGGGCGAGGAGCAGGTCGAGATGAGTGCCCAGGAACCGTCGGATCCTTCGAAGCCGTCGGAGCCTTCGCGGCTCAGACTGGTGGGGTCGACGCCGAAGCAGCTGACCCCCATCGAGCCCCCGAGGGCCCGCCGCGTCGCCGTCGTCGCCGGCACGCGCATCCCCTTCGCCCGCTCCGACGGCCCCTACGCCACCGCCTCCAACCAGGAGATGCTGACGGCCGCGGTGAACGGGCTGGTGAACCGTTATGCCCTCGATGTCCCGGGCGTGGTGGGCGAGTTCGTCGCCGGCGCCGTCCTCAAGCACAGCCGGGACTTCAACCTGGCCCGCGAGACCCTCCTCGGCTCGAAGCTGGACGCCCGCACCCCCGCCTACGACATCCAGCAGGCCTGCGGCACCGGTCTCCAGGCCGTGATCGCCGCCGCCAACAAGATCGCCCTCGGTCAGACCGACTCCGCGATCGCGGGCGGCGCGGACACCGCGAGCGACGCCCCGCTCGGCGTCAACGACCGGCTGCGCCGCATCCTGCTGGAGGCCCGCCGGGCGAAGTCCACCGGCGCCCGCCTCAAGGCCCTCGCGCAGCTCCGCCCCGCCCAGCTGATCCCCGAGATCCCGCGCAACGCCGAACCGCGCACCGGCCTGTCCATGGGCGAGCACGCGGCGATCACCGCCCGCGCCTGGGGCGTCGAACGCGAGGCCCAGGACGAACTGGCGGCTGCCAGCCACCAGCGGCTCGCCGCCGCCTACGAGCGGGGCTTCTTCGGCGACTTGGTCGTCCCGTTCCGCGATCTGGCCCGCGACCAGAACCTGCGCCCGGACTCGACGCCCGAACAACTCGCCCGCCTGAAGCCGGTGTTCGGGGTCGACGGCCCCAACCCGACCATGACGGCCGGTAATTCGACCCCGCTGACGGACGGCGCGGCCGTCGTGCTCCTCGCCTCCGAGGAATGGGCCGAGGCCCGGGGCCTGGAGCCGCTCGCCTACCTGACCGCGTACGAGACGGCGGCCGTGGACTTCGTGCGCGGCGATGTGGCCGGCGGCGAGGACGGGCTGCTGATGGCCCCCGCCTACGCCGTCCCGCGGATGCTGGAGCGGACCGGTCTGACGCTGGCCGACTTCGACCTCGTCGAGGTCCACGAGGCCTTCGCCTCCCAGGTGTTGGCGACGCTCGCGGCCTGGGAGAAGCGCGGCCTCGGGCCGGTGGACCGGGACCGGCTGAACGTCGCCGGGTCCTCCCTCGCGACCGGCCACCCGTTCGCCGCGACCGGCGCCCGCATCGTCGCCACGCTGGCCAAGCTGCTCGCCGAACAGGACGGCCCCGCACGGGGGTTGATCTCGATCTGCGCGGCGGGCGGACAGGGCGTCACCGCGATTCTGGAACGAACGTGAAGGATCCTCACATAACCCCCGAGATTGCACAGCCCTAGCCCCGAAACATCCCGGAACACGCACAGGCCCCACACGTGAGCGCCGTACGATCCCCTACCTAACCGGGGGTAACCCCTGTCTTAGGGGGCACACCGGTTGAACGCGTCGGTGCGCGAAGCACGTACGTAAATGCAGCAAGCAGTTTCGTAGCTGCACGCCCAGGGAGCCGCCCGTGTCCACCCCGTCTTCAGCTTCAGCCGCAGGGTCGGTCTTCGCCGACTTCGACGCTCCCCCCACGCTCGTCGCACCCGAGACGCGACGACTCGACGGCGCCGTGCGCGAGGCGTCCGTCCCGGCGCTCGCGCGCCCGGTGACGTACGGCTCGCTCGCCGACCTGCCCTACGACAACGCGGCCGCCGCCCCCGCGGCGGTGGTGCTCAGCCGCAAGGCGCAGGACGGCCAGTGGGCGGACGTCACGGCGGAACGATTCGCCGCCGAGGTCCACGCGGTGGCGAAGGGGCTCATCGCGGAGGGCCTCGCCCCCGGCGACCGGCTCGCGATCATGGCCCGGACGCGATACGAGTGGACGCTGCTCGACTTCGCCGCCTGGGCCGCCGGGCTGGTCACCGTCCCCATCTACCCCACCTCCTCGGTCTTCCAGACCCGCTGGATCCTCCACGACTCCGGCGCGGTCGCCCTCGTCACCGAGACGGCCGGCCAGGCCGCGGCCCTCGGCCCGGAACTCGACCGGCTGCCCGACCTGCACCACCTGTGGGTCATGGAGAAGGGCCATGTGGACCGGCTGATCGACGCGGGCGAGCACGTCCCGGACGCCGAGGTCGAGATCCGTCGCGGGATGCTCGTCCCCGACACGCTCGCCACCCTCGTCTACACCTCCGGCACCACCGGCCGCCCCAAAGGCTGCGCGCTCACCCACGGCAATTTCTTCGCCGAGGTCGACAACGCGATCGAACTCCTCAACCCGGTCTTCAGATCGAAGAACGACGACGAACTCTCCGTCCTCCTCTTCCTCCCCATGTCCCACGTCTTCGGCCGGATGGTCGCCATCGCCTGCATCCGCGCCCGGGTCCGCCTGGGCCACGCCCCGAGCCTGAAGGCGGACGAACTCCTCCCCGACATGGCGGCCTTCAGACCCACCTGTCTGCTGGCCATCCCCTACATGCTGGAGAAGGTCTTCAACACGGCCCGCGCCCGCGCGGAGTCGGGCGGCCGGCTGTCCTCCTTCGACCGCGCGGTCGGCGTGGCCCGCCGCTACGGCGAGGCGGTCGAAGCCCAGAAGACCGGCGACGGCTCCGGCCCGGCTGCCACCCTGCGCGCCGCCCGCACCTTCTACGACCCGCTGGTCTACCGCCGCATCCGCAACGCCATGGGCGGCCGGGTCCGCCACGCGATCTGCGGCGGCTCACCGCTCGGCCGCCGCCTGTCCTCCTTCTACCTGGGCGCGGGAATCGAGATCTACGAGGGCTACGGCCTGACGGAGACGACCGGCGCGTCGACGGTCACGCCCCCCATGAAACCCCGCCTGGGCACGGTGGGCTGGCCCCTGCCCGGCACCAAGATCCGCATAGCCGCGGACGGCGAGATCCTCATCGCCGGCGACCACGTGCTGCGCGGCTACTGGGACCCGGCGGCCGGCGGAGTCGTCCCGGCGGCCCCCGACGGCTGGCTGCCCACGGGCGACCTGGGCGAACTGGACGACGAGGGCTACCTCACCATCACCGGCCGCAAGAAAGAAATGATCATCACCGCGGGCGGCAAGAGCGTGGCCCCCGCACCCCTGGAGAACTGGCTGCGCTCACACCCCCTGATCTCCCAGGCGATGGTCCTCGGCGACGGCCGCCCCTACGTCTCCGCCCTCCTCACCCTCGACCCCGACGGCCTCACCCACTGGCGCCAGATGAACGGCAAACACCCGGTCCCGGCGGAACTCCTCATCGACGACGCCGACTTGAACGCGGTACTCCAACGAGCGATCGACGAGTCCAACAAACTGGTCTCCCGCCCGGAGTCGATCCGCCGCTTCGCCATCCTCCCCACAGACTTCACCGAGTCCTCCGGCCACCTCACCCCCTCGATGAAACTCCGCCGAGAAACAATCATGCGCGACTTCACGACCCAGGTGGAGGGGATGTACGAGGCGCAGCTTTAGCCGGGCGCGCGCTGCATGACGTACTTGTTTCCGATGTCGGGGTCGCCGTAGAAGAAGAACAGCACGAGCTTGTCGTGGGCATCGCGGTCCACGAAGAACCGCCAGGTGTAGGCCGAGGGCACCTCGGGCGACTCCAGGGGGGCCGGTGTGGCGGCGCGTGTGTCGACCGCCGTCCGGGTGGTCATGGTGAGGTTGATCCGCTGGCCTCCGAAGTGGTCGGCCAGTTTCCAGGTCCCCGTGCCGGTCACGCGCCAGGCGTCGTCGAAGTCGAAGTCCTGGCCGTCGAGTTGCCGGAAGGCTGCGGTCCCGTCCGGGCGGAGGGTGAGCCGTGTTCCTTCGACGCACTCCCAGGACCCGGCGGCCTCGGCCGCCTTGGCGTCGTGCAGCCCGGTGCCGTCGTAGTGCTGGTAGGGGCCGGCGAGGCCGGCGGTGCATGCGCTCAGTACGGCGATCAACGCGACGGACGACGCGAGTGACGCACCTGCGAGAGGCCATCTCATGGTCACACCCTCGCAGGTGTTTTGAACGTGTTCAACTTCCCGTGGGCATTGACTTTGCAAGAGCGTCGCGGGACATTTCGGGCTCCGCACCCGGTATTCAGTCATCCATTCGTTCCCTGTGGGCTGGAGTGGGCCATGAACACGAGCGCGGATCCTGCGAGACCTGTCGGAGTGCCCACCCGTAGGGCCGTGCTCGGGGCGGCGACCGCCGGTGCCGGGCTTGCCCTCGTGAGCGGGGCGCGGGCGGCCGATCTTCCGCTTCTCGGCACCTATGACGTCGTCGTCATCGGGTCCGGGGCCGCCGGGATGACCGCCGCGTTGACGGCGGCCAAGCGGCAACTGACGTGTGTCGTCGTCGAGAAGGCGCCGACCTTCGGCGGGTCCGCCGCCCGGTCGGGGGCCGGGATCTGGATCCCGAACAACTCCGTCATCCTCGCCGCCGGGGTGCCGGACACCCCCGCCAAGGCGGCCGCCTATCTCGCCGCCGTCGTCGGGGCGGACGTGCCCGCCGACCGGCAGGCCGCCTTCCTCGCGCACGGGCCCGCCATGCTCTCCTTCGTCATGGCCAACAGCCCGCTGCGGTTCCGCTGGATGGAGGGGTACAGCGACTACTACCCCGAACTGTCCGGTGGACTGCCGGGCGGGCGGTCCGTCGAGCCCGATCAGCTCGACGGCAACCTCCTCGGCGCCGAACTCGCCCGGCTCAACCCGCCGTACCTCGCGGTCCCGGCCGGCATGGTCGTGTTCAGCGCCGACTACAAGTGGCTCGCGCTGGCCGCCGTCAGCGTCAAGGGGGCCGCCGTCGCCACCGAGTGTCTCGCGCGGGGGACGAAAGCCGCCCTGCTCGGGCAGAAGCCGCTCACCATGGGCCAGTCACTGGCCGCCGGCCTGCGCGCCGGACTGCTCGCCGCCCAGGTGCCGGTGTGGCTCAACACCCCGCTCACCGACCTGCTCGTGGAAGGGGGCGTGGTCACCGGCGCCGTCGTCACCCGCAACGGGGTGCCGGGGCTGGTGCGCGCACGGCGAGGCGTCGTCGTCGGCTCGGGCGGGTTCGAGCACAACGCGGCGATGCGGGCGCAGTACCAGCGCCAGCCGATCGGGACCGCGTGGACGGTCGGGGCGAAGGAGAACACCGGGGACGGCATCCGGGCCGGTCAACGGGCCGGCGGAGCCCTCGCGTTGATGGACGACGCCTGGTGGGGACCCGCCATCCCGCTCCCCGGCGAGCCGTACTTCTGCCTCGCCGAACGCACCCTCCCCGGCGGCCTGTTGGTCAACCAGGCCGGCGCCCGCTTCGTCAACGAGGCGGCGCCCTACAGCGACGTCGTCCACACCATGTACGACCGGAATCCGACCGACCCGGACATCCCGGCCTGGCTGGTCGTCGACCAGAACTACCGCAACCGGTACCTCTTCAAGGACGTCGCCCCGACCTTCCCGTTCCCCGCCGACTGGTACAGCTCGGGCGCCGCCCACAAGGCCTGGACCCTGGACGCCCTCGCGGCCTCCATCGGCGTCCCGGCCGCCGCCCTGCGCGCCTCCGTCGACCGGTTCAACACCCTCGCCGTGCGCGGCAAGGACACCGACTTCAAGCGCGGCGACAGCGCCTACGACCACTACTACACGGACCCGTCCGTCCTGCCCAACTCCTGCCTCGCACCGCTCTGGCTGCCCCCGTACCACGCCTTCCGGATCGTCCCCGGCGACCTCGGCACCAAGGGCGGCCTGCGCACGGACGCCCGGGCGCGGGTCCTGCGGGCGGACGGCTCCGTCGTCCCCGGGCTGTACGCCGCCGGGAACGCCAGCGCGGCCGTCATGGGCCACAGCTACGCGGGCGCCGGTTCGACGATCGGTCCCGCGATGACCTTCGGCTACCTCGCGGCCCTCGATCTCGCCGCCGCAGGCTGACTGCCGCCACGGGCTGACCGCGGCTACGGGGTGAAGGTGAGGACTGCGGTGTAGTCGGAACCGGCGTGGAACTCCACCCGCTGGGCACGGGTCGGCGAGCCGATCCTGCTCAGCGGCAGGACCCAGGTGTGCGTGCCGCCGCTGACCGTCCTCGTGGGGCGGGCCGAGGCCTCCGTCCAGCTCCAGTCCGTCGACCTGCTCCGGTAGAGGCCGCCGTTCTCGATCATGTAGTCGGCGCCGAGGGCGGAGGGCGAGGGGTAGGGGAGCTGATAGCCGGTCCCGGTGTTGCCGTCGGTGTCGATGAACACGTGGTAGAAGGGCTTCGCCGCGTGGAAGGTCACCTTGAACGTGACGGTCCCGGCGGACACGCACGCCGAGTAGTCGGTGAGCGGGCCGGAACCCGCGGCCGAGGTGCAGGAGGGGCCGTCGGCCAGTTCTGTGCCCGCGTCGGTGGTCGGCCCGGGCTTCGAGGGCGCTCCGGCGCCTGGCTCCTTCGCGGACCCGGTGGCCGACGCCTTCGGGGACGCGCTCGTGCCGCCGGGCGACGGCGACGCGGACGGTGCGGTCGATGCCGATGCGGACGCCGATGCCGAGCCGGAACCGCTCGGCGCGGTCGCCTTCGGCCCGGTGCGGCGGGCGTTGTCCGGTAGGCCGCCGCCCGGCATCGACGTCGCCGACCGGGAGCCCCCGTCACCACCGTCGTCGGTCACCACGAAGGCCGCGCCGCCGATCAGCGCGGCCGCGAGCACGGCGGCCCCGGAGAGCAGCACCGGGCGCGACAGCCGCCGCTGCCGGTCCGGGGAGGGAGGCGTGGGCGCGCTCTTGGCCTCGGCCGCCCGGGATCGAGGGGTGGCCCGGGGCGTCGCGGTGGCCTCGCCCACGAACGCGGCGGCCGCCTCGGACATCGGGGGCGCGGCCGCCTCGGACTCCGGGGAGGGCGCTGAGTCGTCCTCGGCGCCGGCGCCGGTACGGCCGGGTGGGGCGACGGCAGCCGACGCCGCGGCGATCGCCGACGGTCCCTTCGACCGGCGTGGCAGCGGAGACTGCACTGTTTCGCGTCCTTCCAGCTTCCGGGAGAGGGCTGCCGAACACGTCGGCAGCCCTGAGGCGCCCGATCGTACCGGGGTTCGAATGGGATCCCGAGTCGAACCGCCGCTGCAATGTTGTCGCCAAGTTGCTTTGAGAACGCTGTAGTTGAGGCCCTGCCGCCTCAGGCCGGACGGACCCGCCGGACCCGCCGGACCCGTCAGGCCTTAAGGCTTGTGCAGGATCAGGAAGGCCTGCGGGACCGCCTCGCCGCGGTCGGTGTTCGGCTCCCGTACCGTGCGGGACTGCTCGGCGAAGCCGGCCGCCGTCAGCAGCTCGACCATCCGCTCCGGACGGCGCCGCAGGAAGTCGAGGGCGACCGGGTGGCCCCAGGGGCGGTCGTGGCGGCGGGGCACGTCGCCGACCTGGAAGCCGAGGAGAAGGTGGCCGCCGGGCGCGAGGACCCGGTGGAACTCGGCGAAGAGGGCGGGGAGTTCGTCCACAGGGGTGTGGATGGAGGAGTACCAGCAGACGACGCCGTCGAGGGAGCCGTCCGCATGGCCGTCCAGCTTCAGCATCGAGCCCTGCTCGAACCGGATCCCCGGGTTCTCGCGCCGCGCGATCGCCAGCATCGACTCCGAGAGGTCGAGCCCCGACACGGACAGCCCCAGGGCGGCGAGGAATCCGGTGACCCGGCCGGGCCCGCACCCGAGATCGACCACCCGGCCACCGGCGCCGACGAGTTCGGAGTACGCCCGCATCAGGGCCCGCTCCACCGGCTGCGCCGCGACCTGGTCACGGAACCGGTCGGCGTAGTCGTC
This sequence comes from Streptomyces sp. NPDC001858, assembly GCF_053594615.1. Lineage (NCBI taxonomy): Bacteria > Bacillati > Actinomycetota > Actinomycetes > Kitasatosporales > Streptomycetaceae > Streptomyces > Streptomyces sp. NPDC001858. Next base: position 86,737 of record NZ_JBSFEV010000001.1, read on the forward strand.
GGCGATGGCGTCGTAGAAGGTGCGGGTGGCGCTGAGGAAGTCCGGAGCCGGGGTGGTCCCGGACGAGGACGAGGTGGAGGTGGAGGCAGGGCTTGCGGCTGTGGCGTCGGTGTCCGTCATGGGCGGGGACCCTAGCCGCCCCCACTGACAAACAGGTCCCTTCCAAGCCACGCTGCCAAGCCCGCCCCTCAAGCCGCGCCCATCCAAGCCGCGCCTACCGACAACGCGTCCCTTCTTAAGCCACCCCCAGCGCCCGCAGCCCCCCGGCCGTCGCCGCGGCCGCAAGCACCACCACCGCGAACGGCGCTCGTCGCCACGCCAGGACCCCGGCGACCAGCACCCCGGCCGGACGCGCCCACCCGGCGAAGCCGCCGTCCTCGGTCAGCGCGCCCGTCGCCAGCAGCGCGACCAGCAGGATGACCGCCCCGGCGGAGAGCAACTCCTGAACCCGGGCAGGCAGTTCCAGCCGCCCGTGCAGCGCGGGGCCGACCAGCCGCAGGGCGTACGTCCCGACGGCCAGCATCAGGATCACGGCCACCGTCGCACTCATGCCGAGACCTCCTTGCGGCCGTACCCGTACAGGATCAGGCCGGCCAGCGCGAGCAGGACCGGCGCCCCGGCCGGGACGAAGGGCGTCGCCGCGAGCGCCAGTACCGCGCCGAGGGCCGCCGGACGGCGCAGCCGCGCGTCCTTGCGGAGGGCGGGCAGGACCAGGGCGACGAGGACGGCCGGGAACGCGGCGTCCAGCCCGTAGACGGCCGTGTCCCCGAGGGCGCCGCCCGCGAGGGCCCCGACGAGCACGCCCGTGTTCCAGACGGCGAACAGGCCGAGGCCGGAGATCCAGAACGCGGCGCGGCGGCGGGCGGGGTCCGGCTGGGCGAGGGCGAAGGCGACCGTCTCGTCGGTCACCAGGTGTGCGCCGAGGAGCCGGGTCGCCCGGCCGGGGCCGAGGAGGTCGGCGACCGCGAGGCTGAACGCGGCGTTGCGGGTGTTGAGCAGAAGCCCGGTCGCGGCGGCGGCGAGCGGACCGCCCCCGGCGATCAGGATGCCGACCGCGCTGAACTGGGCAGAGCCCGCGTACACGACCAGGGACATCACGACGGGCGCCCAGACCGGCAGCCCGCCGGCCACGGAGATCGCACCGAAGGACAGCCCGACGACGCCGCTGGCGAGCCAGACGAGGGAGGCGTCCCGGGTCAGCCGGACCAGCCCGGACCGATCCGAGCCGCCCGGCCGATCCGAATCATCTGGCTGGTCCGACCGGTCCGACCGCTTGGGCCGCCGCCACCGGGGTGTTCGTTCTGCCGTACGCATGTTCTCTACAATGGACAGAAGCATCCATGTTCGTCAAGGCGAACGATCGTACCGACGGAGCGAACGACATGCCCGAGGTGGCCGGAAGTCCCCCCAGACTCCCCCTGGACTGGATCGCCGCGTCCCTGCGGCGCGAGCGCACCCGCGCCGGGCTGTCCCTGTCCGAGCTGGCCAAGCGGGCCGGAATCGCCAAGTCCACGCTGTCCCAGCTGGAGGCGGCGAGCGGAAACCCGAGCGTCGAGACGCTGTGGGCGCTGGGCGTGGCGCTCGGCGTGCCCTTCAGCGTGCTCGTCGAGCCGCCGGCGCCGTCCGTGCAGGTGGTCCGGGCGGGCAAGGGGCCGACGGTCGCCTCCGAGAAGGCCGAGTTCGCGGCCACCCTGCTCTCCGCCAGCCCGCCCGGCGCGCGGCGGGACATCTATCACCTGCGGGTCGAGCCCGGGGCCGTCCGGGATTCGGAGCCGCATATTCCGGGCACGGTCGAGCATCTGATCGTGAGCACGGGAAGAGTGAAGGCCGGACCGGCGGGGGAGACGGTGGAGCTCGACCCCGGCGACTACATGACCTACCGCGGGGATGTGCCGCATTCCTACGAGGCGCTCGCGCCGGGCACCACGTTCATCCTCGTCATGCAGCACGTCTGACCGTCGGAAAGGGCGGGGAAAAGGCAGGAGCCCCGTGCCGAAAGGCACAGGGCTCCTTGGGTACTGCTCTCAGACTTGCGATCTCACGGGTGTGAGGGAGGTTCAGACGGGAGTGACATTCTCCGCCTGCGGACCCTTCGGGCCCTGCGTCACGTCGAAGGAGACCTGCTGGTTCTCCTCGAGCGAACGGAAACCCTGCGCGTTGATCGCGGAGTAGTGGACGAAGACGTCGGGGCCGCCGCCTTCCTGGGCGATGAAGCCAAAGCCCTTTTCGGCGTTGAACCACTTCACGGTTCCGGTAGCCATAAGCCCTCCTTGGGCCCAAAGGGTTGCCCTGCTCCAGAACCCTGCAAGCGTGAAAGCAAGTGCCGCACAACTGCATACGTCTGAAAATGACGAGAGCCCGCGGTTACATGCTCCGCAGGCTCTGTACTGCAAGGGAAACCAAACTGCAACTTGCGGCGAGCCTAGCACGCAGGCCGCCGAATGCAATAGAGGTCAAGATCACGTCACCCGGATGTTTGAAGATCCACGAAAGAGGTTGACCCGGAGGCCCTCGGGAACCCCTCGGGGGCCGCCCTCCGGGCCGCCCTCGGGGGTCGGAGTCCGGGTCGCCCTCGGGGGTCGGAGTCCGGCGCGCCCGGGGCGGGGTCTAGCCTCGCGATGTGGACAATTCTCGCACCCGGCCGCGCGTCGGCCACATCCAGTTCCTCAACTGCCTGCCCCTCTACTGGGGGCTCGCGAGAACCGGCACCCTCCTCGACTTCGAGCTCACCAAGGACACCCCCGAGAAGCTGAGCGAACGGCTGGTGCACGGCGACCTCGACGTCGGTCCGATCACCCTCGTCGAGTTCCTCAGGAACGCCGACGACCTGGTCGCCTTCCCCGACATCGCCGTCGGCTGCGACGGCCCGGTGATGTCCTGCGTGATCGTCTCGCAGGTCCCGCTGGAGGAGCTGGACGGCGCACGGGTCGCACTCGGCTCCACCTCCCGCACCTCCGTGCGCCTGGCCCAGCTGCTCCTCGCCGACCGCTTCGGGGTCCGGCCGGACTACTACACCTGCCCGCCCGACCTCAGCCTGATGATGCAGGAGGCCGAGGCCGCCGTCCTCATCGGCGACGCGGCGCTGCGGGCCAACCTGCTGGACGGACCGCGGCTCGGCCTGGAGGTGCACGACCTCGGCACGCTCTGGAAGGAGTGGACCGGCCTGCCCTTCGTCTTCGCGGTGTGGGCGGCCCGGCGCGAGTACCTGGAGCGCGAGCCGGTCATCACCCGTCAGGTCCACCAGGCCTTCCTAGACTCCCGCAACCTCTCCCTGGACGAGGTCGGCAAGGTCGCCGAGCAGGCCGCCCGCTGGGAGGAGTTCGACGAACACGTCCTGGAGCAGTACTTCACCACCCTCGACTTCCGCTTCGGCGAGGCCCAACTGGCGGCCGTGGCCGAGTTCGCCCGCCGCGTCGGCCCGACGACGGGCTTCCCGGCCGACGTGAAGGTGGAACTGCTCCGGCCCCGATCTGCGTAATCTGCTGCACAACGTGCAGTGCGGGGGAGGGTGGACGGCCATGCAGCCGCTCGGCGACGACGAACCCACGACCGTGGGGCCCTACCGGCTGCTCGGCCGACTCGGCTCCGGCGGGATGGGCCGTGTCTTCCTCGGCCGCAGCCCCGGCGGCCGCACGGTCGCCGTCAAGATCGTGCACCCGCACCTCGCGCTCGACGAGGAGTTCCGCGCCCGTTTCCGGCGCGAGGTCGAGGCCGCGAGACGGGTCGGCGGAGCGTGGACCGCGCCGGTCCTGGACGCCGACCCCGACGCCACCGTCCCCTGGGTGGCCACCGGTTACGTGGCGGGCCCGTCCCTGGCCGCGGCGGTCGCCTCCGGCGGCGGGTCGGGCGGCGGGTCGGGCGGCGGGTCCGGGTCTGAGGTTGGGTCCGGGTCTGGGGGTGGGGCCGGGTCTGAGGTTGGGTCCGGGTCTGGGGGTAGGTCCGGAGGCGGGTCCGACGCCGGATCCGGTGGCGGGTCCGGAGGCGGATCCGGTGGTGGGTCCGGTGGTGGGTCCGGAGGCGGATCCGGTGATGGGTCCGGAGGCGGGTCCGACGCCGGATCCGGTCGTGGGTCCGGAGGCGGGTCCCGTGGTGGGCCGCTTCCCGAGCACTCCGTGCGGGTGTTGGGCGCGGGCCTGGCCGAGGCGCTGGCCGCCGTCCACGAACTGGGCCTGGTGCACCGGGACGTGAAGCCGTCCAACGTCCTGCTGACGGTCGACGGGCCGCTGCTCATCGACTTCGGCATCGCCCGCGCCACCGACGGCACCGCCTCGCTCACCTCCACCGGCGTCTCGGTCGGCTCGCCCGGCTACATGGCCCCCGAACAGATCCTCGGCCAGGGCGTGTCCGGCGCGGCCGACGTGTTCTCCCTCGGCGCGGTGCTGGCCTATGCGGCGACCGGGCGGCCCCCGTTCCCCGGGGACTCCTCGGCCGCCCTCCTCTACCGGGTCGTCCACGAACCGCCGGAGCTGGGCGAGCCGCAGGGCGCGCTCCGTGGTGACCTGCGGGCGGCGGTCGAGGCCTGCCTCGCCAAGGACCCGGCCGCCCGGCCGGCCCCCGCCGAACTGGCCCGACGGCTCGCCCCCGAGGGCGCGGCCCGGCTGGTGGCGGACGGGTGGCTGCCGGGCGCGCTGGTGCAGCAGGTGGGGCGCAGCGCCGTCCAACTGCTGAACCTGGAGGCGACGGCGGCGGGTGCGGCGCCCGTGGCGTCCGGGCCGGTGGCGTTCAGCAGCGCGGCGGTGACCTCCGGGGAGTTCGGCCCGCCGCCGGTGATGGACGCACCGGCCTCAGTGCCGGTGCCGGTGCCCGAGCCGCGGGACGCCGAGCCGCCGGCCGCCCCCGGCAAGGTCTCCGTCACCGTGGCCGCCTCCTCGACGGCGGGCGAGGGCGGCCGCGGCCGTCGGCTCAGCTGCACCGTGGCCCTGGCGGTCGCGGGAGCGCTGGCGGCGGTGACGGTCGGCTCGACGTTCCTGTTCGACCTGCTCCCGGGCGACGGCGACCAGGACTCCGCCGCGGGCAGCGACTCCTCCACGGCGGGGCCGTCACAGCCGACGGCCGCCGCGAGCGGCGGTCCCGCCGACGGCGCGTCACCCGCTGCCCTCCCGGCGAACTACGTCGGCACTTGGCAGGGCGAGGGCAACGGCCTCGACGGCGCCCTGCCGATGGGCACCTTCCGAGTGACGGTCCGCCAGGCGGATGTGGGGGAGGAACTGGGCGAGCTGCGGCAGACGGACGTGCTCGGCGGAGTCTGCGTCGACCTGCTGACGCTGAAGCAGGTGACGCGGACGCAGGTCGTCGCCGAGTCGGTGGGGGCGCAGAGCAACCACGGCGGCTGCAATCCGCAGGCCCACACGATCACGCTCACCCCGACCGGCGACGACCTGACGTACGCCTCCGACAGCGCGGCCGAGGGCAACCCGGAGGCGCGGATGTCGAAGGTCGAGTAGCCCACATGGGGGAACAGCTGGAAAGAGTGGAAAGAACAGGGAGAAGCGACGGCGGCGGGAAGCGGTTCCGGGCCCGTGACGGCTGGGGCATCGCCGGAGGCGTTCTCCTCCTGGTGGCCCTCCTCGCCGTCCTCCTCACCGGGATGGGCCTGTGGAAGTGGTTCGTGCGGGCGACCGCGCCGGTGCTGGTGGACGTGCCCGGCGGCGGCTGGACGGTCGGCGCCGGGCTCGGGCTGCTGACGGTGGCCGGCTGGATCGGCGGCGCGTGGTTCTCCGCCCCGGAACGCCACCGGGGCCGCACCCGGCCGGCCCGGATCGGACGTTCGATCGGAGGCGCCGTCTGCTGGACGGCCGCGTTCGGCGCGATGATGTACGTCCTCGGCGCGCTGCCCGGCAGGAACTGCGGTTCGGGCAGCGCGATGTGCGACTACATCCCGGGCACCGGCAGCGCCCTGCTGGCCTACGCGGTCACGGCCGCCGCGCTCGGCTGGCTCTGGTACCGCCGCCGCGGCGCGGTGACGTCGGAGCGGCGCGCGCAGGAGCAGGCCCGGTTGAAGCGGCTCCGCAAGAAGGGCAAGGGGAAGAGCCGGACCGCGCGGGGGAGTCGGTGATCGCTGCGCTGAGCACGCCTCCCAGCGACCTGGCCCTGGCCGCCGTCGCCGCGCTCTGGGGCGCCGCGGCGGGCGCGCTGCTGCCGCGCGCCGCGTACCGCTTCGCCACTCCGTGGGAGGAGCGGGACGGCGACTGGCGGGACAGCTGCCCGGCCGGCCACCCCCTCGGCGGCTGGCTCGGGCGTGCGCACTGCGCGCGGTGCGCCGAGCGGGTGGGGCGGGTGGAGGCGGAGGCGGAGGCGGAGTCCGGGCCGGTCGGGGAGGGCTCGTACGCTTCCGGTGCGCTTCTGCTGCCCGTCCTCACCGCGGTCCTGTGCGCCGCGCTCGCCCTCGCCACCGGTACCCGGCCCGAGCTGGCCGTCTGGCTGCTGCTCGCGCCCGTCGGGGTGCTGCTGGGCGTCGTCGACGTGCGGGTGCGGCGGCTGCCCGATCCGCTCACCCTGCCGCTCGCCGCCGCCGCCCTCGCCCTGCTGGGCGGGGCCGCGCTGCTGCCCGAGCACGCCGGCGACTGGACGACGGCCCTGTTGGGCGCGCTCGCGCTCGGCGGCGCGTATCTCGTGCTGCACCTCGTCAACCCGGCCGGGATGGCCTTCGGCGACGTGAAGCTGGCGCTCGGGACGGGCGCCGTCCTCGGCTGGTACGGCTGGGCGACGGTCATGCTGGGCACGTTCGCCGCGTTCCTGTTCGGCGCGCTGTACGGGGGCGCGCTGGTCGTCGCCGGGCGGGCGGGACGCAAGACGCTGATCGCGTTCGGGCCGTTCATGCTCGCGGGGACCTTCACGGGTCTGCTGATCGGCGCGTACGCGGCCTGAAGTCGGGCTTGTCGGAGCGCTGGCGTAGGCTGGTTCGGTCCGCCCACCACGCTTGATCCACAACCGATCCTCAGCTGATCCTCATCAGATCCTCGACGCTCGACCTTGACGAAAGGGACGCCCCCGGTGACCGAGAAGGCCGACCTTCAGTCCGTGCTCGACCGTGCCGCGGCCGGTGGGCGGATCACGCCGGAAGAGGCCCTCGACCTCTACCGCGACGCCCCGCTGCACGCACTCGGCGCCGCCGCCGACGCCGTACGCCGCCGGATGTACGCCGGCACCGAGCACATCGCGACGTACATCATCGAGCGGAACATCAACTACACGAACGTGTGCGTCACGGCGTGCAAGTTCTGCGCCTTCTACGCGCCGCCGAAGGACACCGCGAAGGGCTGGACGCGCGATCTGGACGACATCCTGCGCCGCTGCGCGGAGACCGTCGAGCTCGGCGGCACCCAGGTCATGTTCCAGGGCGGGCACCACCCGGACTTCGGCGTCGAGTACTACGAGAAGCACTTCGCCGCCATCAAGCAGGCGTACCCGCAGCTGGTGATCCACTCCCTGGGCGCGTCCGAGGTCGAGCACATGGCGCGGATCTCCAAGGTGTCGGTCGAAGAGGCGATCACGCGTATCCACGCGGCCGGTCTCGACTCCTTCGCGGGCGCGGGCGCCGAGCTGCTCCCCGCGCGTCCCCGCAAGGCCATCGCCCCGCTGAAGGAGTCCGGCGAGCGCTGGCTGGAGATCATGGAGACCGCGCACGGGCTGGGCGTCGAGTCGACGTCCACCATGCTGATGGGCACCGGCGAGACCAACGCCGAGCGCATCGAGCACCTGCGGATGATCCGTGACGTACAGGACCGGACGGGCGGCTTCCGCGCCTTCATCCCGTACACCTACCAGCCCGAGAACAACCACCTGAAGGGCCGCACCCAGGCGACGCTCTTCGAGTACCTGCGGATGATCGCGATCGCCCGGCTGTTCATGGACAACATCCGGCACATCCAGGGCTCCTGGCTGACCACGGGCAAGGAGGTCGGCCAACTCTCCCTGCACTACGGCGCGGACGACCTCGGCTCGATCATGCTGGAGGAGAACGTCGTCTCGTCGGCCGGCGCCAAGCACCGCTCCAACCGGCTCGAGATCATCGACCTGATCAGGAAGGCGGGCCGCGTCCCCGCCCAGCGCGCCACGACGTACGAGCACCTCCTGGTCCACGACGACCCGGCGAACGACCCCGTCGACGAGCGCGTCATGTCCCACATCTCGTCCACGGCGATCGCGGGCGGCACGGCCCACCCGGAACTGAAGCTGCTCGCCTCCAATTAGCCTTCGCCTCCCATTGGCTTTCGATGAGTTTCCGACTAGGGCTGCCGTGCTGACGATTCACTCCGACTCCAGGGGCCGGGCGCTCGCCGTCGAAGGCGCCTGGATCGCCGAGGCCGGTCCGTTGGAGCAGCTCGTCGACGCGTTTGCGGGCGCCAGGGTGCGCCGGTGGCCCGGGATCCTGACGCCCGGTCTGATCAATCTGCACGGCACGGAACTGCTGGACGGGGCCTACCACCCCGATCCGCGCGAGGCAGACGAACTGGGCACCGCGCCGCTGACCGGCGACGCGCTCACGGCGCTCGCCCCGGACGACGCGCGCTGGGGCGCGAGCGCCCGGCGCGGGGTGCAGCGCATGCTGGCCCACGGCACGGTCGCGGCGGCCTGCGCGGACGGCGAACCGGGCCGCCGCGCGGTGCGGGACGCCGTCCGCCGGTCCGGGCTGGCGACGATCGGCCGGCTCGGGCAGCCCGGCGGGACGCCCTCGCTGGACCCGTACGCGTGCGGTCTGCCGGTGGAGTTCGCCTCGCCCAGACAGCGCGGCTCCGCCGCCCGGTTCGCCGTCTTCGACGTCCCGGACGAGACGGCCCTCGCGACCGCCGGCGCGAGCGCCTGCGTGGCGACGGTGGTCGAGGGCCGCCTGGTGTACCGACGGCGGTAGCCGATCCGTAGCGGAGTTTTGTAGCGGAGTTTCGGGGGCTTACTCCGAGAAGGCCTCCGCGAAGGCGCCGGCCTCCTGGTCGACGCCGCTGCAGTTGGTCAGCGCGTCGTCCGTGTCGGTGCCCTCCTCACACTGCTGGTCGCGGAACGTCGACCACATGGACACCCACGAGATGCCCTTCTCCTTGGCGAACGTCCGCACCTGCGCCGCGTCCTCGAGCGTGAACGTCTCGTTGTCGACGTCGTTCGTGCCGATCATCGAGGTCAGCGCCATCGCCTTCCACGCGTCGGTGTCCGTCGTGCCGAAGACCTCCTTGAGCTGTGCCTGCGCGGCCGTCGCCGCGGTGATCGCGTACCCGCCCATGTCGCCGGAGTACGACTCGCCGTAGTTCATCGTCATGAGGTTGACGGTGGAGACCTGGACGTCGTACTTGTTCGCGGACGCCAGCAGCGCCAGGCTGTCCGCGTCCAGCCCGGCTGGCATCACCGGGAGCGTGAAGGAGACCTCCAGGTCCGTGCGCTCCTTCTGCAGGGCGGCGATGGCCTCGGAACGCAGGGCGACCGAGGCGGAGTCGGTCAGTTCGTCGCCCTCGATGTCGAAGTCGGCCTGGGTGGAGCCGGCCGCGTCGAGCGCCGCGCCGTACGCCTCGGCGAGTGCGGACGCGCTGTCGCAGGTGGCCGCCAGCTCGTCGCCGGACGCCCCGCCGAAGGAGACGCGCACCGTGGCGCCCGACTCCGTCAGGGCCGCGATCCGCGACGTCACGGTCGTGTCGTCGATGGCCTGTGTGCCGTTCCACTTCGGCGTACAGCCGCTGCCGCTGCCGATGACGAACGCCAGGTTGAACGTCGTCGGCGAACCGGCGGAGTCGTTCTCCGACGCCTCCCCCGCGCTCACGTACGGCGCGTAGGAGGTGCTGGTACTGGATGAGCTCGCGCTCTCCGATGGGGAGGGGCTGCTGCTCGCCCGTTCGGTGGCCGCGGGCGCCGCGTCCGACGTGCTGTCGGAGCCCGCGGAGCATCCCGATACGGCCAGGGCAAACAGGCAGGTGACCCCAGCCGTCGGCATCAGGAAACTCCTCATTGCGTATGCACCCGCTCTCGTGATTTCTGTCTCAGGACGGAAACAAAAGGCGTTTCCGAATTGGAAATGTCTCACATGTGGGTGGATCGCGCGGGAACAGTGGACACACAGACAAGTCATGGACGCAAGCGCGCAAAAGGTGATAACCACCCACTCAAAAGGGACAATCAACCCTCGCATGTGGGGCTGATGTTGCGCAGGGCTTTCAAGGTTCTCTCAGGGAAGAGACAGGTTCACGCGTTTCTCATTGGTCTCTCACAAGTGGTTCAGAGTCGGCGCCACATAAACGCTCTCTAATATCCCGGGATATGCAATCCGAGCCTGCCATCGAAAGCCGTGCCGCCTCTCGCGGCAGCCGTCGCGGCCGCAAACGTGACGTCGCCTCCGCCGAGGGGCCCGTGTTCGTTGACAACTCCGGACGCAGGTCGAAGCTGCTGCGCCGGATCGGTCTTCTCATGGGCGTGGGGTGCCTCGTGTACGCCGTCGTCCTGGGAGCCGCCTTCATGGGCTGGGGCACCTCGCTGACCCCGTCCTCGCTGCTGCCCTTCGGCGGCAGAGGCGGCCCGGGGGGTTCCCAGAACTCCGGCCCCGCCGGCTTCCAGCCGCAGGGCGGCTACGGCAGTCAGCCCTCGAAGCCCACCGGCGCCCCGCCGTCGGGCGTCGCCACCGGCGAGCCGCCGAGCTCCGCCCCGACCGCGACCGCGAGCGCCTCCGCGGCCGCCAACTGACCGGAGCGCAGCCACTGCCATGACGACGACCACTTCCCCCCGCGGCGGCCGCCGCCGTGCCCCGAGCCGCATCGAGCGGGCCGCGGGCAAGGCCGCGGCGCTGCAGAAACCGCGTGTCATCCTCGCCCTGCTGCTTCTGCTCGCGCTGACCATGGTCATGCTCCTCGACGGCTATCTGCGCGCCGAGGTCGGCGGCGACCAGCGCGTGCGCACCGACGCCAGCGCCAGCGAGGTGCCCGAGGACATCCTCGACGGCGGGCCCATCCTGTCCTTCCAGGGCGGCCAGGCCACCACCGTCTCGGTGCCCGACAAGACCATCGCGCTGACCTTCGACGACGGCCCGAACCCGACCTGGACGCCGCAGGTGCTGGAGATCCTCCAGGAGTACGACGTGCCCGCCACGTTCTTCGTGGTCGGCTCGATGGTGTCGCGCTACCCGGGCATCGTGAACGACATGGTCGAGCAGGGCAACGAGGTGGGCATCCACACCTTCACCCACGTCGATCTCTCCTACCAGTCGACCAGCCGCGTCGACCGTGAGATGGAGCAGACCCAGCTCGCCCTCGCCGGCGCGGCCGGCATCACGACGACGCTCTTCCGCGCCCCGTACTCCTCCGAGACGGACGCCATCGACAACTACAGCTGGCCCGTCTACAAGGAGCTCGGCGCCGACGGTTACACCAGCGTCTTCGTCGACACCGACAGCGACGACTGGAAGAAGCCGGGCGTCTCGAAGATCATCGAGGGCGCCACGCCCGAGGACGGCAAGGGCGCGTCGGTCCTCTTCCACGACGCCGGCGGCGAGCGCTCGCAGACGATCAAAGCGCTGCCGACCTACATCAAGAAGATGAAGGCCGAGGGCTACACCTTCACCACCATCAGCGGTGTGATCCAGGAGCAGAACACAGCGGCTCGCGAGGCCTCCGGCACGGGCCAGCAGCAGTCCGCGGGCGCCACCGCGACGCCGTCGGCGGGCGCGACGGCCGCGGCGGACGGCGCGGCAGCCGCGGGCGGGGCGACCGGCGAGCAGCCCGGCAACATACCCGGCGGCAACGGTGCCGGTAACGGCAACGGCGCAGGGAACGGCGCAGGGAACGGCGTCGGGGCCGAGGGCGGAAACGGCGGGGCGGGCGGGAACGGCGGGGCGGGCGGGAACGGCGGGGCGGGCGGGAACATCGACCCCTTGCAGGCCGCGCACCGCGAGGCCACCGGCGTGACCCTCTACGAGGGCAAGGCCCTCATCGCGGCCGTCACCCTCGCCGAGTGGACCGTGCCGACGCTGTCGGTGGGGCTGATGGTCGTCGGCGTGGCCGTCATGGGCCGCTTCGGGATGATGCTGATCCTGGCCCGCCGCCACTACCGGCTGCGCAACAAGCGCCGCTTCAGCTGGGGACCGACCATCACCCGCCCGGTGAGCGTGATCGTCCCGGCGTACAACGAGAAGGAGTGCATCGCCAACACCCTCAAGTCGCTGGCGAAGAGCACCCACCCGATCGAGATCATCGTCGTGGACGACGGCTCGACCGACGGCACGTCCGAGATCTCCCGCGAGGCCGCGAGGTCCCTGGGCATGACCAACGTCCGCGTCATCCGCCAGGAGAACGCGGGCAAGCCGGCCGCCCTCAACAACGGCGTCCGCAACGCCAGTTACGACATCGTCGTGATGATGGACGGCGACACGGTCTTCGAGCCGGAGGCCGTGCACCACCTCGTGCAGCCCTTCGCCGACCCGAAGGTCGGCGCGGTCGCCGGCAACGCCAAGGTCGGCAACCGCAACACGATCATCGGCGCCTGGCAGCACATCGAGTACGTGATGGGCTTCAACCTCGACCGCCGCATGTACGACCTGCTGCGCTGCATGCCGACCATCCCCGGCGCGATCGGCGCGTTCCGCCGCGACGCGGTGCTGGAGGTAGGCGGCATGAGCGAGGACACCCTCGCCGAGGACACCGACATCACCATCGCCATGCACCGCGGCGGCTGGCAGGTCGTCTATCAGGAGCACGCCAAGGCCTGGACGGAGGCGCCGGGCTCCCTGAAGCAGCTGTGGTCCCAGCGCTACCGCTGGTCCTACGGCACCATGCAGGCCCTGTGGAAGCACCGCAAGTCCCTGACGGACAAGGGTCCCTCGGGCCGCTTCGGCCGGGTCGGGATGCCGCTGGTCGTGCTCTTCCAGATCATCACACCGGTCTTCGCCCCGCTCATCGACGTCTTCACCGTCTACTCGATGATCTTCATCGACTTCCAGGCCGCCCTGCTGGCCTGGCTGGCCGTCCTCGGCATCCAGCTGGGCTGCGCGGCCTACGCGTTCCGCCTGGACCGGGAGAAGTACCGGTACCTGCTGATGATGCCGCTCCAGCAGCTGGCCTACCGCCAGATGATGTACCTCGTCCTCATCCACTCCTGCATCACCGCCCTCACCGGCGGCCGCCTGCGCTGGCAGAAGCTGAAGCGCACGGGCGAGGTCGGCACCCCGGCCGGGGTGAGCTGATGAGCTGGGAGCAGCAGGAGCAGCAGCAGGAGCACGGACAGAGACACGGGCAGTACCCGTCCGGGTACGAAGGCTACGAGGGGCACGAGGGCTACGGGGGCTACCGGGGCTACGACGGGAACGGGCAGCCGCAGCAGTACGTGCAGCAGCCGTCTCCCCAGCAGTACCCGCCGGAGTACGGGGGGTACGAGGGGTACGGGGAGTACGGGGAGCATTCGGAGCACTCCCGGTACGCCCAGTACACGCAGTACGCCCAATATGCGCAGAGCACCCAGTATGCGCAGCACTCGGAGTACGGGGGGTACGGGGAGCACGGGGAGTACGTCGAGCACGGGCAGGGCGTCGCCGTCGACGGGACGGCGATCCTGCCCACCGTGGAGCCTCCGCGCGCGGAGCCGGAGCCGATGCCGGTGGCGGTGCCGGAGCCGGAGTCGGCGCCCGCTCCGCAGTCGGAGGCTGCCGCCGCCGAGGATGTGCCGGAGGCGTCCCCGCCCAAGCCCGCCGCTCCCCAGCGGGACCGCTACTTCGACACGCTCCGCGCCCTCGCCCTGATAAGAGTCGTGGCGTATCACACGTTCGGCTGGGCCTGGGCCGGCATGGTCTTCCCGTCCATGGGGGTCATGTTCGGACTGGCCGGCACCCTGATGGCGAAGTCCCTGGAGCGTCCGGCGGCGAAGGTGGTGAAGAGCCGCCTGCGCCGGCTCCTGCCGCCGTTCTGGTTCTGGGGCGTCTTCGTCGTCCTGGCGATGCTGATCCACGACTGGATGCCGAACTGGGAGATCGTCTACTGGATCGTGCCGCTGGGCGACCCGCCCGGCAACGCCTGGGGCGAGCAGGCCTGGGAGATCCTCTGGTACCTGCGGACCTACCTCTGGTTCGTGCTGCTCTCGCCGCTCCTGCTGCGACTGTTCCGGCTCGCCCCGATCCCCGTGCTGGCGCTGTCCCTCGCGCCGATCCTGGTCCTGACCTTCGTCTGGGCCGGCCCGGACAACCGCGTCGGCACCGCGATGTGGGACCTCTCGACGTACCTCTTCTGCTGGATGCTCGGCTTCGCCCACCGCGACGGCGTCCTGCAGCGGATGAAGCCCGCCCTGGTGGTCGTGGTGTCGCTGGCGGCGATCGCCTTCGGCGGCTGGTACGCCGTCACGCACCAGGCCGAGTTCGGCACCTACGACCTGGACGAGAACCCCCTCGCGCAGGCCTTCTGGTCGGCCGGCTTCGTCATGCTGCTGATGTGGGCGAAGGCGTACTTCGGGATCGACTTCGCCTGGCTCACCCGCTTCCGGCGCACGAACCGGATCGTCACCGTCTTCAACGCGCGCGCGGTGACGATCTACCTCTGGCACGAGATCGCCCTGATCCTGGCCGTGCCGCTGGTCGACCAGTTCTGGAACGTCCCCGCGTTCGAGAAGTACCTGCCGCTCGACAGCCAGTGGTTCATGTTCGGCATCGGCTGGCTGCTGATCGGCGTCTTCGTGCTGCTGTGCGGGTGGGTCGAGGACGTGGCGGCGCGGAAGAAGCCGAGGCTCCTGCCGTGAACCGGTGAGGGCGGGGCTGCCACAATGGGCGGGTGACTCGCGCTTCCCTGAACAAGCAGCCCAATGAAGTCGCCTCGATGTTCGACCGCGTGGCGGAACGGTACGACGTGACCAACGACGTCCTGTCGCTCGGCCAGGACCGCAGGTGGCGCAAGGAGGTCGCGAAGGCGGTCGACGCGCGCCCCGCCCAGAAGGTCCTGGACCTCGCCGCGGGCACCGCCACCTCCTCCCTCCCCTTCGCGCAGACCGGCGCCTACGTCGTCCCCTGCGACTTCTCCCTCGGCATGCTCCAGGTCGGCAAGCGGAAGCACACCTGGCTGCCGTTCACGGCCGGGGACGCGACACGGCTGCCCTTCAAGGACGACACCTTCGACGCCGTCACCATCTCCTTCGGCCTGCGCAACGTGCAGGACTTCGACACCGCCCTGCGGGAGATGCACCGGGTGACCCGGCCGGGCGGACGCGTCGTGATCTGCGAGTTCTCGCACCCGACCTGGGCGCCCTTCCGGACCGTCTACACCGAGTACCTGATGCGCGCCCTGCCCCCGGTGGCCCGCGCGGTCTCCTCCAACCCGGACGCCTACGTCTACCTCGCCGAGTCCATCCGCGCCTGGCCCGACCAGCCCGCCCTCGCCGAGCACCTGCGCAAGGCCGGCTGGTCGAAGGTCGCCTGGCGCAACCTGACGGGCGGCGTGGTGACCCTCCACCGAGGCTTCAAGGAGGCCTGAGAGAGACCCCCGGGGCGGGCGGGCTCGGTGCCCGGCCGTCAACCGGTGATCGCCTCGAAGGGGCGATCCCGATCCCCGGACCGGTCCAGCTCGCGCTGCATTCCGCCGCCGCCCGGTCTCGGCACGCGCGGCTCCCGCACGCCCGCGCCTCCGCCGCCCTCTCCCTCGGAGAAGTCGAACCACACGCTGACGACCGAGCCGCGCGGCACCTCCACACCCGGCGGCGGGTACTGCCGTACGACGTAGTCGACGACCGCGCGGTGGAAATCGGGCCGGTCCGGTGCGGCCAGCAGCACGCCTTGCGCCGCGGCCGCCTCGCGCGCGTCCATGGCCATCAGGCCGATGAACCTGGGCACGCGCACTTCGGGTGTTTTGGGTGGTATGAGCACAGATGTCACCCCCAGCGGTACTGGAAGCGTAACCGCCCGGGGGTGGCGTCCGGAAGCGCCAGGTGTCTTTCTGTAGCCGACGACTACATAGAGTGACTTTTGTGGATCACCAACTCAGCCGGTAGCAGCGCCCCTCGCGCTGCGACTCGGGAGTCGTGAACACCTCCGCGAGCTGCATGCCCAGCCGCTGCGTGACGGCGACGGACCGCGCGTTGCGCGCGTCGACCATCGCCACCACCCCCGGCACCCCGGCCGCCCGCACCCGCTCCAGCGTCATCTGCGCGGCCGCCGTCACATACCCCTGGCCCCAGTGCTCCCGCCCGAGCCGCCAGCCGATCTCGATCTCCCCCTTGGGCCCCCACTCGCCGGGCCACGGCTGGGCGCCGGTGAACCCGATGACCCGGTCGTCGTGGTCCAGCATCGTCCACAGACAGAAGCCGCGCTCGGCGTCGTGCCGACGCTGGCGGGCGGTGAGCTCCTCGTAGACCGACAGCTCCGCGGATCTGCCGCCGTGGAACTCCATGACGTCAGGGTCGTCGAAGACCCGGTGCCACGTGACCGCGTCCTCGTCCGTGGGAACACGCAGCCGTACTACGGGGAGAGTTCGGTTCACGGGGCAGCCCTTCAGCCGGGTGATCAATACTGCTGAATAGACTGCCCATGTCCAGTGCCGGTCGGCACGTAGATTCCGAACTTGGGGAGATCCCGCCGTGACCGCCGTGAACGAGCCCCACGCCGAGCCCTTCTCCGAGCACAGCGCCGACGTGATCGTCGTCGGCGCGGGGCCGGCCGGCTCCACGACCGCCTACTACCTCGCCAAGGCCGGCCTCGACGTACTTCTCCTGGAGAAGACCGAGTTCCCGCGCGAGAAGGTGTGCGGCGACGGCCTCACCCCGCGCGCCACCAAGCAGCTGGTGGCCATGGGCATCGACATCTCCGAGGAGGCCGGCTGGCTGCGCAACAAGGGCCTGCGCATCATCGGCGGCGGTGTCCGCCTCCAGCTGGACTGGCCGGATCTCGCCTCCTACCCGGACTACGGGCTCGTCCGCAAGCGCGACGACTTCGACGAGCAGCTCGCCCGCCAGGCCCAGAAGGCCGGCGCCCGCCTCTACGAGCGCTGCAACGTCGGCGCCCCGATCATCGACGACCGCACCGGCCGCATCACCGGCGTGCACGCCAAGCTGGGCGAGGAGAAACGCGAAGTCACCTTCCGCGCCCCGCTCGTGGTCGCCGCCGACGGCAACTCCACCCGCCTGTCGCTGGCGATGGGCCTGCACCGCCGCGAGGACCGCCCGATGGGCGTCGCCGTCCGCACCTACTTCACCTCCCCGCGCCACGAGGACGACTACCTGGAGTCCTGGCTGGAGCTGTGGGACCGCCGCGGCCCGGGCGAGGACCGGCTGCTCCCCGGCTACGGCTGGATCTTCGGCATGGGCGACGGCACGAGCAATGTCGGCCTCGGGGTCCTCAACACCTCCGACTCCTTCAAGGAACTCGACTGGCGCGAGGTCCTCAAGGCCTGGTGCGCCTCCATGCCTCAGGACTGGGGCTACACCCCCGAGAACATGACCGGCCCGATCCGCGGCGCCGCCCTCCCCATGGCCTTCAACCGCAAGCCCCACTACACCAAGGGGCTGCTCCTGGTCGGCGACGCCGGCGGCCTGGTGAACCCCTTCAACGGCGAGGGCATCGCCTACGCCATGGAGTCCGGCCAGATCGCCGCCGACGTCATCGTCCAGGCCCACGCCCGCGCCACCCCCGGCCAGCGCGAACTCGCCCTGCAGCGCTACCCGCAGATCCTCGCGGACACCTACGGCGGGTACTACACGCTCGGCCGCGCCTTCGTGAAGCTCATCGGCAACCCGAAGGTCATGAAGATCGCGGCCCAGCGCGGACTGACCCACCCGCTGCTGATGAAGTTCACCCTGAAGATGCTCGCCAACCTGACGGACCCCACGGGCGGCGACGCGATGGACCGCATCATCAACGGCCTGAGCAAGGTGGCCCCGAAGGCCTGACGGACCTGCCTGAGGCTCGAACGGGCCGGTACGGGGCCCAGCGAGGACAGGTCCCACCTGGTCGGGTCCTGGCTGGGTCGGGTCCGGGCCGGGTCCTGGTTCCTGTTGAGGGCCTCGGCTTCGGCGGGCCCGGCGCGCGAAGACCTCTTCCCGCCGGTCCGCCACCCGCCGGGTCCGCCACCCGCCGCAGGGGCTCCCTACGGCCCTTTCTGGAGGCGCTGGGGGCAGCCCGCAGGGCCGGGGGTGGCAGGGGAGCTCCGGCGGGGTCGGGCGTGGCAGGAGAGAGCCCGAAGGGCCGCTGCCCCCGAGCGGCTGCGGCCCTTGCGTGCGTGAGGCGCCTTCAGGGACGCCTGGGGGGTGTCAGAGCACCCGCACCGCTCCGGTCGGCGGGTCGTACGACAGCGGCTTCTCGGCCACGCCGGTGGACGGGTTCTGCGCGCCGACGAACATGCCGTCGCCGACGTACACGGCAACGTGGTACGCGCTGCCCGCGCTGCCCCAGTAGAGGATGTCGCCCGGCTGCAGGTTGTCCAGGGACACCTGGGTGCCGAAGGTCGACTGGTCCTGCGAGACGCGCGGCAGGTCGACGCCGACCTGCTTGAAGGCCGTCTGCATGAGCCCGGAGCAGTCCCACGAGTTCGGGCCGGTGCCGCCGGAGACGTAGGCGTCCCCGATCTGCGCCTTCACGAAGGCGATGACGGCCGCGGCCGAACCCGTCGCGTTGGACGTGCTCGTGCTGCTGGAACTGCTGCTGTTGTCGCTCGCCGACGTGGAGAGCACGGTCCGCTCGGCGGCGCGCGTGGCGCGCTCGGCGGCGGCCTTACGGGCGGCCTCGGCCTTCTTCTTCGCCTCGGCCTTGGCGTCGGCGAGGTCCTTCTTGGCCTCCTTGGCTGCTGCTGTGGCGGCCGCGTCGCGCTCGGCCTGCAACTGGTAGTTCGCCGCGGCCTGCTGCGTGGCCTGAGCGGACTGCGCGACCTGAGCGGCCAGGTCGCCTGTGAGCACAGGCAGTTCGAGCGTCTGCGTCACCGGCTCGGCGGCGTTGGCCGAACCGGCCGCCGTGGCGACGGCCAGCGTACCGAGGACACCACTGGCGACTCCGGCCCGCATCGCGATCGTCGACGCGCTGCGGCGGGGTTTCCGGTGGCTGCGTATGTGAGCGGTGTGGGACATGAGTCCAACCGGTATCAGGGGCTCCTCCATACCTACAAGAAACGTGTGCTGCGCCACAGTTGTTCAACGGGTGTCCCAAATTCCCTGCCCCGAGTTCTTTATTGACGCCGTAACGGACATTGCGGACTCAAGTGATCAAGCCTGTGATCATGGGCTTTCGTCGTTACGCCCGGATTGCCCGCCGCCTACCACCGGTTGAGACCGTTGGCCAAGCCCCCTTCTTATGGGCCTCTCATGAATGTGGCGGAGGTCACGGAACGGTTACCGGGGCGGCCGTGTCTCGCGCGTGCGGTGCGGTTGATTCCGCTCGTGAACGCGTGCACGCGTCCACACCTCGCGCACGGCTCCCTCTCATGTGTGAATGCGCCCCACTATCAGGACACCGAGTCCATCTCCAATTTGCATGCAAGGGAAGCTTCTTGATATTGAGACTCCCCCTGTGGCCTGCGGCGACGAGTGCAAATGTCACTTCTTGTGATCACTCTGACGCTTCGCGTACGAAGATCACTGCTGATATGACTTCATGATCCTTCGTCAGGTGGTGGAGATCACAAAGCTTGTGTAATACCCCGTGTCGCAGATCACAGAGCGGCGGGCATAAGATGCGAGGCAGTTGGGCTTGTGACCTGCTTCACATGTTCGCGATCTTCGTCGAGAAGGGCGGGGTTCGTGGGGCCGGTGGGGCTGATGTGAGTCCGACGCCATCGCCAGCAGTCAGTGCCGACTGAGAGGAGCGAGGAGCGGTGAACGCATATGCGCCCATCCTCGTACTGGGAGCCCTCGGGGCAGGCTTTGCGATCTTCTCCGTGGTCATGGCCACGCTGATCGGTCCGAAGCGGTACAACCGGGCCAAGCTCGACGCCTACGAGTGCGGGATCGAGCCGACCCCCACGCCGGCGGGCGGCGGGCGCTTCCCCATCAAGTACTACCTGACGGCGATGCTCTTCATCGTCTTCGACATCGAGATCGTCTTCCTCTACCCCTGGGCCGTCACCTTCGACGCCCTGGGTGTTTTCGGGCTCGTGGAGATGCTGCTCTTCGTGCTCACCGTCTTCGTCGCGTACGCGTACGTATGGCGGCGCGGCGGCCTGGAATGGGACTGAGGGGCCTTTAGCCATGGGACTCGAAGAAAAGCTGCCGAGCGGCTTCCTGCTGACCACCGTCGAGCAGGCCGCGGGCTGGGTGCGCAAGGCGTCCGTCTTCCCCGCGACGTTCGGCCTCGCCTGCTGCGCCATCGAGATGATGACCACCGGTGCCGGCCGCTACGACCTGGCGCGCTTCGGCATGGAGGTCTTCCGAGGTTCGCCCCGCCAGGCGGACCTGATGATCGTCGCGGGCCGGGTGAGCCAGAAGATGGCGCCGGTGCTGCGGCAGGTCTACGACCAGATGCCGAACCCGAAGTGGGTCATCTCGATGGGCGTGTGCGCCTCCTCGGGAGGCATGTTCAACAACTACGCCATCGTCCAGGGCGTCGACCACATCGTTCCGGTCGACATCTATCTGCCGGGCTGCCCGCCGCGCCCCGAGATGCTCATGGACGCCATCCTCAAGCTCCACCACAAGATCCAGAACTCCAAGCTGGGCGTGAACGCGGAGGACGCGGCCCGCGAGGCGGAGGAGGCGGCGCTCAAGGCCCTGCCCATGATCGAGATGAAGGGGCTGCTGCGGTGAGCGACGCGAACGGCACCCATGGCGTGAACGGCTCCTCGGACGGGGTGAACCCCGAGAAGGACCTCTCCGCCTCCAACCTCCCCGGCCAGCGTGGCCAGGGCGGCGAGGAGGTCCGCGTCCAGCGCGGAATGTTCGGCGCGAACAACGGCGGCGACACCTCCGGCTACGGCGGTCTGGTCCGCTCGGTCCGCCTCCCCGGGGCGGCGAGCCGGCCCTACGGCGGCTGGTTCGACGAGGTCGCCGACGAGCTCGAGGGCGCCCTGGAGGAGCAGGGCCTCCTGCCCGAGAACGCGATCGAGAAGACGGTCGTCGACCGCGGCGAGCTCACCTTCCATATCGAGCGCGAGCACCTGCTCCGGGTGGCCCGCACCCTGCGCGACGACCCGGCCCTGCGCTTCGAGCTCTGCACCGGCGTCAGCGCCGTGCACTACCCGAACGACAAGGGCCGCGAGCTGCACGCCGTCTACCACCTGCGCTCGATCACCCACAACCGGTTGATCCGCCTGGAGGTCAGCGCCCCGGACGCCGACCCGCACATCCCGTCCCTGGTCTCGGTGTATCCGACCAACGACTGGCACGAGCGCGAGACCTACGACTTCTTCGGAATCGTCTTCGACGGCCACCCGGCCCTGACGCGGATCATGATGCCGGACGACTGGCAGGGCCATCCGCAGCGCAAGGACTACCCCCTCGGCGGCATCCCCGTCGAGTACAAGGGCGCCCAGATCCCGGCTCCGGACCAGCGGAGGTCGTACTCGTGAGCAACACGCAGTCAGCAGCCGCGTCCGCCTCGGCGCGCGAGACCACCGAGGGCACCGTATATACGGTCACCGGTGGCGACTGGGACGAGGTCGTCCAGTCCGCGGCCCGGGCCGACGACGAGCGCATCGTCGTCAACATGGGCCCCCAGCACCCCTCCACCCACGGAGTGCTCCGCCTGATCCTGGAGATCGAGGGCGAGACGGTCACCGAGGCCCGCTGCGGCATCGGCTACCTCCACACCGGCATCGAGAAGAACCTCGAATACCGCACGTGGACGCAGGGCACCACGTTCGTGACGCGCATGGATTACCTGACGTCCTTCTTCAACGAGACCGCCTACTGTCTCGCCGTCGAGAAGCTCCTCGGCATCGAGGACCAGATCACCGAGCGAGCCAAGATCATCCGGGTGCTCCTGATGGAGCTGAACCGGATGTCCTCCCACCTGGTGTGCATCGCCACCGGTGGCATGGAACTCGGCGCCACCACGATCATGATCTACGGATTCCGTGATCGTGAAATGATTCTCGACATCTACGAGCTCATCACGGGCCTGCGGATGAACCACGCGTACATCCGCCCCGGCGGACTCGCCCAGGACCTGCCGCCCGGCGCGGTGGACCAGATCCGCGAGTTCGTGAAGAAGATGAAGAAGAACCTCCCGGAGTACGACAAGCTCGCCACCGGGAACCCCATCTTCAAGGCCCGCATGCAGGACGTCGGCTATCTCGACCTCGCCGGCTGCATGGCCCTCGGGGCCACCGGCCCGATCCTGCGCTCCACCGGCCTGCCGCACGACCTGCGCAAGACGCAGCCGTACTGCGACTACGAGACGTACGACTTCGGCGTCCCGACCGCCGACTCCTGCGACTCCTACGGCCGCTTCCTGATCCGCCTGGAAGAGATGCGCCAGTCGCTCAGGATCGTCGAGCAGTGCCTGGACCGGCTGCAGCCCGGCCCGGTCATGGTCGCCGACCGGAAGATCGCCTGGCCCGCCCAGCTCGCCCTGGGCCCCGACGGTCTCGGCAACTCCCTCGACCACATCAAGAAGATCATGGGCACCTCCATGGAGGCCCTGATCCACCACTTCAAGCTGGTCACCGAGGGCTTCCGCGTGCCGCCGGGCCAGGCGTACGCGGCCGTCGAGTCGCCCAAGGGCGAACTCGGGGTGCACGCCGTCTCCGACGGAGGCACCCGCCCCTACCGGGTCCACTTCCGGGACCCGTCCTTCACCAACCTGCAGGCCATGGCGGCGATGTGCGAAGGCGGCCAGGTCGCCGACGTCATCGTCGCCGTCGCATCCATCGACCCCGTGATGGGAGGCGTCGACCGGTGACCACCTCTTCTTCCGAGCAGGGCGTCAGCCTGGGCATGCCCGAACTGCCTGCGCCCGCCTACCCGGACGACGTCCGAGCCCGGCTGGAGGCGGACGCGCGCGAGATCATCGCCCGCTACCCCGACTCCCGGTCCGCGCTCCTGCCGTTGCTGCACCTCGTGCAGTCGGAGGAGGGACACGTCACGCGCACCGGGATGCGGTTCTGCGCGGACGTGCTGGACCTGACGACGGCCGAGGTCACCGCCGTCGCCACCTTCTACAGCATGTACCGGCGCCGCCCCAGCGGCGACTACCAGGTGGGCGTCTGCACCAACACGCTGTGCGCGGTGATGGGCGGCGACGCGATCTTCGAGGAGCTCCAGGAGTACTTGGGTGTCGGCAACGGTGAGACCACCGACGACGGAAAGATCACTCTGGAGCACATCGAGTGCAACGCGGCCTGTGACTTCGCGCCGGTCGTGATGGTCAACTGGGAGTTCTTCGACAACCAGACCGTGCAGAGCGCGAAGCGCATGGTGGACGACCTGCGCATCGGCCGCACGGTGTCGCCGACCCGCGGTGCGCCGCTGTGCACCTTCAAGGAGACCGCCCGGATCCTGGCGGGCTTCCCCGACGAGCGGGACGGGGCCGTCGAGGCGAGCGGCAGTGCCGGACCGGCGTCGCTGGTGGGTCTTCGCCTGGCAAGGGGAGAGACCGCACCCGCGCGCGTGGTCCACCCGCGGGACGGCGGGCCGCACGACGAGCCGCAGGACCGGGCGGTGCACAAGCCGTCGCCCACCGAGCACCTGAGTTCGCACGACGCGCCGCAGGACACATCGGCCTCCGACCCAGCCCACCCGGCAGGGCCTACCGCCGAGGAGGGGGAGTGATGACCTTGGCACCCGAGCTGAAAGGCAGCAGCCCCGAGAAGCTGCTCGCACCCGTGCTGTCGGCCTTCTGGGACGAGGACCGGTCCTGGAGTCTGGACGTCTACCGAAGGCACGAAGGATACGAGGGCCTGCGCAAGGCGCTCGCCATGTCGCCGGACGACCTGATCGCGTACGTCAAGGACTCCGGTCTGCGAGGGCGGGGCGGCGCGGGATTCCCGACCGGAATGAAATGGCAGTTCATTCCGCAGGGGGATGGAAAGCCGCACTATCTAGTTGTCAACGCCGACGAATCGGAGCCCGGGACCTGCAAGGACATCCCGCTCCTCTTCGCGAACCCGCACAGCCTCATCGAGGGCATTGTGATCGCGTGCTATGCCATCAGGTCGTCTCATGCCTTCATCTATCTGCGGGGTGAAGTCGTTCCCGTTCTGCGGCGGTTGCACGAGGCCGTGCGCGAGGCCTACGCGGCGGGCTACCTCGGCGAGAACATCCTGGGCAGCGGACTCGACCTCGAACTCACCGTGCACGCCGGCGCCGGCGCGTACATCTGCGGTGAGGAGACCGCACTGCTCGACTCGCTCGAAGGCCGCCGTGGTCAACCGCGGCTCCGTCCCCCCTTTCCTGCGGTCGCGGGCCTCTATGCGTGCCCGACTGTGGTGAATAACGTCGAGTCGATCGCGTCAGTTCCCGCGATCCTGCAAAACGGCAAAGAATGGTTCCGGTCGATGGGGAGCGAGAAGTCCCCGGGCTTCACGCTGTACTCGCTGAGCGGGCATGTCGCCAACCCCGGCCAGTTCGAGGCCCCGCTCGGCATCACCCTCCGCCAGCTCCTCGAGATGAGCGGCGGCATGCGACCCGGGCACCGGCTCAAGTTCTGGACGCCGGGCGGCTCCTCGACGCCGATGTTCACCGACGAGCACCTCGACGTCCCTCTTGATTACGAAGGAGTGGGCGCCGCGGGTTCCATGCTCGGCACAAAAGCTCTGCAGTGTTTCGACGAGACGACCTGCGTCGTGCGCGCCGTGACCCGCTGGACCGAGTTCTACGCCCACGAGTCCTGCGGCAAGTGCACCCCGTGCCGCGAAGGCACGTACTGGCTCGTGCAGTTGCTGCGTGACATCGAGGCCGGCAAGGGCGCCCTCTCCGACCTCGACAAACTCAACGACATCGCCGACAACATCAACGGCAAGTCGTTCTGCGCCCTCGGCGACGGCGCCGCCTCGCCGATCTTCTCCTCGCTCAAGTACTTCCGCGAGGAGTACGAGCAGCACATCACGGGCCGCGGCTGCCCCTTCGACCCCGCCAAGTCGACGGCCTGGGCCGACAAGCACACGGAGGTGAACGCATGACGGTGACCACCAGCGCTCCCTCCGGAGGCGGCGAAGCGGCGGTCCCGCCGGAAGATCTCGTGACGCTGACGATCGACGGCGCCGAGATCAGCGTGCCCAAGGGCACCCTGGTCATCCGGGCCGCCGAGCAGCTCGGCATCGAGATCCCCCGCTTCTGCGACCATCCCCTCCTCGACCCGGTCGGCGCCTGCCGCCAGTGCATCGTCGAGGTCGAGGGCCAGCGCAAGCCCATGGCGTCCTGCACGATCACGTGTACGGACGGCATGGTGGTGAAGACTCAGCTCACCTCGCCCGTGGCCGAGAAGGCGCAGCACGGTGTGATGGAGCTACTCCTCATCAACCACCCGCTGGACTGCCCGGTCTGCGACAAGGGCGGCGAGTGCCCCCTGCAGAACCAGGCCATGTCGCACGGCCAGTCCGAGTCCCGTTTCGAGGGCCGCAAGCGGACGTACGAGAAGCCCGTCCCGATCTCCACCCAGGTGCTGCTCGACCGTGAGCGGTGTGTGCTGTGCGCCCGCTGCACCCGGTTCTCCAACCAGGTGGCGGGCGACCCGATGATCGAGCTGCTCGAGCGGGGCGCGCTGCAGCAGGTGGGGACCGGCGAGGGCGACCCGTTCGAGTCGTACTTCTCCGGCAACACCATCCAGATCTGCCCGGTCGGCGCGCTGACCTCGGCGGCGTACCGATTCCGCTCCCGCCCCTTCGACCTCGTCTCCTCGCACTCCGTGTGCGAGCACTGCTCCGGCGGCTGCGCCACGCGCACCGACCACCGGCGCGGCAAGGTCATGCGGCGGCTGGCCGCCAACGACCCCGAGGTCAACGAGGAGTGGATCTGCGACAAGGGACGGTTCGGGTTCCGCTACGCCCAGCAGCGCGACCGGCTCGAGACGCCTCTGGTGCGCAACGCCGAGGGAGACCTCGTGCCGGCGTCCTGGCCGGAGGCCTTGCAGATCGCCGCCCAGGGTCTGCTGGCCTCGCGCGGCCAGACCGGTGTCCTGACCGGAGGCCGCCTCACCATCGAGGACGCCTACGCGTACAGCAAGTTCGCGCGCGTGGCGCTCGACACCAACGACATCGACTTCCGCGCGCGCGTGCACAGCAGCGAGGAGGCCGACTTCCTGGCCGCCCACATCGCCGGCCGCGGCCGTGACCTCGACGGTACGGGGGTCACGTACACCTTCCTGGAGAAGGCGCCCGCCGTTCTGCTGGTCGGGTTCGAGTCGGAGGAGGAGGCGCCCGGCGTCTTCCTGAGGCTGCGCAAGGCCTGGCGGCAGCACGGGCAGCGGGTGTTCTCCCTGGCCACGCACGCCACCCGGGGCCTGGAGAAGGCGGGCGGCACGCTGCTGCCGGCCGCACCGGGCACCGAGACGGAGTGGCTGGACGCGCTGGCGAGCGGTGTCGGCCTGGAGGACGCGGGCGGCAAGGCCGCCGAGGCGCTGCGGGCCGAGGGCGCGGTGATCGTCGTCGGCGAGCGGCTGGCCGGCGTGGCCGGTGGTCTCACGGCCGCCGCCCGGGCCGCCTCGGCGACCGGCGCCCGCCTGGTGTGGATTCCGCGCCGGGCGGGGGAGCGGGGCGCGATCGAGGCGGGCGCACTGCCGTCGCTGCTGCCGGGCGGTCGTCCGGCCACCGACCCACGCGCGCGTGAGGAGGTCGCCGCGGCCTGGGGCCTCGCCGCCCTCCCGCACCGCTACGGCCGGGACACCGGGCAGATCGTCGAGGCCGCCGCGTCCGGCGAACTCCAGGCGCTGCTCGTCGCGGGCGTGGAGGTCGCGGATCTGCCCGACCCGGCACGCGCGCGTGAGGCGCTTGCCGAGGCCGGCTTCGTGGTGTCTTTGGAGCTGCGGCCCGGCGAGGTCACCGAGCACGCGGACGTCGTCCTTCCGGTGGCGGCGGTCGCCGAGAAGGCGGGCGCCTTCCTCAACTGGGAGGGCCGGGTCCGCTTCTTCGAGGCGGCGCTGAAGCCCGACCAGATGGCCCGCCGCCTGGCGCCCGGCGACGCGCGCGTGCTGCAGATGCTCGCCGACGCCATGGACGTCCACCTCGGTCTGCCGGATCTGCGCACCGCGCGCGCGGAGCTCGACCGACTCGGCTCCTGGGACGGCCCCCGGGCCACCGAACCGCTGGAAGCAGCAGCCCAGTTGCCGCGACCCGCTGCCGGGGAGGCCGTCCTCGCCGGGCACCGGCTGCTGCTCGACCAGGGGGTCCTCCAGCAGGGCGACGAGGCGCTCGCCGGGACGCGGCACGCCGCACACGCGCGCGTGTCGCCCGCCACGGCCGCTGAGGCGGGCGTCAAGGACGGCGACGTGCTCGCCGTGACCGGGCCCGCCGGGGTCGTCGAACTCCCGCTGCGGATCACCGAGATGCCCGACCGAGTGGTCTGGCTCCCGCTGAACTCCACCGGCAGGGGCGTCGCCTCCGACGCCGGGGCCACGCCCGGCTCCCTCGTCCGTATCGGCCCGGCGACGCTCGCCGCCGACGCCCCCAAGGAGGTGGAGGCATGAGCCCGTACTTCGCCGCTGAAGACCTCTCGATGTTCGGCCGCGACCCCTGGTGGCTCGTCGTCGTCAAGGCGGTCTTCTGCTTCGCCTTCCTCATGGTGACCGTGCTGTTCTCCATCGTCTGGGAGCGCAAGGTCGTCGCCTGGATGCAGCTGCGCATCGGCCCCAACCGGCACGGCCCGTGGGGCATGCTCCAGTCGCTCGCCGACGGCGTGAAGCTGATGCTGAAGGAAGACCTGATCGTCAAACGCGCGGACAAGGTGGTGTACGTCCTCGCACCGATCATCGCGGCCATCCCGGCCTTCATGGCGATCGCGGTGATCCCCTTCGGCCCGGCCGGCAACGAGATCTCGATCTTCGGCCAGCGCACCACGATGCAGCTGACCGACCTGCCGATCGCGATGCTCTACATCCTCGCGGTCGCGTCGGTCGGCATCTACGGCATCGTGCTGGCGGGCTGGAGTTCCGGTTCCACGTACCCGCTGCTGGGCGGCCTGCGGTCCTGCGCGCAGATGATCTCCTACGAGATCGCCATGGGCGCCGCGTTCGCCTCGGTGTTCCTCTACTCGGGGTCGATGTCGACGTCGACGATCGTCGAGCAGCAGCAGGACCGCTGGTACATCCTGCTGCTGCCGGTCTCGTTCATCCTCTACATCGTCACGATGGTCGGCGAGACCAACCGCGCCCCGTTCGACATGCCGGAGTCCGAGGGCGACCTGGTCGGCGGTTTCAACACCGAGTACTCGTCGATCAAGTTCGCGCTGTTCATGCTCGCCGAGTACGTGAACATGGTGACGGTCTCCGCGGTGTCGACCACCCTCTTCCTCGGCGGCTGGCGGGCTCCCTGGCCGATCAGCACCTTCTGGGAGGGCGCGAACCACGGCTGGTGGCCGATGCTCTGGTTCGTCGTCAAGGTGCAGTTGCTGCTGTTCTTCTTCATCTGGCTGCGCGGCACGCTGCCCCGCGTCCGCTACGACCAGCTGATGAAGCTCGGCTGGAAGGTCCTGATCCCGGTCTCCGTCACGTGGCTGATGCTCGTCGCGACCGTACGGACCCTGCGCAACGAGAACTACGACTTCGCCGACATCGCCCTCTACGTCGGAGGCGGCGTCCTGGTCCTGTTGTTGCTCTCCTTCCTGGTGGACATGTTCCGCAGCGGAGGGAAGGACGCGGCGGCTCCCGCGGAGCCCGCCGGCTTCGACCCGATGGCGGGCGGATTCCCCGTCCCGCCGCTGCCGGGACAGGAGCTGCCGCCGGTGCCCAGGCGCGGTCCGCGCCGGGAGCGGGAGCTCATTGTCAGTGGTGGGGTGGACACTGTGAGTGACGGATCAATGGATGGAAAGGAGGCGTCCGATGGCTGAGGAGCCCAAGGAGACCGACCCCGGTTTCCAGAACCCCGTGGCCGGCTTCGGCGTGACCTTCAAGGCCATGTTCAAGAAGCGGCTGACCGAGCAGTACCCGGAGCAGGAGAAGACCACAGCTCCCCGGTTCCACGGACGGCACCAGCTCAACCGCCATCCGGACGGCCTGGAGAAGTGCGTCGGCTGCGAGCTGTGCGCCTGGGCCTGTCCCGCCGACGCCATCTATGTGGAGGGCGCGGACAACACCGACGAGGAGCGTTACTCGCCGGGCGAGCGGTACGGGCGCGTGTACCAGATCAACTACGCCCGCTGCATCCTGTGCGGTCTGTGCATCGAGGCGTGCCCCACGCGCGCGTTGACGATGACCAACGAGTTCGAGCTCGCCGACTCCAGCCGCGCCAACCTGATCTACACCAAGGAGCAGCTGCTCGCCGGCCTCGAGGAAGGCATGGTCGACTCGCCTCACGCCATCTACCCGGGCACGGACGAGCAGGACTACTACCGGGGCCTGGTGACCGAGGCGGCGCCCGGCACGGAACAGCAGGTGGCCGTCTCCAAGGGCGAGAAGCCCGAGGACCAGGGGGTGGAGGCATGACCGCGCAGCTCGCCGCCTACTCCACCTCCACCGGCGAGGCCTTCCAGTTCTGGACGCTGGGCACCGTCGCGGTGATCGGCGCCCTGTGCACCGTCTTCATGAAGCGGGCCGTGCACAGCGCGCTGTGTCTCGCCGGCACCATGATCATCCTGGCGGTCTTCTACCTCGCCAACGGCGCCTACTTCCTGGGCATCGTGCAGATCGTCGTCTACACCGGCGCGATCATGATGCTGTTCCTGTTCGTGGTGATGCTCGTCGGCGTCACCGCGGCGGACTCCCTGAAGGAGACCATCAAGGGGCAGCGCTGGCTGGCCCTGGTCAGCGGGCTCGGCTTCGGCATCCTCCTGGTCGCCGGCATCGGCAACGCCTCCCTGACCGAGTTCAACGGCCTCGCCGAGGCGAACGCGAACGGCAATGTGGAGGGCCTCGCGGCCCTCATCTTCACCAAGTACGTCTTCGCGTTCGAAATCACCGGCGCCCTGCTCATCACAGCGGCCGTCGGCGCCATGGTGCTCACCCACCGCGAGCGCACCGAGCGGGCCAAGACCCAGCGGGAGCTGTCCGAAGAGCGCGTCCGCGAGGGCAGGCACGTACCGCCGCTGCCGGCGCCGGGCGTGTACGCGCGGCACAACGCCGTCGACGTCCAAGGTCTGCTGCCGGACGGCACCCCGTCGGAGCTCACGGTCAGCAAGACCCTGCGCGAGCGCGGCCAGATCCGGGACGTGTCCACCGAGGCGCTCAACGACCTCAAGGCGCTGGAGCGGCGCGCCGAGGAGCGTCTGGATCGGGCCGCGATCGAGCCGCCGCACCTCAAGCCGAACTCCCGGCGGACCGAGGAGGCGTCGAAGTGAACCCCGTCAACTACCTCTACCTCGCGGCCCTGCTGTTCACGATCGGTGCGACGGGAGTACTGATCAGGCGCAACGCGATCGTCGTCTTCATGTGCATCGAGCTCATGCTCAACGCCTGCAACCTCGCGTTCGTCACCTTCTCCCGGATGCACGGCAATCTCGACGGCCAGATCATCGCCTTCTTCACGATGGTCGTCGCCGCCGCCGAGGTCGTGGTCGGACTCGCGATCATCGTGTCGCTGTTCCGTTCCCGCCACTCGGCCTCGGTCGACGACGCCAGCCTGATGAAGCTGTAAGGGGTCGGAAGAAACGTGGAGAACCTGATTGCGCTGCTCATCGCGGCGCCCCTGCTCGGAGCGGCCGTCCTCCTGGTCGGCGGCCGTCGGCTCGACGCCGTGGGCCACTGGATCGGCACACTGCTGTCGACCGTCTCCTTCGTGCTCGGCGTCGTCCTCTTCGGCGACCTGCTGAGCAAGGACGCCGAACACCGGACGCTGACCCAGCACCTGTTCAGCTGGATCCCGGTCGAGGGCTTCCAGGCGGACGTCGCGTTCCGCCTCGACCAGCTGTCGATGACGTTCGTGCTGCTGATCACGGGCGTCGGCTCGCTGATCCACCTGTACTCGATCGGGTACATGGAGCACGACGAGCGGCGCCGCCGCTTCTTCGGCTACCTGAACCTGTTCCTCGCGGCGATGCTGATCCTCGTCCTCGCCGACAACTACCTGCTGCTGTACGTCGGCTGGGAGGGCGTCGGTCTCGCCTCCTACCTGCTCATCGGCTTCTGGCAGCACAAGCCCAGCGCCGCCACCGCCGCGAAGAAGGCCTTCCTGGTCAACCGCGTCGGCGACATGGGCCTGTCGATCGCCATCATGCTGATGTTCACCACCTTCGGGACGTTCGCCTTCGGCCCGCTCCTCGGGGCGGAAGGTGAGCCCGGCATCGCGGGTGACGCGAGCGAGGGCCGGCTGACCGCCATCGCCCTGATGCTGCTGCTCGCCGCCTGCGGCAAGTCCGCCCAGGTGCCGCTGCAGTCCTGGCTCGGGGACGCGATGGAGGGCCCGACCCCGGTCTCCGCCCTCATCCACGCGGCCACGATGGTCACCGCCGGCGTGTACCTGATCGTCCGCTCGGCGGCCATCTTCAACGGCGCTCCCGACGCGCAGCTGGTCGTCACGATCGTCGGCGCCGTCACGCTCCTGTTCGGTGCGATCGTCGGTTGCGCGAAGGACGACATCAAGAAGGCGCTGGCCGGCTCGACCATGTCGCAGATCGGCTACATGGTGCTGGCCGCGGGCCTCGGCCCCATCGGCTACGTCTTCGCGATCATGCACCTGGTGACGCACGGCTTCTTCAAGGCCGGGCTGTTCCTCGGCGCGGGCTCGGTCATGCACGGCATGAACGACGAGGTCGACATGCGCAAGTACGGCGGCCTGCGGAAATACATGCCGATCACCTTCGTCACCTTCGGCCTCGGCTACCTCGCCATCATCGGCTTCCCGGGTCTGTCCGGCTTCTTCTCCAAGGACAAGATCATCGAGGCGGCGTTCGCCAAGGGCGGCACCGAGGGCTGGATCCTCGGCGGCTGCGCCCTGCTCGGCGCGGCCATCACCGCGTACTACATGACGCGCGTGATGCTGATGACGTTCTTCGGCGAGAAGCGCTGGCAGCCGGACGCGGAGGGCCACGAGCCGCATCCGCACGAGTCCCCGAAAACCATGACGATCCCGATGATCGTGCTGGCGTTCGGATCGGTCTTCGCGGGCGGGTTCTTCAGCATCGGCGACCGCTTCCTGCACTGGCTGGAGCCGGTCACCGGGCACTCCCACGGCGACTCCCCGGTCAGCGCCCTCACCGTGACCCTCTCCACGATGGTCGTCCTGGTGATCGGCGTGGGCATCGCCTACGCCCAGTACGGCCGCAGCCCCATCCCGGTCGTCGCCCCGCGCGGGTCGCTGCTCACCCGGGCCGCCCGGCGCGACCTGCTCCAGGACGACTTCAACCACGTCGTGCTGGTCCGCGGCGGCGAGCACCTCACGCGCTCCCTGGTCTACGTCGACCACACCCTGGTCGACGGCGTCGTCAACGGCACGGCGGCCTCGGTCGGCGGCCTCTCCGGGCGGCTGCGCCAGCTGCAGAACGGCTTCGCGCGGTCGTACGCGGTCTCGATGTTCGGCGGTGCGGCGGTCCTCATCGCCGCGACCCTGCTGATGAGGGCGGTCTGATACCGATGTCCTTTCCTCTGCTGACAGCGACGGCGGCGCTCCCGGCGATCGGGGCGGTCGCCACGGCCGCCGTCCCGGCCGCCCGGCGCAACGCCGCCAAAGCGCTCGCGCTGCTGTTCTCCCTCGCGACGCTCGTCCTGGCGATCGTCGTCCTGGTCCGGTTCGACCCGGACGGCGCCCGCTACCAGCTCACCGAATCCCACTCCTGGATCGCGGACTTCGGGGTCAGGTACGAGCTGGGCGTGGACGGCATCGGGGTCGCGCTCGTCGCACTGACCGCGCTGCTGATCCCGTTCATCATCCTCGCGGGCTGGCACGACGCCGACCCGCTGGAGACGGGGAACAAGCGCTGGCGGCCGACGCAGGGCTTCTTCGCCCTGATCCTGGCCGTCGAGGCGATGGTGATCATCTCCTTCGAGGCGACCGACGTCTTCCTGTTCTACATCTTCTTCGAAGCCATGCTCATCCCGATGTACTTCCTCATCGGAGGCTTCGGGGACCGGGCCCACGAGCACGGCGAGGAGACGGCGTCCACCCAACGGTCGTACGCGGCCGTGAAGTTCCTCCTGTACAACCTGGCCGGCGGTCTGATCATGCTGGCCGCGGTGATCGGCCTCTATGTCGTCGCCGGGAACTTCTCCCTCGCGGAGATCGCCGAGGCCCGCGCCAACGGAACGCTCGACATGGCGACGAACACCGAACGCTGGCTGTTCCTCGGCTTCTTCTTCGCCTTCGCGGTGAAGGCGCCGCTGTGGCCGCTGCACACCTGGCTGCCCAACGCCATGGGCGAGGCCACCGCCCCCGTCGCCGTCCTCATCACGGCGGTCGTCGACAAGGTGGGCACCTTCGCGATGCTCCGCTTCTGCCTCCAGCTCTTCCCGGAGGCGAGCAAGTGGGCGACGCCCGTCATCCTCGTCCTCGCGGTGATCAGCATCATCTACGGGGCGCTGCTCGCCGTGGGCCAGCGGGACATCAAGCGGCTGGTCGCCTACGCGTCGATCTCGCACTTCGGGTTCATCATCCTGGGCATCTTCGCGATGACCAGCCAGGGCCAGTCCGGCGCGACGCTCTACATGCTCAACCACGGCATCTCGACGGCCGCCCTGATGCTGGTCGCCGGCTTCCTGATCTCGCGGCGCGGCTCGCGGCTCATCGCCGACTACGGCGGAGTGCAGAAGGTCGCCCCGGTGCTCGCCGGCACCTTCCTGATCGGCGGCCTGGCGACGCTGTCGCTGCCGGGACTCGCCCCCTTCGTGAGCGAATTCCTCGTCCTGGTCGGCACGTTCGAGCGCTACCCGGCGATCGGCATCATCGCCACCTTCGGCATCGTCCTCGCCGCGCTGTACACGCTCGTCCTCTACCAGCGGACGATGACGGGTCCGGTGAAGTCCGAGGTCTCCACGATGCCGGACCTACGCGCGCGTGAGCTCGTCGTCGTCGCCCCGCTGATCGTGCTGCTGATCTTCCTGGGCGTCTACCCGAAGCCCGTCACGGACATCGTGAACCCGGCGGTCAAGCAGACCCTGTCCGACGTCCAGAAGAAGGACCCCCAGCCCGAGGTGGAGGCGGCCAAGTGAGCGCATCAGCCGTCCACAGCCTGTGGACAACGGCGGCAGCCGCGACCGAACCGATTTCGAAGATCGACTCGCCGAAGATCGAATACGGGCAATTGTCGCCCACCTTGATCGTCGTGGGCGCGGCGATCATCGGAGTGCTGGTCGAGGCGTTCGTGCCGCGCAAGCACCGCTACTACGCACAACTGTTCGTGTCCGTCGTGGCGCTGGCCGCCGCGTTCGCCGCGGTGGTCGCGCTGGCCGAGGGCGGGTACGGCACCACGAAGGCGCGCATCGCGGCCATGGGCGCGATCGCGGTCGACGGACCGGCCCTCTTCCTCCAGGGCACGATCCTGCTGGCCGCCATGGTCGGCCTGTTCACCTTCGCCGAACGGCGGCTCGACCCCGAGGCGCACGGCAACCGGGTCGACTCCTTCGCCGCCCAGGCGGCGTCCGTACCCGGAAGCGACAGCGAGAAAGCCGCGGTCAAGGCCGGTTTCACCACCACCGAGGTCTTCCCGCTGCTGCTGTTCGCGGTCGCCGGAATGCTGGTCTTCCCCTCGGCCAACGATCTGCTGACCCTCTTCATCGCCCTGGAAGTCTTCTCGCTGCCGCTGTACCTCCTGTGCGCACTGGCCCGCCGCAAGCGGCTCATGTCGCAGGAGGCCGCGGTCAAGTACTTCCTCCTCGGCGCGTTCGCCTCCGCGTTCACCCTCTTCGGCATCGCACTGCTGTACGGGTATGCGGGGTCGGTGTCGTACGGCACCATCGCGCAGGTCGTCGACGGCACCGTCCAGAACGTGAACCCGGCGCTCGCCGACACCATGGGCAACGACGCGTTGCTGCTCGTCGGCGCGGCGATGATCGTCATGGGGCTGCTGTTCAAGGTGGGCGCGGTGCCGTTCCACATGTGGACGCCCGACGTCTACCAGGGCGCACCGACCCCGGTCACCGGCTTCATGGCGGCGGCGACCAAGGTGGCCGCGTTCGGAGCGCTGCTGCGGCTGCTCTACGTCGTCCTGCCCGGACTGCGCTGGGACTGGCGGCCGGTCATGTGGGGCGTCGCGATCGTCACCATGCTCGGCGGCGCGATCGTCGCGATCACGCAGACCGACATCAAGCGCCTGCTGGCCTACTCGTCCATCGCGCACGCCGGATTCATCCTCGCGGGTGTCATCGCGACCACCCCTGACGGCGTCTCGTCCGTCCTCTTCTACCTGGCCGCGTACTCGTTCGTGACGATCGGCGCGTTCGCGGTGGTCACCCTCGTACGCGACGCAGGCGGCGAGGCGACGCACCTGTCCAAGTGGGCGGGGCTCGGCCGGCGCTCGCCGCTGGTGGCGGCCGTGTTCGCGGTGTTCCTGCTCGCGTTCGCGGGTATCCCGCTGACCAGCGGATTCTCCGGAAAGTTCGCCGTGTTCAAGGCGGCGGCGGAGGGCGGCGCGGCACCGCTGGTCGTGGTCGGTGTGATCTCCTCGGCGATCGCGGCATTCTTCTACATCCGCGTGATCGTGCTGATGTTCTTCAGCGAGCCGCGGCCCGAGGGCCCGACCGTCGCCGTTCCGTCGCCGCTGACGACGGCGGCGATCGGCGTCGGCGTCGCGGTCACGCTGGTGCTCGGTGTGGCGCCGCAGTACTTCCTGGACCTGGCGAACCAGGCGGGAGTGTTCGTGCGCTGACCTGCGGGTGTGAGCGCAGTGGGCCCGGTTCCCCAGGCGGGGGCCGGGCCCACTGGCGTCGTACAGGTGATCGAGTTCGAGGGTTCTCCGCTCCACCGTCACACAGAGTCACCGGATCGGGTCTGTGGATAACTCCGGCGGTGTCAGTGCGGACCCCTATCGTGGAGGCAGTGGTCGAGAGACGACGTACGGGGGACCAGACGATGGGCGCGACGGGCGGGATCAGCGAGATGACAGGGATCACCGGGACACCGGAGCAGACCGACAGCGAGGCGCTGGCCGCGTTGCACCGGGTCTTCGGGTACGACGCCTTCCGCGGCGAACAGGAAGCCGTCATCGAGCACGTGGTGGCCGGTGGGGACGCGGTCGTCCTGATGCCGACCGGCGGCGGCAAGTCGCTGTGCTATCAGATCCCCGCCCTGGTCAGACCCGGCACGGGAATCGTCGTCTCCCCGCTGATCGCACTGATGCAGGACCAGGTCGACGCGCTGCGGGCACTCGGCGTGAACGCCGGGTTCATGAACTCCACGCAGGACTTCGACGAGCGGCGCGTCGTCGAGGCCGAGTTCCTCGCCGGCGAGCTGGATCTGCTGTACCTCGCGCCCGAGCGACTGCGCCTGGAGTCCACCCTGGACCTCCTCTCCCGCGGCAAGATCGCCGTGTTCGCGATCGACGAGGCGCACTGCGTGTCCCAGTGGGGCCACGACTTCCGCCCCGACTACCTGTCCCTCTCCCTGCTGGGCGAGCGCTGGCCGGACGTCCCGCGGATCGCCCTCACGGCGACGGCCACCCACGCGACGCACCAGGAGATCACCCAGCGGCTGAACATGCCGTCGGCCCGGCACTTCGTGGCGAGCTTCGACCGGCCCAACATCCAGTACCGGATCGTGCCGAAGGCCGACCCCAAGAAACAGCTGCTGAGCTTCCTGCGCGAGGAACACGCGGGCGACGCGGGCATCGTGTACTGCCTCTCGCGCAACTCGGTCGACAAAACAGCCGAGTTCCTCTCCAAGAACGGCGTCGAAGCGGTGCCGTACCACGCGGGTCTGGACGCGGGCACGCGCGCGGCGCACCAGTCCCGGTTCCTGCGGGAGGACGGCCTGGTGGTGTGCGCGACGATCGCCTTCGGCATGGGCATCGACAAGCCGGACGTGCGGTTCGTGGCCCACCTCGACCTGCCCAAGTCGATCGAGGGCTACTACCAGGAGACGGGGCGAGGCGGCCGCGACGGCCTGCCCTCCACGGCATGGATGGCCTACGGCCTCAACGACGTCATACAGCAGCGCAAACTGATCCAGTCCGGCGAGGGCGACGAGGCCTTCCGACGGCGGGCAGGCGCCCACCTGGACTCGATGCTGGCGCTCTGCGAGACCGCTCAGTGCCGCCGCGGACAACTGCTCGCCTACTTCGGCCAGGAACCGGCCCCGGCGGGCTGCGGCAACTGCGACACCTGCCTGACGCCACCGGAGACCTGGGACGGCACGGTCGCCGCCCAGAAGGTGCTGTCGACGGTGGTGCGTCTCCAGCGGGAACGCGGGCAGAAGTTCGGCGCCGTGCAGATCGTCGACATCCTGATGGGCAAGCGCACGGCCAAGGTGATCCAGTTCGACCACGACCAGCTGTCGGTCTTCGGCATCGGCGAGGATCTCGCCGAAGGCGAATGGCGGGGCGTCGTACGGCAGTTGCTGGCGCAGGGGCTGCTCGCCGTCGAGGGGGAGTACGGCACGCTGGTGCTCACGGAGGCAAGCGGGGCGGTACTGCGCCGCGAGCGGGACGTACCGCTGCGCAAGGAGCCGAAGAAGCCCGTGACGTCGAAGGCGTCGGGCTCGTCCTCCTCCGGCCGCAGCAAGCCCAAGGCCGCCGCGGCCGAGCTGCCCGAGGAACTGCTGCCCGCCTTCGAGGCCCTGCGCGCCTGGCGTGCCGAACAGGCCCGTGAGCAGGGCGTCCCGGCGTACGTCATCTTCCACGACGCGACGCTCCGGGAGATCGCCACGGCGTGGCCGACCTCGGTGCAGCAGCTCGGCGGCATCAGCGGCGTCGGCGAGAAGAAGCTGGTGACGTACGGCGAGGGCGTGATCGAGGTCCTGGCCGCACTGGGCGGGGCACCCGCCGCAACACCGGCTACGCCCGATCCCGTGCCGGCGGCGGGCACCGCTCCCGGCGCCGCTCGGGAGGCACGGACGGCCCAGACGGTCCGGACGGATCCGAGTGACCCGGACTACTGGCCCGAGATGGATGCGGAGCCGGAGCCCGAGGACTGGATATAGACGCGGAGGGAGGCGGGAGCGGACGCGGGCGGTCACCGTCCTCGGCCTGCCGTCGGTCACCCTCCCCAGACCGTCGCGCCTCGCGCGTCTCATAGGGCGCGCGTCGCGTACGCCCTGACGTCCGCGTCCGAGTCCGTCGTGGCCGTGGCCAGGGCCGCGCGGGCCGTCTGCGAGGCGCGGTGGCGGGTCAGGGCCAGGACGGCGGCTTTGCGGACGTCGGCGTTCGGGTCGGCCAGCGTCTTGGCCAGGACCGGGACGGCCGTCTCCGGGTGGGCCACGGACAGCGCTGTCGCGGCGCCTGCACGCACCTGCCAGGCCGGGTCGGCCAGCGCGGTCACGGCCCGGGCGGCGAGCGGCACCGGGCAGCCGGTGGCGCCCAACGCCGCGTAGGCGGCACCGCGCACCAACGCGTCCTGGTCGCCGATGAGGCCGACCAGGGCCGTATAGACGGCGTCGTGCTCCGGCGCGACGCCGGAACCGGACGACGTCGCGCCGGGCCCGGAGGCGTTCAGGCGGCCGGCCGCCACCGTGGCCAGGGACTTGGCGATCGTGACGCGGACCTCGCGGGACGGGTCGGTGGTCGCCGCCCGGGCCAGCTCGTCGGCGGCGTCGACGGAGACGAGGGCGCGGACGGCCTCGATGCGGACGGCGATGTCGGCGTCGGTGAGGGAGCCCGCGAACAGGGCGGCGTCACCGAGGCGCAGGGCGCGCAGTACGTCCAGGGCCGCGGCGCGGACCACGCGGTCGGACTCGGCGAGGGCGTCGGCGAGGCCGTCCCGCAGGGCGGGCTCCGCCGGCAGGGTCTCGACCAGCTCGCGCAGTGAGGCCGCGGCGGCGGCGCGGACCTCGGCGGCCGGGTCGCGCAGTGCGTCGGCGAGGGCGGGGCCGGTGCCCGCGGGCACGGTTTCGGTGAGGACGGTGACGGCCTCGCGCCGGACGGCGGGCGTCGGGTCCGTCAAGTAGGGAAGCAGGGCGGCGAGTTCGGGCTCCTCCTCGGCGAGCGCGACGAGTTCGAGGAGACGGGAGGAGGACCGACCTGAGGAGGACTGATCGAGGGCGGACTCGGAGCCGCGCTCGCTGCCGGGCTCGGGCGTCGAAGGCACGGAAGGGTCCGTCGGCTGTGGGACGGCGGTGGTCTCGGTTCCGGTGGCGACGGGTGCCAGATCCCGTGAACCGGCCGTGGCCACGTCCTCGGGGTGGACCTCGCCGAGATGCCGAGAAGGACCGCCGACGGGGGTGAACTCGTCGACCGGAACCAGATACGGAGCCACGGGTCGGGCCGTGAACTCCATCGCACCAGAGGGGGACTTGTGCAGATCGAGGTGGTGGAACCAGGAGGCGTCGTCCCGATGAGGGTGGTCGAGACGGTCGTGGTAGAGGCCCCAGCGGGACTCCGTACGGGCCAGGGAGGCGCGCGCGGCCATCTCCGCGCAGTCACGGATGAAGCCGACCTCGGCGCAGCGCATGAGCTCGTGCGGGGTGCGGGCCCCCATCTCGGCGATGTCGTCACGCATCCGTTCGAAGGCCTCCAGGGCCAACGACAGCCGTGCGCCGGACTTCGGCGGCGCCACGTAGTCGTTCACGAAGCGGCGCAGCTTGTACTCGACCTGGGGCTGCGGCGGGCCGTCCGGGTTGCGCAGCGGGCGGTAGACGAGCTCGTGCGCCTCGCGCAGTTGGTCAACGGGAAGTTGACCGCTGTACGCCGTGTACCGGGCCGCGTCCGCACCGGCGAGGTCGCCGAAGACGAACGCGCCGATCATGTAGTTGTGCGGGACGCAGGCCAGGTCGCCGGCGGCGTACAGCCGGGGGACGGTCGTGCGCGCGTGGTCGTCCACCCGTACGCCCGAGGCCGAATGGCCGCCGCACAGGCCGATCTCCGAGATGTGCATCTCGATGTCGTGGGTGCGGTAGTCGTGGCCGCGGCCGGAGTGGAAGGTGCCCCGGGTCGGGCGCTCGGTGGAGTGCAGGATCGACTCGAGGGCGGAGATCGACTCCTCGGGGAGGTGACTCAGCTTCAGGTACACCGGGCCCCGGTCGCTCGCGACCTCCGCCGCGAACTCGGCCATCATCTGGCCCGACCAGTAGTCGGAGTCGACGAAGCGTTCGCCGTGCCGGTTGACCTGGTAGCCGCCGAAGGGGTTGGCGACATAAGCGCAGGCCGGGCCGTTGTAGTCCTTGATCAGCGGGTTGATCTGGAAGCACTCGATGCCGGTCAGCTCGGCGCCCGCGTGGTAGGCCATGGCATAGCCGTCGCCCGCGTTGGTGGGGTTCTCGTACGTGCCGTACAGGTAGCCCGAGGCGGGCAGGCCGAGGCGGCCGCAGGCACCGGTGGCGAGGATGACGCCGCCCGCGCGGACGGTGACGAACTGCCCCGTCCGGGTGTTGAAGCCGGCCGCTCCCACGGCGCGCCCGTCCTCCGGGGACGTCAGCACGCGCACCGGCATCACCCGGTTCTCGATGCGGATCCGCTCCCGCATCTCGCGCCGCCGCAGCTGCCGGTACAGGACCTTCTTGATGTCCTTGCCCTCCGGCATCGGCAGCACGTACGAACCGGAGCGGTGGACCTGGCGGACCGCGTAGTCGCCGTGCTCGTCCTTCTCGAACTTCACGCCGTACGACTCCAGGCGCTGCACCATGGCGAAGCCGCGGGTGGCGGTCTGGCGGACGGTGGACTGGTCGACGATGCCGTCGTTGGCGCGGGTGATCTCGGCGACGTAGTCGTCGGGCTCGGCGCGGCCGGGGACGACCGCGTTGTTGACGCCGTCCATGCCCATAGCGAGTGCCCCGGAGTGGCGGACGTGGGCCTTCTCCAGGAGCAGTACGTCCGCGCCGTGTTCGGCGGCGGTCAGGGCCGCCATGGTGCCGGCGGTGCCGCCTCCGATGACGAGGACGTCGCAGGTCAGCTCCTCGGCGTCGCCGAGCGCGGGGATCTCCAGGGGGGTGTCCACCGGGGTGCCTTTCAGATGCTCAGTGAGGTCAGGACGTCGCGTCGCAGGGCCACGCGCGCGGGGTCGTCACGGGCGGCGCGATCGCGCGGGCGGGGCACGTCCCGGACGCAGAGGAGGCGGCCCGCGCCGAGCAGCGCCACACGGTCGCCGAGGAACAGGGCCTCGTCCACGTCGTGGGTCACGAACGCGACGGTCGCTCCCGTGCCGTGCAGCACCTCGACCAGCAGGTCTTGCATGCCGGCGCGGGTCTGGGCGTCGAGGGCGCCGAAGGGCTCGTCCATGAGGACGGCGCGCGGACCCGCGGCGAGGGCCCGGGCCAGTTGCGCCCGCTGGCGCTGGCCACCCGAGACGCAGTGCGGCAGCTGCCGCGCGCGGTCGGCGAGGCCGACCCGTTCGAGCCAGGCGTGGGCCTGCTTTCTGCGCTCCGCGCGCGGTGAGCCCTGGATGGCGAGGG
The DNA here is from genome assembly GCF_053594615.1 of Streptomyces sp. NPDC001858. Classification (NCBI taxonomy): domain Bacteria; kingdom Bacillati; phylum Actinomycetota; class Actinomycetes; order Kitasatosporales; family Streptomycetaceae; genus Streptomyces; species Streptomyces sp. NPDC001858. The sequence goes on from NZ_JBSFEV010000001.1 coordinate 128,145, forward strand.
GCAGTTCGACGTTGTCCAGCAGGGTGCGCCAGGGGAGCAGGGCGTCCTCCTGGAAGACCAGGGCGCGGTCCGCCGCTGGCCCGGCGATCGGCCGGCCGTCCTGCTCCACGGCCCCGGCCAGCGGGGGCAGCAGCCCGGCCAGTGTGCGCAACAGCGTGGACTTCCCGCAGCCCGAGGGGCCGACGACGGTGAGGATCTCGCCGGGTGCGACTTCCAGGTCGACGGCGTCCAGGGCGGCGGCGTCGGGGCGGCCGAGGGTGGCGGCCCGGAGGGTGAGCCGCGTGCCGCGTGCGGTCGCGCCGACGGCCGTGGCGATGGCTGCGTCGGCGGTCGTATCGGCGGTTGTGTCGGCGGTTGTGTCGGTGGTGGTGGCTTTGCCGGTGGTCTCGCGGGTCTCAGACGAGGTGCTCATCGCGCGCCTCCTCGGGTTCGGGTCCGGTGCGGACGGCGGCGGGGGCGGCCGGTGCCGGTGCGGCCGGCCGGAGGCTCCTCGCCCGGGGCCGGGCCGCGGGGACGTACGACGTGCGGGGCAGCCAGCGGGTCAGGCGGCGGCCGAGCAGCTCCACGGCGGTGGAGGTGGCCCAGCCGAGCACGCCGATCGTGACCATGCCGACGAACACGCCCGGGTAGTCGACGACCGTGTAGTCCTGCCAGGTGCGGTAGCCGACGCCGTACTGGCCGGAGATCATCTCGGCGGAGATCACGCAGATCCACGACACGCCGATGCCGACGGACAGGCCGCCGAAGATGCCGGGCAGCGCGCCCGGCAGGACGACCGAGCCGAGGATCCGCCACCGGCCGCCGCCCATGGTGCGCACCGCCTCCTCCCACCCGGGGGCCAGCGCGCGGACCGCGTGCCGGGTGGAGACGAGGACGGGGAAGAAGGCGGCGGTGAAGGTGATGAAGACGATGCCTTGTTCGTTGGACGGGAAGAGCAGGATCGCGACGGGGACGAGGGCGATCGCGGGGATCGGGCGGACGACTTCCAGGATCGGTCCGAGCACGTCCTCGGCGAGCCGCGAGCGCGCCACGAGCACGCCCGTGGCCACACCCAGGACGGCGGCCAGGAAGAAGCCGGTGAGGATGCGGGTGAGGCTGTCCGTGAGGTCCGTCCAGTAGTCGTCGCCGGCCAGTCGGTCGGCGAAGGCGCGGGCCACGTCGGCGACCGTGGGGAACTGCGAGAAGCGCAGCCACAGGTCGACGTTCAGGCTGGTCAGCAGCTGCCACAGGCCGAGGGCGGCCGCCACCGAGGCCACCCTGAGCGCATACCGGGTCACGACGCCAGCCCCAGCGCGTCGGCGTATGTGACGACCCGGGCGCCGCCGTGGGCGTCGACGTGGGCCTGCGCGGTCGCGGGGGCGACGAACGGCAGCAGGGTCGCGCCGTCGGCCACCCAGATCGCCTTGTCGGCGAACCACAGGGTGCCGGTCGTGGCGTCGGGGACATAGGCGGCGCGGATCGCGTCCTTGTGCTGCGCGACGTAGGTCAGCAGCTCAACGGGCGTCTTGAAGGCACGGGTCTCCTGGGCGCCCTTCGGCCACACCTCGCTCGCGGCGGGGGCGGGCGCGGCGGCGAGCTGCTCGGTGTACGACGAGCCGAGCGCCTTCTTCACGTACCGGTCGTCGACGAAGGAGTCCACGTCGATGTCCCCGGTCAGCTTCGCCGCCTTGAGGATCGACACGTCCTCTTCGAGGGCGGAGACGAGCTGGGGCTTGACGGCCGGGTCGAAGGTGGAGATGCCGTGGGCGCCGTTGTAGAGGTAGACGACCTCGGCGGGCAGGCTCGTGGCCTTCGCGACGCTCTCGGCGGCGGCCACGGGGTGGTCGTTCAGGTAGGAGGTGGCTTCCGCCTGCGCCTTCAGGAACGCCTCCAGCACGGCCGGGCGCTTCTTTGCGAAGTCCTCGCGCGTGGTGACGCCGTGGAAGGTGGGCAGGTCCAGCTGGGCGCCGTCGTAGAGGGCCTTCGCCTTGCCCTGGTAGGCGAGCAGGCCGGGCCAGGCGACGAACTGCGAGAGCGCGTCCGCGCTGCCTGCGGTGAGCGCCGAGGCACCGACGGCCGGCTGCTGGTTGAGCTTCTCGATGCCCTTGTTCGGGTCGATTCCGGCCCGCTGCAGGGCCCGTACGAGGGTGCCGTCGGCGGCGGAGCCCACGCTGGTGGAGACCTTCTTGCCCTGGAGGTCCTCGATGGAGGCGAGCTTGGAGTCGGGTGCGGTGACGATGGTGTTGAGGCCGCCGCGGAGGTTGTAGCCGGTGACCGAGACCAGGTGGGTGGGCTTGCCGAGCTGCTTGCCGCGGGAGGCGTTGATGAGGAGCGGGAAGTCGCCCATCGAGCCGATGTCGATCTTCCCGGCGGTCATCTGCGCGGTGATGGGCGCGCCGGTGGCGTAGTCCTGCCAGTCCACCTTGTAGGTGGTGCCGTCGCCGAGGGCGTTGAGCTGTTTCTCGAAGTAGCCGAGCGAGCGGAGGAGGGTGCCGGCGGTGACCGTGTTGATGGTCTTGGACTGGTAGCCGACGGTCACGGTGACCGTGGATCCGCTACCGGCCTCGGCGCTGCCGCATCCGGTGAGGGGGAGCAGCAGGAGGACGGCCGCCGCGGCGACCGCTGTGCGTTTGATCGGTTTCGTCGATGTCATCGATGCCATTGGTTTTATCGGGTTTATCGGTTTCATCGGGGGTTCGCGCCTTTCACCGGAGCAGGTAGGGCATGTTGACCGTGACGGCTCCGGTGGGACAGCGGGCCGCGCAGGGGCCGCAGTACCAGCACTCGTCGACGTGCATGTAGGCCTTGCCGTTGGTCTCGTCGATGGCGAGGGAGTCCAGCGGGCACATGTCCACACAGAGGGTGCAGCCGTCGATGCACTTCGACTCGTCGATGGTCACGGGCACGTCGGCCCGCTGGGGCGCCAAGGTCATGGCTGTCTCCAGAAAAGTCCCGAGAAATTCTGAGAAATCCCGAGCGGCAGTGAACCGGTGAGGCGTTGCCGAACGATGAAGGGGTGAGAGCGGAAAAGAGGGCAGCGAAGAGCGCGGAAGCCAGGGCGGAAGCGAGGCCGGAGGCGAGGGCAGAGGTGAGCGTGAAGACGGGGCCGAGGGGGAGGCCGGTGGGAGTCGTCAGAGGGAGCGGTGCAGCAGGCCGCTCATCGAGATGCGGTCGCCGCGGAAGCGGATGAACTCCAGGTCCACCGGGCGTCCGTCGGCGAGGTGGGTGAGGCGTTCCAGCATCAGCACGGCCGCGCCGCGCGGTGCCTCCAGCACGACGGCGGAGTGGGCGTCCGCGGTCACCGCCTCGAGGGTGATCTCGGCGTGGCCGAGGCGCTGCCCGGTGACGGCCTCCAGGAGCCGGAAGACGTCGGTGTTCTCCAGGTCGGCGCCGAGCAAGGCGGTGCCGAGGTCGAGCGGGATGTAGGTCAGGTCCAGTGAGAGGGGGATGCCACCCAGCCGGCGCAGCCGTTCGATGTAGAGGACGTCGGTGCCGGGTGGGACGTGGAGACGGTCGGCCACTGGGGTGGGTGCGGCCACGGGGCCCATCGTGCGGACCTCGTTGGTGACGTGGCCGTGCTCGTGCAGGGTCTCCGCGAGGCCCATCAGGCGGTCCAGACCGTGCGGGTACTTCTGCGCCACGACGACCGTGCCCACGCCCGGCAGGCGTTCCACCAGGCCCTCGGCCCGGAGGAGGTCCAGTGCCTCGCGGACGGTGTTGCGCGAGGCTCGGTAGTCGGTGGCGAGGGCCGACTCGTGGGGCAGCGCGCCGGCCGGGAATGCGCCGGTGAGCAGCTGACGGCGCAGGAGGTCGGCGAGCTGACGGGCCTGGTCCGCGCGCAGCCGGCGGCGTGCTCGGTGGGCGGCGACGGTGGTCGCGCCCTGGCCGGCGTGCTCTCGGATGCGATCGGTGGGTGGCATGTTTCGAACCATAGCGAGTCGGTAGGAAAACCGGTGTTGCCAGAGTGTTGCGCCACCTACCGGAACGTCAGATGAGGCGTTGACCTGGGGAAACCAGCGGTTCTTGAGCAAGATCTGCCAGTTCAGGACAACGCTGTGAGCCCCGGGGCGAAGGTGATCAGCAGCGGCAGCAGGGGGACCAGCGCGGCCACGGTCGACGTCAGCGCCCGGTGTCTGCGGAGCAGGCGTGGGGGCGGCGCGAGCAGGCGGTCGACGCGCTCGCCCAGGAGACGGTGACTGGAGGCGCAGGACAGGACGCCCCGGTGTTGGTTCAGCTCGATCAGGGCCAGCGCCGTGGTCAGGTGACCGCAGCGGCGCGACGCGGTGTCGTCGGCGGCGAGTTCGACCAGGCGGTGGGTCTGGTCGCAGAAATGGGAGAAGAGCGGAATGCGGGGGAATCCGGTGGCAAGGGCGGTCGAGAGGTGGAGCAGCCAGTCGTGGTGGGCGCGGGCATGGCCACGCTCGTGGGTGAGGACGGCGTCCAGCTGGTGGGAGGTCAGGCGGTGCAGGGCACCGGTGGTCACGATCAACTGGGGTGGGTTGCCGGGCATCCACCAGGCGTCGGGATACTCGTCCTCCAGCACGAGCAGCGGGCCCCGGGCGGACGGGAGGCCCGCCGGCAGGTCGGGGGCGCGTTCCCGCAGGTGGGCCCTGGCCTGGCCGCGGCGCCGGCGCGCGTCGACGAGTTCGCGGGCCAGCATTGCGGTGGTCCAGCCGGCCCCGCAAGCCAGCAGCAGGGTCAGGGTCGCGGCCCACAGCGGGGCGGCGGAGAGGTCGTACGCCTCGGTGACAGCGCGCGGCGCGGGTGCGAAGACCTGCGCGCGGACGGTGTGGAAGACGGCCGCGGCACCGAGCGTCAGGGCGGTCAAACAGCACAGCAGGACGGTGGCGACCAGGCACTGCCACACCCACAGCGCGACCACGGGCTCCCGCTCCGGCCAGGCGGAGCGGGTCAGCGCACGCGGGGCCGGGACGGCGGCCGTCAGGGCGACGACGCTCAGCAGGAGCAGGCAGACGGTCATGCCATGGGCTCCGGATCCTGGTCGGGAAAATCCTGGTCGGGAAAGGACTGTGTGCCACATGGGTCACGTGGGCCACATGCGCCGCATGCGCGCGGGGTGCGTGTCGCGTACCCGCTTGCTTGCGGCCTGCCGTGGGCGGCGGGCTCGGCAGGAGGACCGTGCCCGCCGCCAGTATGACGGGGGTTGCTCCGGGAGTCAGCCCACGACGACGCTCCGATTCAGCCCCGGCAGCCCTGCCGGGTTTCCCGCCCGGCTCCCGGCCGAGTTCCGCTCGCCGTCTCCTGTCGCGTCTCCCGTCGTGTCACCTGGCGGTCACGCGCCCGCTCACCTCGCCCAGGCCCACCCGAGCGCCGCCCGGGCCGGGGGCCCACGCCGACAGGGTCACCAGGTCGCCGTCCTCCAGGAAGGTCCTCTTCCCGTCGGGGAGCTCCAGCGGGTCACGGCCGTTCCAGGTCAGTTCCAGGAGGGAGCCCAGTTCGCCGGGGTTCGGTCCGCTCACCGTGCCCGAGCCGTACAGGTCGCCGGTGCGCAGCGAGGCTCCGTTGACCGTGAGGTGGGCGAGTTGCTGCGCGGCCGTCCAGTACATGCTGGAGAAGGGCGGCTCGGAGACGACGTGACCGTTGAGCGCGATGGAGATGCGCAGGTCGTAGCCGGCGGGTTCGGCGGCCGCGTCGTCCAGGTAGGGGAGCAGGGGGTGGGTCCGCTCCGGGGGCGTCACCCGCGCGTTCTCCAGGGCGTCGAGCGGGGTGATCCAGGCCGAGACCGACGTGGCGAACGACTTGGCGAGGAACGGGCCGAGGGGCACGTACTCCCAGGCCTGGATGTCACGGGCCGACCAGTCGTTGAGCAGGCACAGTCCGAAGACGTGGTCGCGGAAGTCGGCCAGCGCGACCGGCGCGCCCTGGCGCGAGGGCACGCCGACGACGAAGCCGACCTCGGCCTCGATGTCGAGCCGCACGGACGGGCCGAAGACGGGGACCGGGTCGGTCGCCGCCTTGCGCTGGCCCGACGGGCGGACGACGTCCGTGCCGGAGACGACGACCGTGCCGGCCCGGCCGTGGTAGCCGATCGGCAGGTGCTTCCAGTTGGGCAGGAGCGTGTCCCCGGCGTCCGGGCGGAAGATCGCGCCCGCGTTCCGGGCGTGATGCTCGGAGGAGTAGAAGTCGACGTAGTCGGCGACCTCGAAGGGGAGGTGCAGGGTCACCGAGGAGAGAGGGCGGAAGAAGGGCTCGACGGTGGGCCGGTGGGCCGGGTCCGTCACCCACTCCGTCAGGTCGCCGCGCACCTGCGACCAGACCGTGCGGCCCGCCGCCAGGAGCGGGTTGAGGGTCGGCGCCGTGAGCAGCCCGGCGTGGGGCGAGCCGAGCGCGCGGGCTGCCGCGCCCACGTCCAGGACATGGTCGCCGAGCCGGACGCCGACGGTCCGCTCCGCGGAGCCCGGGAGGGAGAAGACGCCGTAGGGGAGATTGTGCGGACCGAAGGGATCACCCTCGGGAAGGTCGAAGGGGGGCATCGGGTACTGCCTCTCTTTCGTGCGCTCTCTGAAGCTCGCCAGGTCGTGCTCGCCGGACGCCGAACGGATGTCGCGCGGGTGCGCCGAGCCGCGCCACAGGTTACGGCTGACCTGGTGGGAGTGACATGGGCGCAGGACCGGCGAGGCGATTCGGCCCGCGGCGCTCCACGTTCGCCCGCTCGCCCGGGGCCGGCCACGGGCCGGGTCGCATTCTTGACGGAGCGGTGCGAAAGGGGAGACTCTGGGCGGGCGCTGGAAGGCCTCGGGGAGGGGGCCTTCCTCGGGCACAACTGGGGGGCGGATGGCCATAGGGGAGGCCGGCCTCGGGTCGGCGCGGCGTGGCTCACGGCCGAAGCGGCTGGAAGCAGTCATGCGGCTGGAAGCAGCCATGCGCGACAGACTCGGCCGGGAATGCGTGTACGTGCCGTCGTGCAGATTCGGGCTCTTCGTGGCCTTGCGCCACTGGTGCCCGCCCGGCGGACGCGTGTTGATGTCGCCGGTCAACGACGACGTCATCTTCTTCGTCGTGCTCGCGGCCGGACTGCGGCCCGTGCAGGCGCCGTTGAACCCGCTGGACGCGTCGATCGACGTCGATGCGGTGCCCGACGAGGTCTGGGGCTCGCTGTCCGGCGTGCTCACGACGAATCTGTACGGCAATCCGGACGACACGCCGCGCCTGCGGGAGAAGTGCGACGCGCTGGGCATCCCGTTGTTCGAGGACGGGGCGCACGCGATCGGCAGCGAGGTGGGTGGCCGCCCGGTCGGGGCCTGGGGCGACGCCTCCGTCTTCAGCCTGTCCAAGCATGTCGGCGCCAAGGCCGGGGGCTTCCTGGCCTGTGCCGACCCGGGGCTGCGCGAGGCCCTGGAGAAGACCTGCGAGGACCTGCTGCTGCCGGGGCGGTTCACGGCGGAACTCGCCTACACCGTCCGGCCGTACGCGGAGGCGACCGTGCGGGGGCTTCGGCTGCGGCGGGCCGCCTGGGCCACGATGCGACTGCTCGGGCTGATGGAACGGGACGGGATCCGGATGCCGCTGCGGCCGGCCGAGCTGACCGCGGCAGTCGAGGCCGCGCCGGACCTCGCCGCGCACGATGCGTGGATCCGCGTCGACATGCACGACTACCGGCTGCGTTCAGGACCGCTGAGAGCGGGCCGCATCGCCCGCAGGCTCGACCGGCTGGACGAGGTGCTGGCCGCCTGCCGGGCGGGCACGGAACTGCTGTCGTCCGCACCGTGGGCACAGCCCGGCCCACCCCGTGCCGATCGCGTCCAACCCCTGTTCCGGGTGCCCCTGTTCGTCGCCGACCGGGATGCCGCGAGGGCGGCGCTCGCACGGCGGGGCATCGTCGTCGGGTATCTCTATGACCCGCCCCTGGACGACTACGCCGGTCCCGCCTTCACCGACCCCTCGCCCGATCCCGCCGGCGCCCGCTGGTTCGCCCGGCACGCGCTGCCCGTGGATCCGCTGCGGGCAAGACAGGTCGTCGAGGTGCTCCAGGAATCCGGTATACGGCCGGCCGAGGCGCCGGGAGGGCTGGAGCCGACCCGTGGCTGAGACACAGGCCGAGATCCAGGCGCCCGAGCCGTCGGCGCCGGCCGCCGGAAAGGAGACGACCGGCCCGACGTCGGCCGACGCCGGCCGCGGCTCCGACTCGCTGTTCCGCAACGCCTACTTCCTGATGCTCAGCACGGGCGTCTCCGCCGTGCTGGGCCTGGGCTTCTGGCTGGTGGCCGCGCGCTACTACTCCGAGGAGGCGGTCGGCCAGGGCTCGGCCGCGATCGCGGCGATGCGGCTGCTCGCCAGCATCACGGCGACGACGATGATCGGGGCCGTCGTCCGTTTCGTGCCGCGGGCCGGCCGGGCCACCGGCTCGCTGGTGTGGCGGGCCTACGCGGTCAGTTCGGTGGTCGTCGCCGTCGCCGCGTTCGTCTTCCTGCTGACTCTCGATCTGTGGGGGGCGACGTACGCGCCGCTCGGCACGGCGGCCGCCGGGGCGACGTTCGTCGTCGCGTGCGTGGCATGGGCGCTGCTCACGCTGCAGGACGGGGTGCTCACCGGGCTGCGCAGATCGGGGTGGGTGCCCGTCGGCAACGCGGTGTTCTCGATCGGCAAGCTGATCCTGCTGATCTTCTTCGCGACCGCGCTGCCGGTGCTCGGCATCTTCGTGTCGTGGGCCGTCGCGATCGCGTTCTCGACGCTGCCGCTGGGCTGGTTGATCTTCCGTCGGCTGATTCCGCGCCAGGCCGCCGCCGACCGCGAGCTGGAACCTCCGCAACTGCGCGAGATGGGCCGCTTCCTGGCCGGGGACTCGCTGGGCGCGCTGTTCAGCCTCGCGATGATCAACCTGCTGCCGGTGATGGTCGCCGTGCGCTTCAGCGCGGCGGAGAACGGCTACTTCTACGTGGCGTACACCGTCGGCGGCACGATGGAGTTCATGGCCATCAACATGGCCTCCTCGCTCACCGCGCACGCCTCGCACGACCCGCGCCATCTCGCCGACGGGGTGCGGGGGGCGCTGCGCCGGATGACGTTGCTGCTGGTGCCGGTGGTGCTGGTGCTGGTGCTGTTCGCCCCGCAGATCCTGCTGCCGTTCAACGAGGACTACGCGGAACACGGCACCACCGTCCTGAGACTGCTGGCGGCGGGGGCGCTGCCCCGGGTCGTCGTCGAGCTCTACATCGGGGTGCTGCGCGTGCAGGGCCGGACCGGGATGCTCGCCGCGCTCCAGGGCGCCATGTGCACGCTGGTGCTGGGCAGCGCGGCCGTGCTGTTCGCGCCGACCGGGATCGCGGGCGCGGGCTGGGCGGTGCTGCTCAGCATGACCCTGATCGCCGTCGTGTCCGCCTTCGGTCTGCGCTCGGCGCTGCGCCGGACCGACCGTCTGCCCGCCGGCCGGTCCGACGTCGCCCCGGCCTACGGCACCCGCTGGGCGCGGCTGAACGCCACCGCCGGGTATGGCACGGCCGGTTACGGCACGAACTGGGCCCGCCGGGCGGCATACGAGCGTGAGGGCATCGACGAGGACACGGTCACGCTGTTCATAGGACGGCCGGGGTACGAACGCGAGGCGCTCCAGGCGGACACCCTGGCGCTGATCGTGCGCCCGCCGCACGGATCCGGGGCGGAGGAGGAGAGCAAGGGGCAGGCCGCGCTGATCGGGGAAGGTGCGGTGGACCGAGACGCGTCGGCCGAGGCCCGGGTCGCGGCTCCGGCCGGGAGACCAGCCAGGACCCCGACCAGGACATCGGCCAGGGAGCGGTGGACGGCGGGCGTCCTGTGGGGGCTGCTCGCCGTGGCCACCGGCGTCTACTGGGCGGCGCTGCGCGATCTGCCGTGGTTCGACGGCCCGTCCGCGGACGTACTGACCGGGCGTCAACTGCTGGCGGCGCTGCCGCTCGCGGGGCTCGTCGCGGGGGGCCTGCTGCTGGTGGTGTTCGTCGGCTCGGTGACGCTGCGGTCCGCGCGCGGCGCGTGGCTGCCGGGGACGGCGCTGGGCTCGGCCCTGCTCGCCCTGTACGCCGTACCCGTCGCGTTCGGCTGGGAACCGACGCCGGTGGGTGGGACGTTGTACACGCAGACGGCCCGTCTCCTCGCGGACGGGGTGGGGCTGGACGGGCCCGAGCCGCTGCTGCGCTGGGCACCGCCGGTCGCGCAGCTGCTGTCCCTCATACCGCTGTGGCTGCTCCTCACGCGCGTGGGCAGGCGTTTGACGTGGCCGGGGCGCTGGGGGGTCCTCTATCTCCTCGCGCTGGGCGGCTGGGTGTGGCGGCAGGAGCTTGCGCCGATCGCCGTGCCCGTGTTCGTCGTCCTGGTCCTTGCGGCAGTGGTCGCGGCGGTCGTCGCATCGCTTTCCGCCCGAGCCCGTGCGAAGGCGGCCGCAGCCGACCGGGCGCGGAGCGCTACCGCCAGGAGAGCTGCCGCCGCCGCTGCCGCTGCTGCTGACGGAAAAGCCGCCGACGGGAACGGCAGCGGGAGCAGGAAGGAGACCGCGGAAGAGCTGCCGACGCGACGGCTGTCGGCAGGACGGCCGCCGACGTGACGCGCCTCAAGCGGGCTATGGCTGTTGTCAGCGGGAGGGGATCGGCTGGTGGAAGTAGCCGTTCTTGCCCGCTTCGCGGTAGCCCTCAAGCCCCGGGCCCTTGTTGACGGTCAGGTCGCACGCGGCGCGCTCGGAGGTCGGCTGGTTCCAGTGCACCAGCGCCTTCACCTCGGGGAGCTTCTTCACGGCGGCGGGGATCTGGGTGTACCAGTCGCGCTGGCGCTGCGGGGCGTCGGCGTCCGGCGCGGTGGCGAACTCCGCGAGCATCACGGGCTTTTCGTCGCTGATGTTCGCGCGCAGCCACTCGTAGCTGGGCTGTTGACTGCGCAGGAAGTCCTTCCAGTCGGTGGTGCCGTGGCACTGGTAGTAGTTGTACTGGTCCATGGCGATCCAGTCGACGTACTCGTCGCCGGGGTAGAGCGCCTTCATGTCGGCCGCGCTGCCGAGGTAGCCGGAGACGGTCCACACCCAGACGACGTTGTCGGCGCCCAGTTCACGGAACCGGTCGCGCACATGGCGGTAGGCCGCGACGAATTCCGCCGGGGTGCCGGCGCCCTCCTTGATGCGGGCGTCGGTCTCCTGGTCGAAGGAGAGGAAGATCCGTTTGCCGTAGGCCTTGATGCGTTGGATCTGCGGATCCAGGACCTTCTTGTCGAGCTTCCCGGAGGCGATGTTCTTCCAGCCGAGTTGGGTCTCGGTCCAGTTCTCGTGGTGCGGCTCGGTCCAGACGGTGGATTCCCAGGCGAGCATCAGCAGCCGGTCCTCGCCGAGTTCCTGTTCCTCGGGGGTGAGCAGTTCCCCGTCGAGCTTGGTGCCCGACATGTCGTGGTAGTTGTAGACGAGGTCGAGCTTGCGGCCGATCCTCTTCTCGAAGCCGAGCACGGCGTCCTTGAGCGAGCCGTTCTCGGCGTACGGCACGGCGGCGCCCCACCAGGCGCCGCAGGGCGGGATCAGCGCGTCGGTGGGGGCGCAGGGACCGGTGGGCAGCTCGCCCGAGGCGGCGTTGTCGGGCAGGGCGTCCGCGTTCGTCTCCGGATCCTGGGGCCGGCTGGCCCAGATGCCGAGCCCGGCGATCAGCGCGGCCACCGCCACCAGCACCACGGCCGTGTAGCCGCGCCTCGCGCCTCCCATCTCCCGCACCTCCCTCACCTCGCTGTCTCCCACCTCGTATAAGTCGGACGGCTGCTGGCGTGGTCCGCGCTGCCGGTGCCGGCCCGTCATATGTCACTACCGCCGGACGGCCGGCGCCTGACCTTGGCCCGTTCGACCGCGCCGCGCCGGGCGGCAGGCAGCGGCAGCCCCGGCAGGGCCGCGGTGATCGTGGTGAAACCGGCGAGCGAGACGAGGAAAGCGGTCATCGAGAAGCCCTGCACCAGGAACAGCGAGGTGGCGGTCAGCACGCCGAGCGAGAGGCTGACGGGCGCGGCGAGCGCGATGGCCTCCAGCCGGGCGCCCGAGGCCAGTCCGCCGGGCTGTGGATACAGCGCCGCGCAGCCCGGGCCGAACAGGATGAACAGCAGGACCGGGATCCAGCGCAGCGGAGAGGGGCCGGGAACGGCGGTGGCGGCCAGCGCGAGCCAGCCGGAGAGCGCGACGAGGACCCTGAGGTGAGTCGAGGTGACCCTTCTGCCCATGGCGCCCCTTGTGCCCGTGGCATCTCTTGCGCCCCCTGCGCTTCCTGCGCCCGCGTTCCCTTCGGCGCTGTCGAGGCTGTCGGTGTCCGCGGAGTTCGTGGTCGTCACTTCGATCACCTGGGGATCAGTCATCGGGGTCGGTCACGGAGTGGCTGGGCGGTACTCCAGGACGACGCCGTACGGATGGCTCTCGATGGTCCGGAAGAGCGGCGAGACGGACAGCTTCCATCGCAGCGTCTCGAAGCCGCCGGGCGGCAGCAGACCCTCTCCGGCGGTGTAGATGTCCTGGGTGCGGGTGAGGACGACATACGCCTTCTCGCCCGGCGGGATCCCTTCGGCGAGGTAGGCGGCCGGATCCTCCAGCATCTTCTCGTTCTCCGGCAGCGCCTGTTCGGCGAAGAACCAGTGATCGAGTCGGTCGTAGCGGTGGAGGGCCTGCGGGAAGGAACCGCTGGTGGCGAGGATCAGCGAGCCGTCCGGTGCGTCGTCCAGGGTCTTGGTGACCAGCGCGGTCTCCTCGGGCGGCGTGTAGAACATCTTCTCCTTGCCGTAGTACGACGGCAGGAAGCCGGCCAGCAGCACCAGCAGGACGGCAGGCAGGGCGACGGCCGCGACCTTGCGCCGCAGCGCCCTCGCCCGGCTGCGGCGGGTCCCCGCGACGGCCGGCACCAGCGCGGCCGCGGCGAAGAAGGCACCACCGGGCAGGGCGAACAGATAGACGCGGAAGAGCATCTCGCCGCCGTAGTCGTTGACGGCGAACAGCGGCACCGGGGCGACGGAGACCAGCAGTAGCGGCAGCGCGCTGCGGGTCAGCCGGCGTCGCAGCACCACGGCGGCCCCGGCGAGGACGGCGACGGCGAGCACCATCGCCACGTTGGCGGTGCCCGCGAGTTCGGGGCCGGGGCCGGTGAGCTGCCCCGCGTAGCCCGCGCGGGAGTTCTCCGTCAGCTCGCCGATCGACTTCTTGATGGTGGAGAGCGTCTCGACGAACAGCGGCCGCCCCATGGTCAGGTCCCAGGTGAGCATCAGCAGCGCGGTGACGACCAGCAGCCCGTAGTTGCGGTAGCGGCGGGTGAAGCTGAGCGCGAGCAGCGAGATCGTGAGCATCACCGGCGTGAGCTGGTGCGTGGCGTTGATGGCGGCGATCAGCGGGGCCAGGATCACCACGCACACCGCGCGCTGCCTGGGCCCCGTGGGCGGTGGGACGGGGGCGGCCACCGGGTCGAGGTAGGTGCGGTCCCGCAGCCGTCCGGCGGAGCCCGGCCGCACGAAGTGCCGCAGCACCACTGCGAGGACCGTCAGATGGAGCAGGTAGGCGAGCGCCTGCGGGGCGAAGTAGTCCTGGCCCACCCAGTTGGCGAGCTGGAAGATCCAGACGGCGGTCCAGATCAGCCGCCAGTCCTCGCAGAAGGTGCGGTAGATCAGGACCAGCACCGGCATCATCAGCAGGCCGACGACGATCGGCGCCCAGTTGGCGTAGGCGGCGGCGCTCTGCACGCCGAAGGCCCGCACCAGGCCCGCGTTGAGGGTGAAGAACCCCGGCCACTGGTCGTAGGCGGACATGTTGCCCGAGAGCGACGCGCCGGGCCGCAGTTCGCCGTTGGCGAGCAGCGTGTTGACGATCGCGTCGTGCTTGGAGGCCCACGGGTAGCGCACCGCGTCGTAAAGCACCGCCGGGGGCGCCTTGAGCGCGAACAGCAGCGCGGCGCAGTGCGCGGCCGGCCACCAGGGCGCGGTGCCCGCCCGCCGCAGACTCAGGACGAAGCCCGCCGTGAGGACCAGCAGCGAGAGGTAGTAGGCGGCCGGGAGACGGTCCAGCAGACCGTAGTCGCCCATCTCCCGGAAGCCGACGCGGGGCAGCGCGTACACCCAGAGCCCGGTGGCGAGCAGCAGGGTCAGCGGGGCCGCGACCGGCGGACGGCGCGGGATCCGCCACCTCCGCCGCGAGCCGTGGTCGTTGCGGTCGTCGCGGCCGTCACGTTCGTCGCGTTCGGCCGGGGACGGACCGCCCGGTCCGGTGGAGAGCTCGGGGGTGGGCAGCTCGCTGCTCTCGGTGCTCGGTACAGGCACGTGTGATGGCACGTCGAGGCTCCCCTCCCTCGCATTAACTATAGGAATTTTCTCTTCTTTTCACATCAAAATCGTCGAACCCTGCTCAACCTGCGAACATCGGCCCCCGCGCGACGGCGCGGGCGCGGCGGTACCACCGCCAGCCGACCGTCTTCGGCCCGTCGCGATACGGGGCGACCCGGGCGCCGGAGCCGGCCAGCCAGCCCTCGACGTCGGCGAGGGTGTGGCCGCGGCGCACGATGAGCCGGGCGATGCGGTAGAGCTCGTCGCGGTCCGAACTGAGCGCGTGCCGCACGGCGGTGGCCGTCTCGTAGCCCGCGGCGGCTGCCATGCGCCGCACCCGGCCGCTGTTGTAGCCGTGCGGGTAGGCGAGATGGCGGACGGGGTGGCCGAGGGCGTCCTCCAGCACCGAGCGCGACGCCCGCAGCTCGTGCGTGAGCGCCCGGGACGCGAGCGTGTCCAACTGCGCGTGCGTGACGGTGTGGCTGCCGACCTCCATGCCGTACTGCTCCAGCCGCGCGGCCTGCGCCAGCGTCATCATCGGGGCGGGCGGCAGCAGGCTGCGCCCGCCCGGGGCGATGGCGCCGGTCGTGAGATAGGCGGTGGCGGAGAGCCCCCGACCCGCCAGCGCCTCGGCGGTCGCGCCGGGCAGGTCGGCGAAGCCGTCGTCGAAGGTGAGCAGCACCGGCCGGGGCGGCAGCGGCGCCCGCCCGGCGAGGTGGTCGGCGAGCGCGGTGATCGTGACGGGTGTACGTCCGCTGTCGACGACGGCGTCCAGATGCGCGCCGAACTGCTTCGGGCTGACGGTGAACTCGGCGATCCAGCCAGGCGGATCCTCCATCACGGCGTGATACAGCAACACGGGGATACTGCCGCCGACCCCGCCGACCCCGCCTGCACCCCCCTTCGCGCTGCCCGCGCCTCCCGCGCGGCCCCTGCCGCCCCCGCGGCCCGCGTCAGCTCTGTGCGCGCCCCCCGTCATCGCGCGGCACCGCTCGATCGGGCAGCGCCCCGCAGCGCGAGCCGGGCCCGTAGGTAGCCCAGCGGGCCGTAGAGCATGCCGCGCCGTTGGAGTCGGGACAGCCGTCCGGGCCAGGCGTGCGTCCGGTCGTCGTGGCCGCCGGGCGCGCCCCCCGAGGCACCCTCCACGCCCCCCGAGGCACGTTCCACGCCTCCCGACACACCCTCCACGCCCCCGGACGCACCTTTCACGCCTCCCGACACACCCTCCACGCCCCCGGACGCACCTTCCACGCCTCCCGGCGCACCCTCCACCCGCTCCGACCCGCCCCCCGCCTCCCGGCTTGCCGTCAGTGTGCGGGCGTGTGCCAGGCCGCGGGGCAGCCGGGCCAGGAAGGCGGGCAGCAGGCCGGGGCGGTTGACGAGGATCGCCGTGAGGTAGGCGGTGAGGCCGGCGCCGTACCCGTACGCCTGGGTCTCCAGGTCCCGCCAGGTCTCCCGGTGGTGGTGCCAGACCAGGGCCTGCGGCGTGTAGTGCAGCCGGTGGCCCGCGGCCAGGACGCGGACGAACCCGTAGAGGTCGTCGCCGCCACGCGCGCGCGTGCCGGCGCCCGTCGCCGGGTCGAAGCCACCGACCGCCCGCAGCACCTCCGTACGGAAGGCCATGCTGGCGCCGGAGCCGAAGCGGCCCGCGGTGAAGGGGAACAGCGGCTCGTCGGCGGGCGGGTCGTGCGGGTCGTAGGTGCGTGCCGTGAACCCCTTGGCGAAGCCGCCGTGGCTCTCCAGGAGGACCTGGGCGGGGGTGCGCAGCCGGGCCGGCAGGATCAGGCCGGTGGTGCAGCCGAGCCCGGGATCGGCGACGAAGGGCGCGGTGAGCTCGGTGAGCCAGCGCGGGTCCGCGACGACGTCGTCGTCCGTGAAGGCGATCACCTCGCCGTGCGCGGCCTCGACGCCCTTGTTGTGCGCGACGGCGAGACCGGGCACCGGCTCGGCCACGTACCGCACGCGCTCGGCGTACTTGTGTTCGATCAGCTCCCGGGTGGAGTCCGTGACGGGCGCGTTGTCGACGACGAGGATCTCGAAGTCGGGGTGGTCCTGGGCGAGGAGCGAGTCGAGCGCGTGGGCGAGCTTCTCGGTGCGTTCGCGCGTGGCGACGACGACGGTCGTGGACGGCACGAGCGTCGGCACCGACGTGGGTATCGGCACCGACGTGGGTATCGGCATCGGCCCCGGTACCGGCGCGGGCGGATCCGCGGGCCCCGGCACCGCCGCGGCCACTGCGCGAGCGGCGAGATCCATGAGCACGGCCTTCGGGTCGGCGCCCTCCGAGACGTGCCCGAGAAGCGTCCCGACCGGCCGTCCGCCCCTCCTGACCAGCACGAACACCTCGCCGTGCGTGAGGGGCGGGCTGCCCGGGCCGGGTTTGAGCACGCCCCCGTCGTCCAGTTCGAGCTCGGCGATCTGCACCGGCCGGATGTCGAGGAACTTCTCTATCTCCTGCCGCACGACCGCGTGCGGCACACCTCTTGCGCGGAACACGAGCCCCCCTGGTTCCATGATCGTCACGACCGGCGCAGCCGGCCCGCGCTCTTCAAGGTCCGTGCGGCCGTCGCGGCGAGCCTCGGCCGGTTGCGCACGAAGTGGTGCGCGCGGCGGGACGGTTCACGGCTGAGCCAGTAGAGCGCGGCGCCCACCCCCGGACGCGTCCACGCTCCCTCGAACACGGGTATCTCCCCGGTCTTCAGCGAGTCCTTGTACTCGGCCGCGCCGCGCCCCAGGTCGAGCAGGCCGATCCCCTCCGCGGCGGCCGACTCGGCCATCCGCAGATGCAGCACGAGACCGGGCGAGAACTTCGCGAACTCCGGGTCGTACGACGGGAACCAGCAGGCCAGGACCGTCGACGAACGCAGTCCGAAGTGCGCGGCCACGGGCCGCTCACCCGCGTAGAGGACGGACAGCGTGCCGGCGCACTCCGGCGCGCGCGTCTCGGCCAGCACGTCCACGAGCCGGGTGATCCACTCCTGGGCGAACCGGTCCCGGCGGCCGGTCCTGCGGTACTGCGCGGACTTCCACGCCATGAGCGTGCGCAGCGCGGCCGGGTCGCGTTCGTCGAACACGAACCGCAGCTCCCCGACCTGCCGGCCGAGCTTGCGCTCCTTGGCGAGGGTCGTCTTCAGGAACTTCGGCGACTGCGCGCGCAGTACGGACTCATAGGTCTCGTAACCCTTTTCGACGTCGATGACATAGGCGGCGTACTCCGCCGCCGCGTGCGGCAGGAACAGCCCCTGCTCCGCCTCCAGGTTGTCGAAGGCGAAGCTCGTCAGGGAGCACGCCCGCATCAGTTCGGCGGCGTTCAGTCCGAGGCCCGGGGCCAGCACCGCGCCCTGGGCGTCCGAGACGCCGTACGCGAGGGTCTGGCCCTGGCCGAGCCTGCCCCGCTCGTGGGGCAGGAAGCCGACCGGCTCGCGCCCCTCGTACACCACCGCCACACGTGCGCGTGGCCGCACCAGGCCCACGGCGTCGGTGAACTCCGGTTCCATGAAGGGGTTTCGCGGCAGCGTCGACGCGGCACGCAGCGCGCGCCACCGCTCCCTCTCCCCCTCGCCGAGGTCCTGCGGCCTCAGCACACGAATGCGCCCACTGCTCAACCTGACCCCCCGATCAAGTCCCCCCTGGACACCTGGACGGTACCGCTCCACCCGGGCGTCGCGGTAGGTAGCGTCCCATGTTGTTGCCAACCGGTGCAGAGGCCTTTAACCGTCCGCTACCTGGCAACGTGGCAGAAAGCCGTTTCTTTTAAAGGGGAGTTGGCAGAACACGACAGGACCTGGCCGTCGTTCGGTTTGCGTCGAACCCGAGGGGCGCGGGATCCGTATTCTCTGATCATGGCCGCACCCATCGCATCTCCCGCGCGCTCCGCGTACCCCGCGTACTCCCTGATCGCCACCGACCTGGACGGAACGCTGCTCCGCGGCGACGACACCTTCTCCGACCGGTCGCTCGACGCGCTCGCGCGGGTGGCGGCCGCCGGCGCACGCCACCTGGTGGTGACGGGACGGCCCGCGCCCCGGGTGCGGCCGCTGCTCGACCGCCTCCACAGCAGGGGGCTCGCGGTGTGCGGACAGGGCGCGCAGTTGTACGACGCCGGCGCGGACCGGCTGCTGTGGTCGGTCACCCTGGACCGGGAGCTGGCGGAGACCGCGCTCGGCAAGATCGAGGCGGAGGTCGGGCAGCTGTACGCGGCCGTCGACCAGGACGGCGTCGACGGACTGACGCTCATCGAGCCGGGCTACCGGATGCCGCACCCGACGCTGCCCGCCCTGCGCGTCGGCCGCCGCGACGACCTGTGGTGCGAGCCGATCAGCAAGGTGCTGCTGCGCCATCCCACCCTGTCCGACGACGAGTTGGCGGCGACGGCCCGCTCGGTGGTCGGCTCGCTCGCCACCGTCACGATGTCGGGGCCGGGCACGGTAGAGCTGCAGCCCTGCGGGATCACGAAGGCCACGGGCCTGGCCCTGGCCGCCGAACACCTCGGTCTGCGTCCCGAGGACACGGTCGCGTTCGGGGACATGCCCAACGACATCCCGATGTTCGACTGGGCCGCGCACGGTGTGGCCATGGCCAACGCCCACCCCGAGCTCCAGGCCGTGGCCGACGAGGTGACGACGTCGAACGAGGACGACGGCGTGGCCGTCGTCCTCGAACGAATGTTCCCGTAAGTCGGGGTGCCGCTATGCGACCGCAGGTGAACGGTGCTGTCAGTACGCGCCGAACACGTTGTCGATCGAGCCGTAGCGCGCGGCCGCGTAGTTGCAGGCGGCGGTGATGTTGGCGACCGGGTCGTAGGAGTTCCACGACGTGCCCGGGACGTGGTAGGCGCGGAAGGTCGGGTCGATGACCTGGAGCAGCCCCTTGGACGGGATGCCCGCGGCCGCGTTGGAGTCCCAGAGGTTGATGGCGTTGGGGTTGCCGGAGGACTCGCGGATGACGTTGCGGTAGATGCCGTTGTACGTGCCCGGGATGTCGTGCTGCGCCATGACGTGGAGCGAGGCGCGGATCCAGCCGTCGAGGTTGTTGGCGTAGCCGAGGCTGGAGGCGGTGGTGACGGTCGGCGTCGCCGCGGAGGCGGTGGTGGAGCCGATGATCGGGAGGGCGAGCACGGCCGCGCCGGTGGCGGCGACGGCGAGCGTGCGGGCGAGACGGGTACGGCGGGCGCGGCGCGGCTGAGCGGCAGCGGACATGACGAATTTCCTCTCCGGCGCCTGCGAGGTGAGCTGTCGGGTTCGGGCGGGAGTTGCCCGGCCGCGTCCTGACGGACGCGACTTCACCCCAAGCCGTACCGATGTGTCCAGAACATCCTGAAAATCCAAGACGTCCTGAATTGCGGTTCGGCGGCCTACCTGGTTCCCCCGCTCCTGCCGTGCGGTTCTCGATGGATGTAACGGGCGGCGGCAGGATTCGGCGTCCGCCCGACAGGCCGGGAACGTATGCGAGAGCACATGTCCGAAACAAGTAGCGAATTCATAGATCACCCCTATTGACCTTGATCTGTGGCCTATGGGGCGCTTGATCCTTTGTGGGTGCAAAGCCTCAACTTGCTTGAGGGGTGCGGGGAACGGCGCATGGCGCGCGGGGGTCGCCCCGGCGTCGGGTCGGCGTCGAGAGTGAGCCAACTCACCGGCAATCACAAGACTGGCGAATCGGGCATTAATCCCAAGTCATAGTTAAAGGAGCAGCAAAGGGGCGGGCTTGAAATCCGCCGCACTTTGCTCCTTTGTGTTCCTGTCTGTCCATTTTGTCGCTCACGAACTCCAGCGGTCCGGCGACACAAGTGGCGCGGGAGCGGGTGTGGGGGTGGGCGCGCGAGGGTGGGTGCGGGGGTGCGGGCCGGGCGCGGCGGGCGCGGCGGGCGCGGCGGGCGTGGCGGGAAACGGTCGTGGGGCGCCCCTGGATCACCCGACGGACATGAATCACTACTACCTGGTAACTCGATAGGTGTTCGTTCATATGGGCTGATCAGAAACATAACGGGCCGGATCCGGCGTCGGCCGGCCCGGCGGGACGCCTCTCCGGCGGGCCCATTCGAGCCTGCGGGACGTGGGGGCTATCGGTGATCGAAACGTGACCGGATACGCTGACTTGAGTGATGGCAGCGACCTATCGACAAACCGCGTAATCGCCAGTAGACACCACCAGACAGGAGACCCCTCGTGACCGTCGTCGGGCCGTTCGGGCTGAGCGTGCGGGACCAGGCTCTGGAAGCCGATGTCCAGGCCGGATTGGCGGCTGTCGAGGAAGGCTTGCTCGAGGCCACCAAGAGTGAGGTCCCGTTCATCACGGAGGCCGCCCAGCACCTCGTACGGGCGGGCGGGAAGCGGTTCCGGCCGCTGCTCGTGGTGCTCGCCTCGCAGTTCGGGGACCCGTACGCGCCGGGGATCGTGC
This sequence comes from Streptomyces sp. NPDC001858, assembly GCF_053594615.1. Classification (NCBI taxonomy): domain Bacteria; kingdom Bacillati; phylum Actinomycetota; class Actinomycetes; order Kitasatosporales; family Streptomycetaceae; genus Streptomyces; species Streptomyces sp. NPDC001858. Next base: position 148,764 of record NZ_JBSFEV010000001.1, read on the forward strand.
CGTCGGCCGTGGTCGTCGAGCTCACCCATCTGGCCACGCTGTACCACGACGACGTGATGGACGAGGCCGAGGTGCGGCGCGGGGTGTCCAGCGCGAACGCCCGCTGGGGGAACTCCGTCGCCGTCCTCACGGGTGACTTCCTCTTCGCGCGCGCCTCCCACATCCTGGCCGACCTCGGGCCGGAGGCCGTCCGGGTGCAGGCGGAGGCGTTCGAGCGGCTGGTCACCGGACAGATCCTGGAGACGGCCGGGCCCACGGACGGGCGCGACCCGGTCGAGCACTACCTCGACGTGCTCGGCGGCAAGACGGGCTCGCTGGTCGCGGTCGCCTGCCGCTTCGGGGCGATGATGTCGGGCGCCGACGAGACGGTCGTCGACGTGCTGACGCAGTACGGCGAGCGGCTGGGCGTCGCCTTCCAGCTGGCGGACGACGTCCTGGACATCGCCTCCGACTCGCACGAGTCGGGAAAGACGCCCGGGACGGACCTTCGCGAGGGCGTTCCCACGCTGCCGGTGCTGCGGCTGCGGGAGCGGGCGGCGCGGTTGTCGCTGCCCGAGGACATCGCGCTGTGCGAGCTGCTGGACTCCGACCTGAGCGACGACGCCCGGCTCGCCGAGGCCCTGGAGGCGCTCCGGGCCCACCCGGCGCTGGAGCAGGCCCGCCGGGACACGGTGCGCTACGCGAAGGACGCGCGGGCCGCGCTGGCGCCGCTGCGGGAGTGCGACTCGAAGGCGGCGCTGATGGAACTCTGCGACGCCGTGGTCCACCGAGCCGGCTGACCCCCACCCTTCCCGGTTGCCGACCCCGCCCTCCCCCCGGCCAACCCTGCCCTCCACCCTGCCGACCCCTACGGGGCAGGCGTGGTCTCGGCGGGGTTGTGTCATACCGGAGGTGTACGTGGAGTTGAGTCCTCGGGTTGACGCTTCCGGCGCGTGGATTTGGTCAGATGGGAACCACGGAAATCACCACTCCTCACCGATTCGGGTGAGAATGGCGGCTCGGGGTGGGGAACTTCAGCGCGAGATGACCAGCCGCCGCCGACGACGGAGGTAAGGCACACATGGCACCGAAGGCATCCGACGACACCACGACCGGCAGGGACGCGACGGGTGGGGACGCGACCGCTGGGGACGCCGACGAGCTGCGCCTCGGCCGGCGCAAGGCAGTGCGGTACGTCGTCCCGGTCACCGTGATCGGTGTCGCGGCGGCGACGATCGGACTGGTCCCGGCGCTCGCCGACTCCGGCGACCCCGACCTGCCGAAGATCACCGCACAACAGCTCCTCGACAAGATCGCCGCCTCGGACGTACAGCAGCTGTCCGGGACGGTGAAGATCAGCACGGATCTCGGGCTGCCCGACCTCGGCGGGCTGGAGAGCGGTCTTCTCTCCGGCCTCGCGGAGCAGGGCGGTGACGGATCGTCCGCCGATCCGTCCGCCAAGCTCACCGAGCTCGCCTCCGGCACGCACACCCTGCGCGTCGCCGCCGACGGCCCGGACAAGCAGAAGGTCTCGCTGCTGGAGAACGCCGCCGAATACAGCCTCATCCACAACGGCAAGGACGTGTGGGGGTACGACAGCGGCTCCAACGAGGTCTACCACGCCAACGTCGACGAGAGCTCCGGCGAGGCCGAGACCCCCGTTCCCACCACGCCCAAGGACCTCACCGAGGACGCCCTGAAGGCGGTCGACGACACGACGTCCGTCACGGTCGACGGCACCGTCCACGTCGCCGGCCGCGACGCGTACAAGCTGCTGGTCAAGCCGAAGCAGTCCGGTTCCACGGTCGGCGCCGTCAGCGTGGCCGTGGACGCGAAGACGGGCCTGCCGCTGAAGTTCACGCTGACCCCGGCGAGCGGCGGCGCGGCCGTCGTGGACGCGGGCTTCACCCAGATCAGCTTCGCCAAGCCCGCCGCTTACACCTTCGACTTCACCGTCCCCAAGGGCGCGAAGGTCACCGAGGCCGACGAGGCCGGCGGCTGGGACGAAGGCGGCGCGGCGGAGCCGGCCCCCGGGCACTCCGGCAAGCCCGACGACCTCGGCAAGCACCTCGGGGACGACCCCGGGAAGGACCTTGGGAAGGACCTTGGGGACGACCTCGGTTCGGATCTCGAGTCGGATCTCGGCGGCGCCGACGGTCCCACCGTCATCGGCGAGGGCTGGACCTCCATCACCACCTTCGACACCGGCGGCGAGGGCGTGCCCTCGGGCTCCGAGGCCGGCGGCGACTTCGGCGGCTTCCTCGACTCCTTCGGCGACAAGGTGACCGGCAAGTTCGGTTCCGGAACCGTCTACTCCACCCGCCTGATCAACGCCCTGATGACGGACGACGGAAAGGTCTACGTCGGCGCGGTCACCAAGGACGCCCTGGTGAACGCGGCGAACGCGGCGAAGTAGAAGGGCGTGAAGGAGTCCGTGGACAGCGACGGCGACGGCGTGAGCGTGGGTGTGGGTGACGCCGTCATCCACACCCGCGCCCTCACCAAGCGCTACCGCGGCGGCCAGCTCGCGGTGGACGGCCTCGACCTGACCGTCCCCGCCGGCAGCGTCTTCGGCTTCCTCGGTCCCAACGGCTCCGGCAAGACCACCACCATCCGCATGCTGATGGGCCTCATCGAGCCCACGGCCGGCTCGGCCCGCGTCCTGGGGCAACCCATGCCGCGGGCCGCGCGCACGGTGCTGCCGCACGTCGGGGCCCTCATCGAGGGCCCCGCCCTGTACGGCTTCCTCTCCGGCCGCGACAACCTGCTCCGCTACGACGCCGCCGACCCGACCGCCGACCCGCGCACCCGGCGGGCGCGCGTCACGGCGACGCTGGAGCGGGTCGGGCTGACGGCCGCCGCCGGCAAGAAGGCGAAGGCGTACTCGCTCGGCATGAAACAGCGTCTGGGCCTCGCCGCCGCCCTCCTCCAGCCCCGCCGACTGCTCGTCCTCGACGAGCCGACCAACGGCCTCGATCCCCAGGGGATGCGCGAAATCCGCTCGCTGATCCGGGAGCTGGCCGCGGAAGGCACGACCGTCTTCCTCTCCTCCCACCTGCTCGACGAGATCGAGCAGGTGTGCACCCACGCGGCGGTGATGGCGCAGGGCCGGCTGATCGTCCAGGGACCGGTGGCGGACCTCGCGGCGGGGACACGCGGCCGGCTGGTCGTGACGACCCCGGACCCCGCGGACGCGGCCCGGGTGCTGAAGGAGCAGGGCGTGAGCGACGTCGTCGTCGGCGAGGATCTCGTGAGCGCGGAGGCTCCGCCGCCGGACCGCGATCTCGCCGACCTGAACACCGCGTTGGTGACGGCGGGCGTCCGCGTCCGCGGCTTCGCCGTGGAACGGGCCTCCCTGGAGGACGCGTTCGTGGCACTCACGGGGGAGGGCTTCGATGTCGCAGGCTGAAACGGCTGAAACGGCTGAAACGGCGCCCCAGACCCAGAGCCAGTCCCAGACGCGGACCTGGACCTGGACCTGGACCTTCGGAATCCTCCGCAACGAACTGCTGACCACCTTCAGACGCTGGCGCACGCTCGCGCTGCTGGGCGTGCTGGCGGCGGTGCCGATCCTGATCGGGATCGCGGTGAAGATCGAGACGAGCGACGGCTCGTCCGCCGGGCCCGGTGGCGGCGGCGGAGGAGGCGGGGGCGGCGGGGGACCGGCGTTCATCTCACAGGTCACCAACAACGGCCTGTTCCTGGTCTTCACCGCGCTGGCCGTGACGCTGCCGTTCTTCCTGCCGATGGCGATCGGCGTCGTCGCGGGCGACTCCATCGCCGGAGAGGCGAACGCGGGGACGCTCCGCTACCTCCTCGTCGCCCCCGCCGGCCGCACCCGCCTCCTGCTGGCCAAGTACACGACCGTCATGACCTTCTGTCTGGCGGCCACACTCGTGGTCGCGCTGTCGGCCCTGACGGTCGGCGCGTTGCTCTTCCCGCTGGGCGATCTGACGACGATCTCCGGCACCCGGATCGGCTTCGCCGACGGACTCCTCCGGGCGCTGCTGATCGCCCTGGTCGTCGCCGCGTCCCTGATGGGCGTGGCGGCGCTCGGCCTCTTCGTCTCCACGCTCACGACCAGCGGCATCGCGGCGATGGCCACGACGGTGGGTCTGCTGATCACGGTCCAGATCCTCGACCAGATCCCCCAGCTCGACGCGCTCCAGCCGTACTTCTTCTCGCACTACTGGCTGTCCTTCGCCGACCTCATGCGCGAGCCGGTCTACTGGGACGACCTGCAGAAGAACCTCGGCCTCCAGGCCCTCTACGCGGCCGTCTTCGGCTCGGCGGCCTGGGCGCGCTTCACGACGAAGGACGTCACGACCTGACCGCGGGTCTCACTCGGTCTCGTACAGGAAGCGGGCCGTCGGCGGCTCCTGGGCGAAGAACGTCTTCGCGCGCGACAGCGCCTCCGTGTCCCTGAGGACGTCGCCGGGCTTGCTGCCGTTGCCCAGCAGCACCCCGCCGAACCGCATCCTCAGGTACGCGGCCGAATTGTTGAGCGTGCCGACGAGCGGGTCGGCGACCACCGGCTGGTCGTCCGCGAGCACGGTGACGCCCCAGAGGGTGCGCCCGGCGAGCGTCGCCTTGAAGTCGACGCCGGGCGTGCGCAGCCAGCCCGACCAGTGGTCCAGGTAGCGCTTGGTCTGCGCGGAGACCGAGTACCAGTACAGCGGGGAGACGATCACGATGTCCGTCGCGGCGAGCGTGGCGTCGAGCAGCAGCGCCGTGCTGCCCTCGGTGGGGCGGACGTGGTCGCTGTCGTGCCGCAGGTCGGCGAAGTCGGGCAACGGGTGTGCGGCCAGGCTGATCCACGTCTGGTCGACGTCGGAGGGCAGCTGCTCGGCGGCCTTGCGGGCCAGTGACTCGGTGTTGCCGTCCGGCCGGCTGCTGCCCAGCACGAACAGGAAGCTGCGGTGCGTCGTCATGATCCGATCCCCCAGGTAGTCGGCGTACGACGATAGTATGCCTCTGCATTAAATGTGCGCGCAATTATTTATTCAGCGCGGTCGGCTCGGGAGGATGCAGGCTCGGGACGCTCGCGCGGCTGCCAGCAGTGACATCTCCCCGCCGTGCGCCGCGACCACCTGCAACCCCACCGGACAGCCGTCCGTGCCGACCCCCGCCGGGAGGCTGATCGCCGGGTGCCCGCTCAGGTTGAACGCCCAGGTCAGCGCCGTCGAGTAGCGGTCGCCGGGGCCTTCGTGACCGTGCGCCGCGTTGGGGGTCGTGGGCGTCAGCAGCAGGTCGGCGCGGGAGAACAGGTCGGCCAGCAGCAGGTCGTTCGCCTCCCGGACGCGTTCGGCCGCGCGGAGGTCCGAGCCCGGGGTGCGCAGCGCGAGCCAGGCCGGGGCGGGGTCTGCCAGCCGCAGGGGCGCGTCGGACGACAGCAGCCGGACGGCGCCGGCCGCGGCGAGGCGCTCGGCGGCGGCGCGGGCCAGGGCGAGCGGCTCGGGATCGGGGTCGGCGAAGCCGAGGTCGGGGGAGAAGACGGCGGTCGGCGCCGACACCGGAACCACCCCGCCGCCCGCGACGAAGCCGGCTGCGGAGTCGGCCTCCGGGTTCATCACCCGCCACCACGCATCGGCGTCCGCCGCGTACCGCACGAGGACCCCGGGTGCGGTCAGCCCCGTACGGTCCCCGGGCAACGCTCGTCGGTTGGTCGTCTTGAGGCCGATCACGCCGCACCACGCGGCCGGGATGCGCACCGAGCCCGCGCCGTCGCTGCCGGTCGCGAGGGGGACGAGTCCGGCGGCCACCGCCGCCGCGGAGCCGGCCGAGGAGCCGCCGGGCGTGCGGTCGGCGCGCCAGGGGTTGACGGTACGGCCGTGGGCGCCGAGGCCCCAGGTCTGCCAGGGGGTGCCGGGTCCGGGTACGGCGGTCGCCCCCACGGGCACGCATCCGGCGGCGATCAACGGTGCCGCCGCACGCAGCCCATGACGTCCCTTCACCCCGATCGGGACCCCGGCCAGCGGCAGCCGCTGCTGCAACCGCGGCGACCCGTCCGAGCCGACCCGCTTGTCGACCGCCCGCGCCCACCCCTGCGCCCGCTCCTCCCACACCTCGGCGAAGGCGCACAGCGAACGGTCGACGCGGGCGATCCGTCCGAGCGCCTCGCCGACGACGTCCACGGCCCGCAGCCGCCCCGCCCGCACGTCCGCGGCGATCTCGACGGCCGGGGGCCACTCCACCGGCCCGCCCGCCCTGTCCGGCCTCAGCGGACCCTCCCGCTCACCGCCGCCCCCGTGAGCCGGGACAGCGGTTCCGTGTCCCTCGGCGGGCTGCCGGCGAGGTCGCCGAGGCGCCAGTTCGTCACCCACGGGACGCGGTACACGTCGATCACCGATTCGATCATCCGCACCCGCTGCACGAGCGGGCGCGGCAGCCGGCCCGGCGCGTCCGCGACGAGGACGACGGCGTCGAGGTCGAGCCCCTGGGGAGCCGTCCCGCGCCGGAAGACCTCCAGGGTCCGCAGGACGGACTCCAGCCCGGCCGCGTGCGTACGGCCGACGAGCAACACGGACGGGGGATCACCGGCGCCGGGCCATTCCCGTCCGCAGTCGTGGCCGCCGTAGACCGCGGCGAGGGTGGAGCTGCCGGCCCCGCCGTGCGTGGCGACCCACGAGAAGCGCCGGGGCGAGGCGGTGGACGCGTAGGGCATGGGCACGGGCACCGGTACCGGAACCGACGCCGGATCCGGTGCGGCCACCGGTCCGCGGATCCAGATCTCCGGCCCCGGCTGCCCGTCCGTCGTCCGCATCCCCGTGTTCCTCCCAGTCGTCGCCGTCCCTCCGGGACGCACCCTGATCCCGGTGGTCCCGGGGCGGCCCCGGGAGCGGGGCGTGGATTCCTGGAACGATGCTGTGACGTCGTGGTGACGCGCGGACCGGGAGCGCTCGGAGAGACTCAACAGTACGTGTCACGCACGCGTACCTGGACGACCGGATCGTGACGACGCATCCGAGTGAGGAACCGATGTCTCGACTCAGCCGCGAGAAGAAGCGGGAACAGCAGCACCCCGGCCGCCCGGCCGCCGTGGTCGCCCCGCTCGATGTCCATGTCCGCGGGGGTGGGACGGCGACGATAGGCGGCGTACCGGTCACGACGGTCGACGGTGAGGAGATCCAGCGCGCCGTCCTGAGCCACCTCCACCGCATCGCGCTCGCCACCGGCCACCCGGTCCTCGCCACGGTCCACGACGAACGCATCGGTTACGTCGTCCCCCTGCGCGTGGAGCCGGACGGCTCCAGCCACTTCACGGGGGAGCCCCTGCGCACACCGGCGGTGGCAGCGACGGCGGCGACGGCAGCGACGGCGGCAGCGGCAGCGGTACGGGAGGAGCCCGCGCCCGTCCTCGCGCCTGCGCCCATCCCCGTCCCCGCGCCCGTTCCCGTTCCCGTCGCGGAAACCCCCGCGCCGCTCGACGACGAACAGCCGCCGTCCCACCCGCGGGACGACAAGCCCACGCACTTCCTGCGCCCGACGTCCGAGCCGGTGCGCGACACGGCCCCGACGTTCCCGCTGCGCGCGGTGCCGGAGCCGGAGCCGGAGCCGGAGGTGAAGCCGGAACCCCGGGACGCCGTCCCGGCCCTCGGCACGGTCAGCGCTCCGACGGGCGTGTTCGGCCCGCCCCCGCAGATGGACGAGCGCCCGAACCCGGACACCACCCCTACCTCGACCCCCATCTCAACCCCGATCCCACTGCCACTTCCACTCCCGACCCCCGCCTCGGCCCCTGCCCCCTCCGCTCCCACCCCCTTCGTCCCCGACGAGGTCGTCTCCGACTCGGTCTCCGCCGCCGACATCGACCTCAAGCACACCCCCGCCCGCGGCTTCGACGCCGTCGCGGAGGCGGTGCTGGGGGACGATCCCCGTGCGCTGCACGGCGACAGCGGCGTCGCCACGCTCCTCGGGGAACCGGTGGCGCAGATCAACGAGGCCGTGCGGGCGGGCCGGATAGACGTCGCGGCCGGTCTCGCGGAGCGGACCGTGCTGGACGCGTCCGGGACGCTCGGGCCGGAGCACCCCGAAGTGCTCCGGCTACGCGAACTCACCGCGTACATCGCCTACCTGGCAGGCGACCCGCTGCGCGCCTTCCACAGCTCCCTCGACCTGGCCCGCATCCGCCGCCGGGCCCGGGACGCGGAGGCCGCGTACGGCAACGTCCAGAGCGCGGCGGCGGCCTGGCGTGCCGTACGGGACCCCCTGCAGGGGCTGAACCTGGGGACCGAGCTCCTCGGCCTGTGGACGGAGCTCAGCACCGAGGACGGCCCGGCCGCCGACGACGTCGAGCAGCTGGAGTCGGCCCGCGCGCGCATGCTCCGCCTGGCGGAACGCGCCCGCAAGGCAGGCGCGTAGCAGCCGTGTCCGCCATCACGCCTGGCCGCCTGACTGCCTCACCGCCTGTCCGCCTGGGCGGTCAGGCGGACAGGTTCCAGATCGCGTAGGCGAGCGCGTCCGCGTTGCGGTCCAGGGCGGTGTCGTTGATGTTGGCGGTGGTGTCGCAGGAGGAGTGGTAGCAGCGGTCGAAGGCCAGCCCGGCCGTGCCGCCCCACTTGGCCGCCTGCGCCGCCGTCTTGATGTAGTCGGCCCCGCTGAACAGGCCGCCCACGGGCACGCCCACGTTCTTGAAGGGGGCGTGGTCGGAGCGGCCGTCGCCCTCGGTCTCGATCTCCGTCGGGACGCCGAGGCCGGCGAAGTAGTCCTTGAAGGTCTGCTCGATGGCCGGGGCGTCGTCGTAGACGAAGTAGCCGGGGTTCGGCGAGCCGACCATGTCGAGGTTGAGGTAGCCGCTGATGCGGGCGCGGTTCGCGGCGGACAGGTTGTTGACGTAGTACCTGGACCCGACCAGGCCCAGTTCCTCCGCGCCCCACCAGGCGAATCGCAGATGCTTGGTGGGGACGTAGCCGGCCCGGGCCACGGCCAGCGCCGTCTCCAGCACGGCGGCCGAGCCGGAGCCGTTGTCGTTGATTCCGGCCCCCGACGTGACGCTGTCGAGGTGCGATCCGGCCATGACCACCTGGTTGGCGTCGCCGCCGGGCCAGTCGGCGATCAGGTTGTAGCCGACGCGGCCGGACGAGGTGAACTGCTGGATGGTCGTGGTGAACCCGGCGGCGTCCAGCTTGGCCTTCACATAGTCGAGCGAGGCCTTGTAGCCGGTCCGGCCGTGGGCGCGGTTGCCGCCGTTGGCGGTGGCGATGGACTGCAGCTGGGTCAGATGGGCCTTGACGTTGGCCAGCGGGACGTCGGGGGCGGCGGCCAGCGGCGCGGGGGCCGCGCCCGCTATCGATCCGCCAGTCAGGAGCATGACAAGCGAAACGATGCCGACGGCCGCCGTACGCCCGGAAACGGGACGCTTGGCGAGTCCGGGGAGCTTGGGTGACTGCATGTGGGGGGCTCCGAATTCCTCGGGAGTCTCCGGATCACAGGGACTCCACAGTGAATGGGGTTCCAGGATGGTGAACTCGTCACTGACGCCACGTCAAGAGCGCTATCAGGACACGGGGTTCACATTCCGGACAGATTCGGACGGGACTCCGGACAACAAGGAATCCGGAGCCACCGAGGTCACACGTCCACCGCGGCGGGCGGCGTCGAGGCCGCGACCGGAACCGTCCCCGCCGTCCCCACAGGCTCAGCCTTCCTCGCTGTCCCCACCGGCTCCAGCGCCCCAACCCCCTTCGGCCGCCGAGCGGAGCGCCACGCATCCCCCGTGAGCAGCACCAGCGCCAGCCACACCAGCGCGAACCCGGCCCAGCGCTCGGCCGGCATGGCCTCGCCGAAGTAGACGACGCCGAGCAGGAACTGGAACACCGGGGTCATGTACTGCAGCAGGCCCAGCGTGGACAGCGGCACGCGGATCGCCGCCGCGCCGAAGCAGACGAGGGGGAGCGCGGTGACGATGCCAGTGGAGGCGAGCAGGGCCGCGTGTCCGAGGCCCTCGGTCGTGAACGTGGCGTCGCCGTGCGCGGACAGCCACAGCAGATAGCCCAGCGCGGGCAGGAACTGGACGGCGGTCTCGGCGGTCAGCGACTCGACCCCGCCGAGGTTGACCTTCTTCTTCACCAGCCCGTAGGTGGCGAAGGACAAGGCGAGACAGAGCGAGATCCATGGCGGGCGGCCGTAGGCGACGGTCAGGACCAGCACCGCGCCGAAGCCCACGCCGACCGCCGCCCACTGCACGGGCCGCAGCCGCTCCTTGAGGATCAGCACGCCCATCGCGATGGTGACCAGCGGGTTGATGAAGTAGCCGAGCGACGCCTCGATGACATGGCCGCTGTTCACGGCCCAGATGTAGACGCCCCAGTTCACGGTGATGAGGGCCGCGGCGATCACTATCAGACCGAGCCGGCGCGGCTGCCGCAGCAGCTCACCGGCCCACGCCCAGCGCCGTACGACGAACAGCGCGACGGCGACGAAGGCGAGGGACCACACCATGCGGTGGGCGAGGATCTCGGTCGCGCCGGCCGGCTTCAGCAGGGGCCAGTAGAGGGGTACCAGGCCCCACATCCCGTACGCCGCGATGCCGTTCAGCAGGCCCGTCCGGCCTTCACTCCTCGACGTCCCGGCCATGGGGCCCCTCCCTCTTCACCGTCAGGCATGCGTGGACGACGGTAACGCCGAGCGCCCCTGCCTGTCATGTCCGTATCGCTATACGGTCATGACAGACAGGGGCGGGGTGGAACAAGGCCCGTCACGGGGGCCTTTCAGCCCTCCAGTGCTTCGGTCCGTCAGGCCTTCAGCGCCGCCGTGATCGCCTCGGCCAGCGGGGTGGTCGGGCGGCCCGCGAGCCGGGACAGGTCACCGCTCGACACGACCAGCTCGCCCTTCGCGATGGACGCGTCCACGCCGGCCAGGATCACGGCGAAGTGCTCGGGCAGGCCCGCGCCGGTCAGGATGCCGATGAGCGCCTCGGCCGGAACGGCGTTGTAGACGATCTCCTTGCCGGTCTGCCGGCTCAGCTCGGCCGCGTACTCGGCGAAGCCCCACGCCTCGTCGCCGCCCAGTTCGTACGTCTTGTTCTCGTGGCCCTCGCCGGTCAGCACGGCGACGGCGGCGGCCGCGTAGTCCGCGCGGGAGGCGGAGGAGAGGCGGCCCTCGCCGGCGGCGGACACGACCGCATTGTGCTCCAGCACCGGGGCGAGCTGCTCGGTGTAGTTCTCGTGGTACCAGCCGTTGCGCAGCAGCGCGTACGGCACGCCCGAGGCGGTCAGCGCCTGCTCGGTGGCGCGGTGGTCGTCGGCCAGCGCCGCGGTCAGCGAGCCCGGCGCACTGGTGTACGCGAGCAGCGCGACCCCGGCCGCCTTCGCGGCGTCGATGACGACCTGGTGCTGCGCCGGGCGGCCCTTGTCGAACTCGTTGCCCGAGATCAGCAGCACCTTGTCGCCGGCCGCGAGCACGCCGTCGAAGGTCTCGGGGGCGTTGTAGTCCGCGACGGCGATCTTCACGCCCTTGGCCGCGAAGTCGGCGGCCTTGGCCTCGTCGCGTACGACGGCCGTGATCTGTTCCGCCGGAACCTTCTCCAGCAACTGCTCCACGACGTGACGGCCGAGGTGTCCGGTGGCTCCGGTGACGACGATGCTCATGGCTCTGGAACTCCTAGTGGGGGTCAGCGGGTCTGGTACTAACCCTACGGGCGGCACTAACTCACCGAAAGTACCCACTTTGAAGTAAGGTACTGGCATGTCGGTAAGCGAAGACACCACCACGGTAGCCGCGGCAGCCACCACATCCACGGAAGCCACGGCGGCGGTCGCGCCACCGGTCGTCGACGTGATGTGCCCGTCCCGCCTCGTCCTGGAACACGTGACGAGCCGCTGGGGCGTCCTCGTCCTGATCCATCTGCTCGGCCGCCCGCACCGCTTCAGCGAACTGCGCAGGGCGATCGGGCAGGTCAGCGAGAAGATGCTGACCCAGACCCTGCAGACCCTGGAGCGCGACGGCCTGGTCCACCGCGACGCCAAGCCGGTGATCCCGCCGCGCGTCGACTACTCGCTCACCGACCTCGGCCGCGAGGCCGCGGAGCAGGTGCGAGGACTGGCCGGCTGGACGTACACCCGCCTGCCCGACGTGGAGAAGGCCCGCCAGGCATACGACGAGGCCCGGGGAATCCAGTCCCGGGCCTCGTGAACCGCAGAGGATCCTCGCCCCGCCGACCGTCTCAGCCGACGACCGTCCAGGTGTCCCCGCCCGCCAGCAGCGCGGCGAGATCGCCCTTGCCGTGCTGTTCGACGGCCGCGTCGAGCTGCTCGGCCAACTGGGTGTCGTAGACCGGCCGCCGGACCGAGCGCAGCACGCCGATCGGCGTGTGGTGCAGGGTGTCCGGATCGGCGAGCCGGGACAGCGCGAACGCGGTCGTCGGCGATTCCGCGTGCGCGTCGTGGACCAGGATGTCCGCCTCGTTCTCGGCGGTCACCGTGACGACCTGTAGATCCCCCGTCCGCCGGTCGCGGACGACGCCGCGCGCGCCGTCCGCCCCGAAGCGGATCGGCTGTCCGTGCTCCAGACGGATCAACGCCTCCTCGGCCGAGTGCCGGTCCTTCAGGGCCTCGAACGCGCCGTCGTTGAAGATGTTGCAGTTCTGGTAGATCTCGATCAGCGCCGTACCGGGGTGGGCGGCGGCCTGGCGCAGCACTTCCGTCAGATGCTTGCGGTCGGAGTCGATGGTCCGCGCCACGAACGAGGCCTCGGCCCCGAGGGCCAGCGAGACGGGGTTGAACGGCGCGTCCAGCGACCCCATCGGCGTCGACTTGGTGATCTTGCCGACCTCGGAGGTGGGGGAGTACTGGCCCTTGGTCAGTCCGTAGATACGGTTGTTGAACAACAGGATCTTCAGGTTGACATTGCGCCGCAGGGCGTGGATGAGGTGGTTGCCGCCGATGGAGAGCGCGTCGCCGTCCCCGGTCACCACCCACACGCTCAGGTCCCGCCGGGAGGCGGCCAGCCCGGTCGCGATCGCCGGCGCGCGCCCGTGGATGGAGTGCATGCCGTAGGTGTTCATGTAGTAGGGGAAGCGCGAGGAGCAGCCGATGCCCGAGACGAAGACGATGTTCTCCTTGGCCAGCCCCAGCTCCGGCATGAAGCTCTGGACGGCCGCCAGGATCGCGTAGTCACCGCAGCCGGGGCACCAGCGCACTTCCTGATCGGACTTGAAGTCCTTCATGGACTGCTTGGCCTCGGCCTTGGGGACGAGCTGCAGCAGACCGTTCGTGGGGTCAGTCATCGATGGCCTCCTTGAGCGCTGCGGCGAGCTGTTCCGCCTTGAACGGCATGCCGTTGACCTGGTTGTAGGAGTGGGCGTCGACCAGGTACTTCGCCCGGACGAGGGTGGCGAGCTGGCCGAGGTTCATCTCGGGGACGACGACCTTGTCGTAGCTCCCCAGCACCGTGCCGAGGTTGCGCGGGAAGGGGTTGAGGTGCCGCAGATGGGCCTGCGCGATGGCCTCTCCCGCCGTCCGCAGCCGCCGTACCGCCGCGGTGATGGGCCCGTAGGTGGAGCCCCAGCCCAGGACCAGCGTGCTCGCCCCGTGCGGGTCGTCCACCACGAGGTCGGGCACGTCGATGCCGTCGATCTTGGCCTGCCGGGTGCGGACCATGAAGTCGTGGTTGGCCGGGGCGTAGGAGATGTTCCCCGTCCCGTCCTCCTTCTCGATCCCGCCGATGCGGTGTTCGAGGCCCGGCGTGCCCGGGACCGCCCACGGCCGGGCGAGGGTCTGCGGGTCGCGTTTGTACGGCCAGAACACCTCGCTCCCGTCGTCCAGGGTGTGGTTGGGGCCCTGGGCGAACTGCACGGTCAGGTCGGGCAGCTCCGCGACCTCCGGGATCCGCCAGGGCTCGGAGCCGCTGGCCAGATAGCCGTCGGAGAGCAGCATCACGGGGGTGCGGTAGGTGAGGGCGATCCGGGCCGCCTCCAGCGCCGCGTCGAAGCAGTCGGCGGGCGTGCGGGCGGCCACGATCGGCACCGGGGCCTCGCCGTTGCGCCCGAACATCGCCTGCAGCAGATCGGCCTGCTCGGTCTTGGTCGGCAGCCCGGTAGACGGCCCGCCGCGCTGGATGTCGATCACCAGCAGCGGCAGCTCCAGCGAGACCGCCAGCCCGATGGTCTCCGACTTGAGCGCCACCCCGGGGCCGCTCGTCGTGGTCACCGCCAGTGAGCCGCCGAAGGCCGCGCCCAGCGCCGCCCCGATGCCGGCGATCTCGTCCTCCGCCTGGAAGGTGCGCACACCGAAGTTCTTGTGCCGGCTCAGCTCGTGCAGGATGTCCGAGGCCGGCGTGATCGGGTACGAGCCCAGGAACAGCGGCAGATCCGCCTGCCGGGACGCGGCGACCAGCCCGTACGCCAGCGCCAGGTTCCCGGTGATGTTCCGGTACGTGCCGACGGGGAACGCCTTCGACGCCGGCGCCACCTCGTAGGAGACGGCGAAGTCCTCGGTCGTCTCGCCGAAGTTCCAGCCCGCCCGGAAGGCCGCGATGTTGGCGGCCGCGATGTCCGGCTTCCGCGCGAACTTCGACTTCAGGAACTTCTCGGTGCCCTCGGTCGGCCGGTGGTACATCCACGACAAGAGGCCGAGCGCGAACATGTTCTTGCTGCGCTCGGCCTCTTTGCGGGTGAGGTCGAAATCTTTGAGAGCCTCGACGGTCAGGGTGGTCAGCGGGACCGGATGGAGCTGGTAACCGTCGAGGGAACCGTCCTCCAGCGGCGAGGCCGCGTACCCCACCTTCTGCATCGCGCGTTTCGTGAATTCGTCCGTGTTGACGATGATCTCCGCGCCGCGCGGCACATCGGCGATGTTCGCCTTCAGCGCCGCCGGGTTCATCGCGACCAGCACATTCGGCGCATCACCCGGCGTCAGGATGTCGTGGTCGGCGAAGTGCAGCTGGAACGAGGAGACGCCGGGCAGGGTTCCGGCAGGCGCACGGATCTCGGCGGGAAAGTTCGGCAGGGTGGACAGATCGTTGCCGAACGACGCCGTCTCCGAGGTGAAACGGTCACCGGTGAGCTGCATACCGTCACCCGAGTCCCCCGCGAACCTGATGATCACCCGGTCGAGACGACGTACGTCCTTCGTCGCACCGCCCGGTTTGCGCTGTTCTCCCACTACGGTTCCGTCGGCCTGCTCGTCCTGCCCGGCCTGTTCCGCTGCGCTGCTGACCTGACTGGTCACTGAACTTGACCTCCTTCGAGGCGGCTGTCCCGGGAACGGCCTTCCCCACGGCCCTCCCGGATCAACCCTACGTCTGTAAGGGTCGCCTTCCCTCGGCCGTTCGCAAGACGTCACTGCCTCCGAGACGGCCCGGCACCCGGACTTGTCATGATTTCCCGTCCCACCATGCCGCCCCGGCAGACGCACCGGCCGCCGCCCACGAGAGTGGCGACGCCTGTCGACGACCTGACGCCTGGCACAGTGCCATCCCGTCAGGAATTGAGGTAGGTGAGGACCGCGAGAACGCGACGGTGATCCCCGTCACTGGGTGACAGTCCGAGCTTCAGGAAGATGTTGCTGACGTGCTTCTCCACCGCCCCGTCGCTGACGACCAGCTGCCGGGCGACCGCCGAGTTCGTCCGCCCCTCGGCCATCAGCCCCAGGACCTCCCGCTCCCGTGGCGTGAGCCCCGCCAGCACATCCTGCTTCCGGCTCCGCCCGAGCAGCTGCGCGACGACCTCCGGATCGAGGGCCGTGCCGCCCTGGGCGACCCGCACCACGGCGTCCACGAACTCCCGCACCTCGGCCACGCGATCCTTGAGCAGATACCCGACCCCGCGGCTGGAACCGGCCAACAGTTCGGTGGCGTACCTCTCCTCCACATACTGCGACAGCACCAGCACCCCGAGCCCCGGATGCGCCCTGCGCAGCTGCACGGCGGCCCGCACCCCTTCGTCCGTATGGGTGGGCGGCATCCGCACGTCCGCGACGACGACGTCGGGCAGCGCACCCTCGTCGTCGAGCTCGGTGATGGTCTTGACCAGCGCCTCCGCGTCCCCCACTCCCGCGACGACCTCGTGCCCCCGGTCCGTCAGCAACCGGGTCAGTCCCTCCCGCAACAGCACCGAATCCTCGGCGATGACCACCCGCACCCTGTCCTCCACGATCCTCGGCCCCCCAGCCGTCCACCCGTTGGTCGAACCAGTCAACGAGTCAAGCATTCCAGCATCTGGCTGGTCTGCACCCGGCATCGGGCGGGTCGAGGGTCAGGAAGGCGGGAAGAAGCGGGAAGACGGCGCGAAGAGGAGGCAACCGGGCGGACGGGTGGGCGGGGGCGGACGGGTGGGTGGGGGGCGGACGCTCAGATTCGGTCGCTGCCCCGCCAGGGCAGCTCCGCGGTGATCCGCGTCGGCCCGCCCACCGGCGAGTCGACGACGAGAATCCCGTCCACCGCGTCCAGCCGCCCGGCGAGCCCGGCCAGCCCCGAGGACTCCCCGGCGGAGGCATCGGCCCCGCCGACACCGTCGTCCACCACCTGCAGCAGCAGCCGGTTCTCCACCCGCCACACATCGACCGACGCCGACCGGGCCCGGCTGTGCTTGCTGATGTTCTGCAGCAGCTCCGAGACGGTGAAGTACGCGATCCCCTCGATCGCCGGAGCCGGACGCTCCACCAGATCCACGTCCACCCGCACCGGCACCGTGCACCGCGACGCCACCGAGGACAGCGCCGCGTCCAGCCCCCGGTCGGTCAGGACGGCCGGATGGATCCCGCGCGCCAGGTCCCGCAGCTCCTGCAGCGCCGTCTTCACCTCGCCGTGCGCCTCGCCGACCATCCGCGCCGCCGCCTGCGGATCCTCCCGCAGCTTCTCCTTCGCCAGCCCCAGATCCATGGCCAGGTTCACCAGCCGGGCCTGCGCGCCGTCGTGCAGATCGCGCTCGATGCGCCGCAGATCGGCGGCCGCCGTGTCCACCACGACCCCGCGGTCCGACTCCAGCTCCACCACCCGCGCGCCCAGCGACGACGGCCCGAGCAGCCCGTGCACCAGCAGCCGGTCCACCGTCGTCAGCGCCCGCACGATCCACGGCGTGGCCAGCGTGATCAGCAGCCCCACCAGCGCCGTCACGGTGATCTCGAAAGGATTGTCGAGATAGACGCTGTGCTGCTCGTCGCCGTACAGCTGCAGCCCGCCCTGACCGCCGTACATCGGGAAGAGCCAGAACCACAGCGGATACGTCAGCATGGCCCAGCCGCACGTCCACACGGTGACCGCGACGCCGAACGAGAACACCGCCCACGGGAACTGCAGCACCGCGTACAGCACGCTCCGCCACGACGTGCCGCTCTTGAGAACGGCCCCCATCCAGGCCATCGCACCGCTGCCGCGCGGCCGCAGCGGCTCGGGGGCGGCCACGTCCAGGCCGAGCAGCCCGCGCGCCCGGGCCCGCTCCATCGCCCCGAAGCCCCGGCACGCGGCGAGCCCCGCCGCCAGCACCGGGATGCCGAGGAACGTCACCAGCAGCCCCGCCCCCAGCGACAGCATGGTGACCGCGAAGGTGAACAGGACGACGCCGATCGGCAGACCGAGCAGGACGTACACGAACTCACCCAGGTGACGCGCGGTGAGCGGCTCCCGCAGCCCCGCCGGCAGCAGCGGCCGGCGCTCGCGCTTCTCCTCAGAGCCGCCGTACTCGTCGTACTTCTCGTACGTCTCGTACCGGTCGTACCGGTCGGATTGCCCGTACTGCGTGGCCATCGGCGTCGTCCGTCCTACTCGTCGCTACTCGTCTCGTCACGACTCGCGCAGCTGTCGATCCGTGCCTTCCACCCTCCTCGGCGGCGGGCACGGGGACCATGGAGTCCGTCGGCGTCCTGGAAGGGGGGTTTTCCCTACCCCCGGTCCCGTCCCCGGTCCTGCCCCCGGTCCCGCCAGGGCAGTTCCGCGGTCACCGTCGTCGGACCGCCCACCGGCGACTCCACGACGAACAGCCCGTCGACCGCGTCCAGCCGCTCCGAGAGCCCCCGCATGCCCGTCCCGCCGTCGATCCGAGCGCCGCCGCGGCCGTCGTCCCAGACCTGGATGAGCAGCCGGTCGTCCGTCCGCCACACATCGACCGACGCCGACCGGGCCCCGCTGTGCTTGCTGATGTTCTGCAGCAGCTCCGAGACCGTGAAATAGGCGATGCCCTCGATGGCCTGCGCCGGTCTGGACGTCAGATCGGCGGTCACCTTCACCGGCACCGTGCAGCGGGTGGCCACCGAGGACAGCGCCGCGTCCAGCCCCCGGTCGGTCAGGACGGCAGGGTGGATCCCGCGCGCCAGGTCCCGCAGCTCCTGCAGCGCCAGCTTCACCTCGCCGTGCGCCTCTTCCACCATCGCCGCCACGACGTCGTCGGCCTGCCCCTCCAGCAGCTTCTCCTTCGCCAGGCCCAGCCCCATGGCCAGGTTCACCAGCCGGGCCTGCGCGCCGTCGTGCAGATCGCGCTCGATGCGCCGCAGGTCGGCGGCGGCCGTGTCGACCACGATCCCGCGGTCCGACTCCAGCTCCGCGATCCGCCGCTCCAACTCGTCAGAAGGGGACAGCAGCCCGCGCACCATCGCCCGGTCCGCGTTGGCCAGCCCGCGCGCCAGGAACGGCAGCACCGGCCACAGCACGAACAGCGACGGCACCACCACACCGAACGTCAGCACCCCCCAGGGCAGCCGGACGAGGTCGTACAGCACCGCCCGCCACGCCACCGGGTCCTTCAGCGCCAGCCACATCCGCGCGAACAGGCCGCCCGCCCTGCGCAGCGGCAACGGGCTCGGCTCGTCGATGCGCACCCCCAGCAGCCGGCGTGCCCGCGCCCGCTCGAACCGGCCCAGCAGACGCGATCCGGCCAGCCCGAGCGCGAGCAACGGAAACCCGACCACGGTGACGGTCAGCGCGGCCCCCGTGACGATCACGGTCATCACATAGGTGAACCCGATCAACGACATCGGCAGATTCATCAGAAGATGAGCGATCTCCTTCCAGGTCTGCCGGTCGTAGGCGAAGCGGGCCGGCGGCGGACGATCGTCGCCGGGGGCGGCCGAGTGGCTGGCTGAAGCGGTCATATGGGCTAGCCTGCCGCGCCGCGAGGTGGCGCGCCATGAGGTCTGCTGCCTTCCTCGACCGGGGGAAAACCCCCGTCCCGCATCCCGACCTCTGACGGGCTGCTTACCGTCCCTTTATCAGGGCCTAGACTTCCCGTGCGTACAGATCGTCGAAGGGGAGCGAGGGACGGACGTGCGGGAACCGACCGTCGATGTCGCGGCCGACCACCACTTCGCGGCGGACTACTTCGAGTCCTACTCCGTCGTCGGACTGCTCGCCGTCCTCGGCGTGCTGTTCGTCGCCGTCGCGTTCGGCGCGGGACGCCTGCTGCGCCCGGTGGTCCCCACCCCGGAGAAGCTGCTGACCTACGAGTGCGGAGTGGACCCGGTCGGCGAGGGCTGGGCCCACACCCAGGTCCGCTACTACGTCTACGCCTTCCTGTACGTGATCTTCGCGGTCGACTCGATCTTCCTCTTCCCCTGGGCGACGGTCTTCGCGGCCCCCGGCTACGGCGCGGCCACCCTCGTAGAGATGTTCATCTTCCTCGGCTTCCTGGCCGTGGGCCTGCTGTACGCATACAAGAAGGGCGTCCTGACATGGACGTGACGCCGTCGGAGCCAGTTTTCCTCCCGGAGCCTCAGCGGCTGGGCACCCTGGCCCGCCTCGCCCCCGAACCGATGAAGGTCATCCTGAACTGGGGCCGCCGCTACTCGCTCTGGGTCTTCAACTTCGGCCTCGCCTGCTGCGCGATCGAGTTCATCGCCGCGTCGATGGCCCG
The DNA here is from genome assembly GCF_053594615.1 of Streptomyces sp. NPDC001858. Taxonomy (NCBI): domain Bacteria; kingdom Bacillati; phylum Actinomycetota; class Actinomycetes; order Kitasatosporales; family Streptomycetaceae; genus Streptomyces; species Streptomyces sp. NPDC001858. The sequence continues at coordinate 168,523 of NZ_JBSFEV010000001.1, forward strand.
CCACGACTTCATCCGCCTCGGTGTCATCCCCTTCGCGCCGGGTCCGCGCCAGGCCGACCTGATGGTCGTCTCCGGCACGGTCACGGACAAGATGGCCCCGGCCGTGAAGCGCCTGTACGAGCAGATGCCCGAGCCGAAGTACGTCATCTCCTTCGGCGCGTGCAGCAACTGCGGCGGCCCCTACTGGGACTCGTACTCCGTGACCAAGGGCGTCGACCAGATCATCCCGGTGGACGTGTACGTGCCCGGCTGCCCGCCGCGCCCGGAAGCACTGCTCCAGGGCATCCTCAAGCTCCAGGAGAAGATCGCCCGCGAGTCCCTGGACGAGCGCTACGGCACCCCCGCCCCCCGCCCGTCGGCAGCGGCCCTCCAGAGCGGCCTGGTGCGGCCCCCGGCCCCCGGGTCCCCGGCGGAGGAAGCCCGATGACCACGATCGGCTGGCTCCCCGCCCCCGCCGAGGAACTCTTCGGCCTCGAGGCCACGGCCGAGGAGTCGTACGACGTCCTGACGGTGGACGTCCCCCCGGCCCTCTGGACCGACGCCCTGCGCATCGCCCGCGACCGCCTCTCCTGCACCTACTTCGACTGGCTGAGCGCGGTCGACGAACCCGGCACCGGCTTCCGCGTCTCCGCCCATGTCGTCGCCCTGTCCCCGGTCCGCCGTCTCCTCCTGCGCACGACGATCCCGCACGAGGCACCCACCCTCGCCTCCGCCGTCGACGTCTACGCCGGCGCGGCCTGGCACGAACGCGAGACGCACGAAATGTTCGGCGTCACCTTCGAAGGCCACCCCGGCCTGAACCACCTCCTTCTCCCGGAGACCTTCGAAGGCCACCCCCTGCGCAAGGACTTCGTCCTCGCAGCCCGCGTCGCCAAGGCCTGGCCCGGCGCGAAGGAGCCCGGCGAGTCCGAGCACGGCGGCCCCAAGCGCCGCCAGATGCTCCCCCCAGGAGTCCCCGACCCCAACGAATGGGGCCCCCTGAAGGGCCAACTCCCCCCGGCCCCGACCCGCCCGGCCCGAGCAGCAGCAGGCCGAGCCGCAGCCGACCGCCCACCCCGCCGCACCCGCACCACAGCAGAGGGCTCCGCCAGCCAGCCACCGACAGAAACCCCGCCGCCGGCGACGCCGGCCGCCGCGGAATCCGGTGCCGCCGCGACGCCCTCGCCTCCGGCCGGCCCGCGCCGCGCCCGCAGCGCGAGCGCCGGCTCGGCGACCCAGCGACAACGGGCAGAGAACACGGAGTCCGCGCAGGCCACGGCACCCTCGGATTCAACGGGAGCGACGGGAGCGACGGGAGCAACGGGACCGACGGGAGCGACTGGAGCTGTGGGTTCCGAGGGAGCCTCCGGACGCGAGGCCGGTGCGACGACCGAGCCGACCCCGCAGCCCCCAGCAGGCCCGCGCCGCGCCCGCAGCGCCTCCCAGGGCTCGGCCTCCCAGCGCACCCAACCTCCGACGGCATCCCCCGACACCCCCACCCGCCCCTCCACAGCCCCCCGCAGTGCAGACGCCCCATGGCACCACGCCCGCCCGGCATTCGACACCCCGGACCAGCCGGAGCAGCCGGAGCAGACGCAGCAGCCGGAGCCGGAGCAGAAGTCGCAGCCGGCGCCGGAGTCGGAACCGCAGCAGCAGCCGGAGCCCGAGCAGCTGGAGCCCGAGCCCGAGCAGCAAGAGCCCGAGCAGCCGCCCTCTGGTCAGCCCGCCTCGGGTAAGCCTGCCCCGGGTCAGCCCGACCCCGCCCCCGAAGACCCCGCAGGAGGTCCGCAGTGAACGACGCTCTCGACGTCGCCCTGCGACTTCTGGTCGTCTTCGTCGTCTTCCTCACCTTCCCCTTGATCGTCGGTCAGACCGAGCACAAGGTGATGGCCCATATGCAGGGCCGCCTCGGCCCGATGTACGCGGGCGGCTTCCACGGCTGGGCCCAGCTCATCGCGGACGGCGTGAAGTTCGCGCAGAAGGAGGACATCGTCCCCGCGGGCGCGGACCGCCGTATCTTCCAGCTCGCGCCGGCCGTGGCCCTCCTGCCGTATCTGCTCGTCGTCCTCGCCATCCCCGTCGGCCCGGGCGAGGGAGCCGTCGGTCAGGTCGTGGACGCGGGCATCTTCTTCGTGCTCGCCGTGATGGGCGTCGGCGTACTCGGCTCTCTGATGGCCGGCTGGGCCAGCGCCAACAAGTTCTCCCTTCTCGGCGGCCTGCGCACCGCCGCTCAACTCCTCGCCTACGAACTCCCGATGCTGCTCACCGCCGCCTCGGTGGCGATGGCGGCCGGCACGGTCTCCCTGCCGGGCATCGTCGACGCCTTCGAGTGGTGGTGGCTGCCCTGGCAGATCACCGGCGCGATCGTCTTCTTCGTCGCCGGTCTCGCCGAACTCCAGCGGCCCCCGTTCGACATGCCCGTCGCCGACTCGGAGATCATCTTCGGCGCGTACACCGAGTACACCGGCCTGCGCTTCGCTCTTTTCCTCCTTGCCGAGTACGCCGGAATCGTCGTCCTGTGCGGCCTGACCACCGTCCTCTTCCTGGGCGGCTGGCACGGCCCCTGGGGCGCGGACGGCCTCGGCTGGGTCTGGACCCTGCTCAAGTCCGCCGTCCTCGCCTTCGTCGTGATCTGGCTGCGCGTCACTTACCCCCGGATGCGCGAGGACCAGCTCCAGAAGCTGTCCTGGACTCTCCTCGTCCCCCTCTCCCTCGCCCAGATCGCCCTCACCGGCGTCGTCAAGGTGGTGATCCAGTAACCATGGCCCCCATTCCCGGTAGTGGCCTCGCCAAGGGCCTGGCCGTCACCCTGCGCACGATGACGCGGAAGACCGTCACCGAGCAGTACCCGGACGCCCAGCCCGATCTCCCGCCCCGCACGCGTGGCGTCATCGGTCTGTTCGAGGAGAACTGCACGGTCTGCATGCTCTGCGCCCGTGAGTGCCCCGACTGGTGCATCTACATCGACTCCCACAAGGAGACGGTGCCGGCCGCCGCCCCCGGTGGCCGCGAGCGCAGCCGCAACGTCCTCGACCGCTTCGCCATCGACTTCTCGCTGTGCATGTACTGCGGTATCTGCATCGAGGTCTGTCCTTTCGACGCCCTGTTCTGGTCCCCGGAGTTCGAGTACGCCGAGACCGACATCCACGAGCTCACCCACGAACGCGACAAGCTCCGCGAGTGGATGTGGACCGTGCCGGCACCGCCCGCCCTCGACCCCGCCGCCGAGGAGCCGAAGGAGATCGCGGCCGCCCGCAAGACCGCCGAGAAGCTGGCGGCCGCCCAGGCCGCCGCCCAGGCCGAGCCCACCGACCCGCAGGGAGGAGAGTCGTGATCCTCGCCGAGGCCGCGCACGGCTTCCTCTCCCCGACGGGCGTCGAGATCGCGTTCCTGCTCGTCGGCCTGGTCACCTTCGGCGCCGCCCTCGTCACCGTGACCACCAAGCAGCTGGTGCACGCGGCCCTGTGGCTGGTGGTCGCCCTCGGCGGTCTCGCCGTCGAGTACCTCCTGCTCACCGCCGAGTTCATCGCCTGGGTGCAGGTCCTCATCTATGTCGGTTCCGTCGTCGTGCTCCTCCTCTTCGGTCTGATGCTCACCAAGGCCCCCATCGGCCGCTCGCCCGACGCGGACTCCGGCAACCGCTGGGCCGCGCTCACGGTCGCCGTCGCCGCGGCCGCCGCCCTGATCTGGGTGGTCGTCGACGCCTTCCGTGCCACCTGGATCGACCTGGACGGCCCGGCCGCCGGCTCGACCGAGGTCACCGGGGCGAGCCTCTTCCAGAACTGGGTCCTCCCCTTCGAGGCCCTCTCCGTGCTTCTCCTCGCGGCCCTGGTCGGCGCGATCGTCCTGTCCCGCAAGGCGAAGACGGAGGCGAGCTCTCCCCCATTGAACTCACGGACCGCCACCAAGAGTTCCCGATCGGTCACAGAGAGTTCCGAAATTTCTGGGAGCTCCGGGAGTTCCGTTAGCTCCGGGAGTTCCGGGAGTTCGTCGTCCGCCCCGGACGCCAGGACGAACCCGGCCGAGCAGGAAGGCACCCGCTGATGCACCTCGCCTATCCCGCCGTCCTCTCCGCTCTCCTTTTCTGCACCGGCCTGTACGGCGTCCTCGCCCGCCGCAACGCGATCCTGATCCTGATGTCGGTCGAGCTGATGCTCAACGCCGTCAACCTCAACCTGGTCGCCTTCGACGTCTGGCTCAGCAAGGCCGCCGTGGAGACCCTGCACTCCGGCCAGGCCCTGACCCTGTTCACCATCGCCATCGCCGCCGCCGAGATCGGCATCGGCCTGGCGATCGTCCTCGCCGTCCACCGCAATCGCGGCACCGCGGACATCGACCGGCTCCGCGACACCGCCGAGGGCCACGAGAGCCCCGCGACCGACGGCACCGACAGCGACGCCGCCGCCACCGGAACGGCCGCCGAGAAGGCTGAGGCCACCGCGTGACCACGACCACCCTCGCCGTCCTCGTCCCCCTCCTCCCGTTCCTGGGCGCGGCCGCCGGACTGCTCCTCGGCCGCACCGCCCCCGGCTACGTGCGGCCGCTCGCCGTCCTGCCGACCCTCGCCGCGCTCGTCCTGGCCGCGATCGTCGCCGTACGCCAGGGCGGAGAAGCCTCCGTCACCGCGGCCACCGAACTGACCCCCACCGGCTCGATCCCGATCGAACTGGCCCTCTACATCGACGGCTTCGCCGCCCTCGTCGCCGTCCTGGTCGGCCTCGTCGCGACCTGCGTGCAGATCTACTCGACCGGCTATCTGCGCGAGGACCCGCGCTACCCCTCGTACGCCGCGCTCGTCTCCCTCTTCACCTCCGCGATGTTCCTCGTCGTCTACTCCGGTGATCTGATCGTGCTGCTGGTCGGCTGGGAAGTCATGGGCATCTGCTCCTACTTCCTGGTCGGCCACTACTGGGAGACCCCGGAGGCCCGCGCCGCCTCCATCAAGGCCTTCCTCGTCACCAAACTCGGCGACGTCCCCTTCCTCATCGGCCTGTTCGCCCTCGCCACCGACGCCGGGTCCTTCCGGATCACGAAGGTCCTCGCCACCGTCGCCCACGGCGGACTCGACCACCCGACCCTCGTCGCCCTGCTGCTCCTCGCGGGTGTGGCAGGCAAGTCCGCGCAGTTCCCGCTGCACACCTGGCTCCCCGACGCCATGGCCGGCCCCACGCCAGTCTCCGCGCTGATCCATGCGGCGACGATGGTCGCCGCCGGCGTCTACTTCGTCGCCCGCCTCCTCCCGGTCTTCGAGGCCTCCGCGGCCGCGATGGTCGTCCTCGCCGCGATGGCCGCCGTCACGATGGTCGGCTCGGGCCTGGCCGCGCTCGCCCAGGACGACATCAAGCGCGTCCTCGCCTACTCGACGATCGGCCAGCTCGGCTACATGACCGGCGCCCTGGCCGTCGGCGACCGCGGGGCCGCCGTCTTCCACCTCCTCTCGCACGGCGCGTTCAAGGCACTGCTGTTCCTCGCGGCGGGCGTGATCATCCACGCCGCCGGCACCAACTCGCTGGCCGCCATGTCCCGCATGAGCCACCTGCGCGACCGTGTCCCCGACGCCTACTGGACGATGACCGTGGCGCTCCTCGCGCTCGCCGCGATCCCGCCGTTCAGCGGCTTCTTCTCCAAGGAGTCCGTCCTCGGCGCCGCCGAGCACGTGACCGCCGGCCACACCGAGCACGCCCCCGGCGCGGCGGGCTGGCTCATCCTCGTCGCCGGCCTGATCGCCGCCCTCCTCACGGCCGCCTACGCGACCCGTCTGTGGCTGCTGACCTTCCGCGGCCGGGGTGTCGAGGCCCCCGACCACGGCCGCCAGCCGCTGACCATGACCGTGGTGCTGTGGGTCCTGGCCGTGCCCTCCCTCGCCCTCGGCGGGTTCGCCTACAGCACGCTCCCCGACTGGTTCGACGGCAGCGACCTCGCGCCGACCCTGACCACCTCGGTCCTCGGCACCGGCGTGGCGCTGGCCGGCGGACTCTTCACGTACGCCGCCTGGCGTCATCTCGCCGGGCTCGCCGCGCGCGTGCCGCTCGGGGCGGTCGCCGCCCACCCGGAGGGCGACGCGGCCCGGGTCGAGGCCGAGGCCATCGCGACGCACGCGCCCGCCTACGGAGATGTGGCCTCGGCCCAGGACCCGGCGGACCCCGGGCGGCTCCTGCTCGGCCCGTTGCACCGCCATGCGGCCGCCGGCTTCCACCTGGACGCCGTCTACCAGGCGCTGTTCGTCCGCCCGGTCCAGGCCGCCGCAAGCCTCGTGCGGTTCCTCGACCGAGAGGTCGTCGAGACCTACGTGCGCGGCGCGGGAGCGCTGCCCCGCTGGCTCGGAGCCGCCGTACGGCGTGCCCAGACCGGCAACCTTCAGACCTATGTGAGCGCGCTGCTCGCCGGCACCGTCGTCCTGGCGGTCGCCGCCCTTCTCGTCGCTTCGGGAGCGTGAGCAGGCGTGATCGATATCAACGAGTCCGTGATGCAGTTCCTTCTGGCGTTCATCGTGGTCGGCCCGCTCCTCGGGGCCGTCGCCGCTCTCCTGCCCGCCCCGCCCGGACTGAAGGGGAAGTCACCCGAGCAGGCCGTGCTGCGGCACGGCGTGACCGTGACCGGCGTGATCCTCATCGCCGCGATCGCCCTCGCGCTCGGCTTCGACCACGACCATCCGTCGAAGATGCAGGCCAGCACGGACATCAGCTGGATCCCCGCACTCGACGTGCGCATCCACCTCGGCATCGACGGCATCTCCCTCCCCCTGTTGCTCCTGACCGCGCTGCTGACCTTCCTCTGCGCGCTCTACTCCTACTTCAAGATGCCGGCGGGCCCGTCCCCGAAGGCATTCGTGGCGCTCGTGCTCGTCCTCGAGTCCGGCACTCTCGCGTCCTTCGCCGTCCTCGACCTGCTGCTGTTCTTCCTCGCCTTCGAGATGGTCCTCATCCCGATGTACTTCCTCATCGCCCGCTGGGGCGGAGCGGGCCGGACCCAGGCGGCCTGGAAGTTCATCCTCTTCACGCTCCTCGGATCCGTGGTCATGCTGCTCGGCCTGCTCCTGATCGGAATCAAGGCGGGCACCTTTGACATGGTGGCACTCGCCACTGACAACGGCCGGTCGCTGACCACATCCGTGCAGGTCATCGCCGTTCTGGCGATCGGGCTCGGGCTCGCGGTCAAGACCCCGATGTGGCCCCTGCACAGCTGGCTGCCCGACGCCCACACCGCCGCCCCGACCGTCGGCTCGGTCCTGCTGGCCGGCGTACTGCTGAAGATGGGCACGTACGGGTTCGTCCGGATTCTGCTGCCGGTCGCGCCCGACGGCTTCCGGGTCTTCGCGCCCTACCTCGGCGCCTTCGCCGTCGTCGGGATCATCTACGGATCCCTGGCCTGCCTGGCACTCGCCAAACAGGGCGCGAAGGGCGACCTCAAGCGGCTGATCGCCTACTCCTCCGTCGGTCACATGGGCTTCGTCCTCCTCGGCATCGCGACCATGACCCCGACCGGCGTGAACGGCGCGCTGTTCGCCAACATCGCCCACGGCCTCATCACCGGCCTGCTCTTCTTCCTGGTCGGAGCCCTGAAGGACCGAACCGGCACGACCGACCTGGACACCCTCGCCGAGCAGACCGGCGCCGCCCTGTACGGCAGGACACCCCGCCTCGGCGGCCTCCTCGCCTTCGCCGCCGTCGCCTCGCTCGGCCTGCCGGGCCTCGCCGGGTTCTGGGGCGAGATGCTGGCCCTGTTCGGAGCTTTCGACCCCGCCGACGACCTCAGCCGCCCCGCCTTCCTCACCTTCACGGCGATCGCCGCGTTCGGCACCCTGCTGACGGCCGCGTACCTGCTCGTCGTGGTCCGCCGAGTCTGCATGGGCGCCGTCCCACAGGACGCCCCGCACCTCGCCGACGTGCAGACCTACGAGTTCGCGGCCTGGACCCCGCTCGTCGCCCTCACCGTCGTCGCGGGCCTGTGGCCGAAGGCCCTCCTCGGCCTGACCGACCCGGCCGTGCAGCAGCTCCTCGCAGGAGGCACCCGATGAGCGCCCTGGCCCCGCCCCTGGCCGAGCCCCTGGCTCAACCCGTCGCCGAGTCGGTCATCCAGTCCGTCGACTGGCTGGCGATCGCACCGCCCACCCTCGCTGCGGTCGTCGCCCTCGTCGTGCTCGTCGCCGACCTCTTCGTCGCCGACGCCCGCAAACCGCTCCTCGGCTGGCTCTCGGTCGCGGGCCTCGCGGCCTCCACCGCTCTCCTGCTGCCCCTCCTGGACGGCGACCGCTCCACCTTCTGCCTGACCGGCGACACACGCGTGTGCAGCTACACGGCCGACCGCTTCACCCTCGTCATCCAGTTCCTGGTGCTCGGCGGAGCCCTGCTGGCAGCCCTGCTGTCGGTCACCGCGCTGAAGGACGCGCGCGGGAGACTCCCCGAAGGGGAGTTCTGGTTCCTGCTGCTGTCCTCCGCCGCGGGCGCCGCACTGCTGCCCGCCTCCCGCGACCTCGCCACCCTCGTCGTCGCCCTGGAGGTCGCCTCCCTGCCCGCCTTCGCCCTCGTCGGAATCCGGCACGGCGACCGCAGGTCCTCCGAGGCGGCCCTGAAGTTCTTCCTGTCGTCGGTCACCGCGACCACCGTCAGCCTCCTGGGCATCAGCTTCGTGTACGCGACGACCGGCACGCTCTACCTCACCCAGGTAGCCGACCGCATCCAGGACGTCGACGGCCAACTGCACACCCTCGCCCAGACCGGCGTGGTCCTCACCCTCATCGGCTTCGCCTTCAAGACGGCCGCCGTCCCCTTCCACTTCTGGGTCCCCGACACCTACGTCGGCGCGCCCCTGCCCATCGCGGCCTACCTGTCGGTCGTCGGCAAGGCGGTCGGCTTCTCCGGCCTCATCCTCGTCACCGTCATCGGCTTCCCCTCGTACGCCGACGTCTGGGGCCCGGCCCTGGCCGCGCTGGCCGCCCTCACCATGACCGTCGGCAACGTCGGAGCCCTGCGCCAACAGGCCACACGCGCGTACAGCGCCGTACGGCTCCTCGCCTGGTCCTCCGTGGGCCAGGCCGGCTACCTCCTCGTACCGATCGCCGCCGCCGCGTACTCCGACGACGCCGACCACGCCATCGGCTCCACCGTCGCGTACGCCCTCATGTACGCCGCCGTGAACCTCGGCGCCTTCGCGGTGGCCGCCCTCGTGGGCCGTACCAGCACGACGAACCGGATCGCGGACTACCGAGGCCTGTACGCCAGAAACCCCCTGTCGGCCCTCGTCCTGGCCTTCTTCCTGCTCTGCCTCGCCGGACTGCCGCCGGGCATCATCGGCCTCTTCGCGAAGGTCACCGTCTTCTCGGCGGCCGTCGACGCGGGCCTCGGCTGGCTCGCGGTCGTCATGGCCGTCAACGTCGTCATCGCCCTGTACTACTACCTCCAGTGGACGGCACTGCTCTTCCGCGCTCCTGAGGGCCGGACGGAGAAACACCGCGTCCCCGCCCCCCTGACGGCCGCGATCACCCTCACCGCGGCCCTCGGCATCGTCCTGTCCGGAGCACCCCAGCTGGTCCTGCGCTTCGCCGACACCGGCCTCTTCTGAGCCTTCACGCGCGCGTACACCTCCGTCCTCACCCGGACGGCCCACACGCCTGCCCGAAGGCACAAGGGAACTAGTGCCTCCCGCCTGGCGTTGACCAGTACGGGAAGGTGCACTGGAGAGACACCACGACACCAGTGCCACCGGAGAACAGCAAGATCCGCAAGCAAAGGGTTCCCCTGCTGCACGACTTGGAGGGCGTACCGTGCACCGCCGGCACAACGGGCTCAGGACCGCAGTACTCCTCGGAGGACTGTCGGCACTCATCATCGTCATCGGCAGCTTCTTCGGCCGCATGGGGCTCGTCGTCGCGGTCCTGATCGCACTCGGCACCAACGCGTACGCGTACTGGAACAGCGACAAGCTCGCGCTACGCGCGATGCGCGCCCGCCCGGTGAGCGAGTTCGAAGCCCCCGCCCTGTACCGGATGGTCCGCGAGCTCTCCACCCAGGCCCGCCAGCCCATGCCCCGCCTGTACATCTCCCCGACCGAGGCGCCCAACGCCTTCGCGACCGGCCGCAACCCGCGCAACGCCGCCGTGTGCTGCACGGACGGCATCCTGCGCCTGCTCGACGAGCGCGAACTGCGCGGAGTCATCGGCCACGAGCTCAGCCACGTCTACAACCGCGACATCCTCATCTCCTCGGTCGCCGGCGCACTGGCCTCCGTGATCATGTTCCTGGTCAACTTCGCCTGGCTGATCCCGATCGGCCGCTCCGACGACGATGACGGCCCCGGCATCCTCGGCATGCTCCTGATCATGATCCTGGGACCGCTGGCCGCCGGCCTCATCCAACTCGCCATCAGCCGCTCCCGGGAGTACCAGGCCGACGCCTCCGGCGCGCAGCTCACCGGCGACCCACTGGCCCTCGCGAGCGCCCTGCGCAAGCTCGAGACAGGCACCAAGCAGCTCCCACTGCCTCCGGAGCCCCGCATCGAGACCGCGAGCCACATGATGATCGCCAACCCCTTCCGCCCGGGCCAGGGGCTCTCCAAGATGTTCTCGACACATCCGCCGATGGCGGAGCGCATCGCCCGGCTCGAGAAAATGGCAGGTCGACACCAGTGAAGACATGTCCCGGCAAGGACCGCCGCGTGTAAGCCCTGTTCGCGAAGAAGGGCACGGGGGACGGCTCGGACGGCCCGGACGGTCCAACGGTCGCGGGGCCTCAGCTCTTGGCGGCCGGAGGCGACCAGGCGCGGCCGGAGCGGACCGGCCCCGGCCCCGGCCCCGGCCCCGGCCCCGGCCCCGGCCCCGGCCGGAGGGGACCAACCGCGGCCGGCCGGTCCCCTCCGGTGTTCAGCGCAGCCAGCCCTGGTGCACGGCGCGGACGCCCGCCTCGAAGCGGCTGCGCGCTCCAAGGCGGTCCATCAGGCCGGTCGCCACCCGGCGGGCCGTCCGGTGGGACACTCCGAGCCGTTTGGCGATGGCCTCGTCGGTGAAGCCGTCGGCCAGCAGTTTCAGGGCCGCCGCCTCGGTGTCCGTCAGTCCGTTCTCGTCCCGCCGGGTGCTCTCCTCGAGCGGTTTCGCCGTCTCCCAGGTCGAATCGAAGAGCGCGCACAGGGCGGTCAGCGTGCCCTGCCCGGTGAGCACCACCGCTCCGGCGGCGGTGTCGTCGCTGTTGACCGGGATCACGGCGGTGCTGCGGTCCATGATGATCAGGCGGATGGGCAGGGTGGGTGCGGTCCGGGCCTGTCGGCCCAGGCCGCTCAGCCATTGCGCGTAGGCCACGGTGTGCGGGCTGTTGCGCACGCTGTCGAGGTAGATGGTGCGCATCCGGATGCCCCTGCCCAGCAGTGACTCGTCCAGCGGCTTGGACGCTTCCAGGTTCTCCGCCGTCTGCTCCCCGTCCGGGGCGAAGATCATGACCTCCTCCCGCACCTCCCGGTGGAGCAGCTTCAGTCGTTCCCGGATGCGGTCCAGGCCGACCAGGTGCTCCACTCCGGGCTCGGTGGTCGTGGGCCGCAGGCCCGCGTACTCGGAGATGAGCTGCGCCGCGGCCGCCCGGGAAGCCTCGATCCGGTTCTGATGCGCGGTGAGTTCGGCCTGTTGGCGGGTGAGCAGGATCTCCATGCCGATGTCGGGGCTGACCGCATGGAGCCGGCCCGGCTCGTCGTACGAGGGCCGCACCAGGGCCAGTTCACTCAGGCCGTCGAGGCCGGCGCGGACCTCCTCCTCAGACATCCCCAGCCGGAGGCAGAGTTCTGTCACGCCGTCGTCCGGATGTGCCAGCATCGTGCGGTAGACGGCTTCTGTGTGTCTGTCCAGTCCCAACAGGGTCAACATGTGCGCCCCCTATGAAGTGATCTTCATACCGATATTCGCACGTAGATGGGGACGTGCGGAGTGCCGGGGGGCGGGATGGCCTGTTCCGTCCAGAGCCTCAAGGGGCCACTCATCGGGCCTGTTCGTCGGTCGTCCCGGTCTCACACTTCGTAGGTATGTACCTGATTCACGCTCACCTCTCGGCTCCGCCCGGCAGCGCCCTGCCGGCCGACGCGGCCCGGTGTGCCCTCGGTCTCGCACGTCCTGGTGAACGGGTGGAACACGTCACCGCGCACCCGTACGCCCTGCCCGTCCCGGTCCTCGGGGTCTTCCTGCGGGCGGAGTCCCTCGTCGAGGCCGAGTCGCTGGCGGCGGCGCTGTGCCGTCGGCTGCTGGATTCCCACGCGGGGCTGGCCGGTTGGGGCCTCCGCCGGGCGGAGGCGCCCCTGCTGGCCACATTGGGACATGGACCATTGGGGCCAGCTGAAAGCCCTTCCAACCCCTCCGACCTGCGACGAAAGTAGTTCTTGCCGGACGGGACCCCGACCGGCGGACACGGGAAACCGACACCACGTCACCGCGGGACGTGCGACCGGAACGGTCCGACAAAGTCCTCTGCCGAAGGGTCAACCACCATGCACGCCACCGGTATCGCCCAGGCCACCGCGGTCACCGTCCTCGCCGCCGGCTTCCTCCTCCTCGGGTTCGGGGTGACCGCGGGAGACGTGGGCATCGGCGCCCGGGACGCCGGGGTGCGGAGCGTCGCCGGTGCCGCCCTGCCCGGCAACCTCGGCGGGCCGGGAGCAGTCGTCGACGACTTCGGCTGGCAGTAGCCGGACCGCTCGCCCCACCCAGGGCTGCACCTCCTCCTCGGGCGCGCCGTCAACCTCTCTTCCAAGCGCACGAGTTCACCCGTACGTCACCCCGTACGTCACCCGTACGTCACCCGTACGTCACCCGTACGTCACCCGTACCTCCCGACGCCGCACGGCGGGCCTACGCCCCGGCGGCCGTCGTCTCCGACCGCACCGCCACAAGGAGCTACGCGTCATGTCCACGTCACGAACGTCACGTACGTCGCGCACCGCCGTCCTCACGGTCGTCCTCGCCTCCGCGACCGTCCTGAGCACCCTCACCATCACCCCCGCAGCGACGGCTGCGCCGAGCAGCCCCGTCTCCGAAAGCAGCACGGCCACCGAGGACGTCCAGCGCCCCCAGGGCCCGGTCGGTCCGCTGAAGAGCACGTCCGCCGGGAGCGAGTTCTCGGCTCCGGCCGCCACCGCGGCCGCCGCCCCGATCACCCGGAGCGCGGTCATCGCCCGCGCCAAGACCTGGGTCGACGCGCAGGTGCCGTACGACCAGAACGGCTACCGCGACGGCTACCGCACAGACTGCTCCGGGATGGTGTCCATGGCCTGGAACCTCGGGACCAACGCCTGGACCGGCGACCTCGACACCTACGCCACGCGGATCTCCAAGAGTGAGCTGCGCAAGGGCGACATGCTCCTCTTCCACAACACCGCGAACCCCACGAACGGCTCGCACGTCGTCCTCTTCGAGCGCTGGACCGACTCATCGATGACCTCGTACGTCGGCATCGAGCAGACTCCGCCGCACACCCTGCGCCGCACCATCCCGTACGCCTACTTCAGCAACTCCGGCTCCTACGTGCCGTACCGCTACAACAACATCGTCGACGACGTCCCCGTCACCCGCGACCACGACTACACCGGTGATTTGAAGGACGACCTGTTGGGTGTGGACTCGCTGGGGACGTTGCGGCTGTATTCCGGCAACGGTACTTCGGGCGTCGGCTTCACCCGTGAGGTGGGCGGTGGTTGGGCGGCGATGGACAAGGTGGCCGCGGCCGACTTCAACGGTGACGGTGACGGCGATCTCGTCGCTGCCAACAAGACGTCCGGTGACTTGTATCTGTACATCGGCAACGGTGACGGCGGCTTCGAGTCGACGACCGAGGTCGGGCATGGCTGGACGGGTGTGGAGCAGTTGGCGGCCGGTGATTTCACGGGTGACGGCAAGGCCGACATCGTGGCGGTGAACAAGTCGGACGCTTCCTTGAACCTGTACACGGGCACCGGCAGCGGGGTCGCCTTCACGAAGCAGATCGGCACCGGCTGGGGGAAGATGACGAACCTGGCGGCGGGTGACTTCAACGGTGACAACCGCGCCGACCTGATCGGCACGCAGGAGGACTCGGGGGCTCTGCTGCTGTACCCGGGTACTTCGGGCGGGGGCGTCGGGAGCGCGATCCAGATCGGTACCAGCTTCAACCTGATGAGCAAGCTGACGCTGACGGACATCAACAGCGACGGCCGCGCGGACGTCGTCGCCGTCAGCGGCACCACCGGGGACCTGTACCTCTACACCAGCAAGAGCAACAGCCTCAACTCCGGCGTCGAGATCGGGCACGGCTGGGGCGGCTTCAAGCACCTGATCTGAGACCGCCGACCCACCACTCCTGAGCACCCATGAGGGGCCCGTTCCCACCGAGGGCGGGCCCCTCCCCGATCCCTCTGACACCTCCTCACCCGAAACGGAATCCGTCATGCCGCGCCCCGCCACCGCCCTCCGCTCCAGCCTCGCGCTCGTCACCGCGATCACCGCCGGCCTCGCCTGCCCGCTGCTCCTGACCCAGCCCGCCTCGGCCGCCTCCGTGGCCACCTGGGAGAAGGTCGCCGAGTGCGAGAGCAGCGGCAACTGGTCCATCAACTCAGGCAACGACTATTACGGTGGCCTCCAGATCTCGGCGAGCACATGGGCCGCATACGGTGGCCACGACTACGCCTCCAACGCCCATCTGGCGACCAAGAAGCAACAGATCCTCATAGCCGAAAAGATCCTGGCGGGCCAGGGCGCCGGCGCCTGGCCCCGCTGCGGCGCGATCGCCGGGCTGGCGAACGACCACGCCGACCCGTACCCGCCCGTCGAGGTGCACCGCGACCACGACTACACCGGTGATTTGAAGGACGACCTGTTGGGTGTGGACTCGCTGGGGACGTTGCGGCTGTATTCCGGCAACGGTTCCTCGGGTGTCGGCTTCACCCGTGAGGTGGGCGGTGGTTGGGCGGCGATGGACAAGGTGGCCGCGGCCGACTTCAACGGTGACGGTGACGGCGATCTCGTCGCTGCCAACAAGACGTCCGGTGACTTGTATCTGTACATCGGCAACGGCGACGGCGGGTTCCGGTCGACGACGGAGGTCGGGCATGGCTGGACGGGTGTGGAGCAGTTGGCGGCCGGTGATTTCACGGGTGACGGCAAGGCCGACATCGTGGCGGTGAACAAGTCGGACGCTTCGCTGAACTTGTACACGGGCACCGGCAGCGGGGTCGCCTTCACGAAGCAGATCGGCACCGGCTGGGGGAAGATGACGAACCTGGCGGCGGGTGACTTCAACGGTGACAACCGCGCCGACCTGATCGGCACGCAGGAGGATTCGGGGGCTCTGCTGCTGTACCCGGGTACTTCGGGCGGGGGCGTCGGCAGCGGCATCCAGATCGGTACCAGCTTCAACCTGATGAGCAAGCTGACGCTGACGGACATCAACAGCGACGGCCGTGCGGACGTCGTCGCCGTCAGCGGCAGCACCGGGGATCTGCTGCTTTACACGAGCAAGAGCAACAGCCTCAACTCCGGCGTGGAGATCGGGCACGGCTGGGGCGGCTTCAAGCACCTGATCTGAGACCAGCGGTCTCGCGTGAGGTGAGGGGGAGGTGAGGGGGCCGCCCCCTCACCTCACGCGGTCCACGACCAGCGCACAACCGCCCTCGATGAAGCGTCGACAACCCCGTAAGCGGTCGGTCGACACTCCTAGCGCCCTCCGAACTGCTGATCCGTCGGCACTACCTCACGGCCCAGCGGCATGAGAGAGATCGGGATCAGCTTCAGGTTCGCCCACCCGAACGGGATCCCGATGATCGACAGGAACAGCGGGATGCTGGTGACCAGGTGGGCCAGAGCCAGCCACCACCCGGCGAAGATCACCCAGATCACGTTCCCGATGAACGATCCTGCCCCAGCCCCCGGCCGATCCACGGTGGTGCGGCCGAACGGCCAGATGACGAAGCCGGCGATGCGCAGCGACGCGATGCCGAAGGGGATGGTGATGATCAAGATGAAGCAGATCAGCGCCGCGATCAGGTAGCCGATCGCCATCCAGATGCCGCAGAAGACGAGCCAGATGATGTTCAACAGCAGGTTGAAGAGCTTCATGGTCGGTACCTCTCCAGGTAGGTCCATCGGCATGCCTGCTACCACCAGTATCAGCCGGTCAGGCGTTCAGGCGGAACCGCAGCGCCCTTGTGGCGTGATCGAGAACCCGCGGAGACTCGGGCCGGTCCTCGCCGGCGGGCGGCGGGCGGCGGGCGGCGGGCGGCAGGCAGCAGGCGGCTGGTCGCTGGTGGCCGGCCATCGCGCACATCGTCACCGGTTTCCACAACGGGCAGGTTGTCCACAGGCCGACCCGATTGTCAGTGGCGGGCTCCATCATGAACGCATGACCGAGAACGAGCAGTTGCTGGCAAGGGTGGCGGTCAAGGCGGCGGCCACCCGCCCCTGGGGCTGGCCTTCGCTCCCCGATCCCGTGGACGAGGACACCCTGGCCCGGGCCGAGACCGCCCTCGGTTTTCGCCTGCCCCGGCTGCTCGCCGACCTCTACCTGCGCGTGGGGGACGGTGGATTCGGCCCGGAGTACGGACTGCTGCCCCTGTTCGACAGCACTCCGGCCGGCGAACCCGCCGCCGTGACCCAGTACCTCGTGAACCGCGAGAGCGTTCGCGAGGATCCCGACTGGCCCTGGCCGGACGGCGTCCTGCCGATATCCCACTGGGGCTGTGCCATGTACGCGTGCGTGGACTGCCACTCTCCACAGGCGAGGGTCCTGCTCTTCGAGCCGAACCCGGGCGACCCCGACCAAGCCTGGTTCGTGGACGCCCCCAGCCTCGCGGACTGGCTGCACGCCTGGCTCGACGGCACGGGCTGGTACGACGTCATGGACGAGGACCTGAGACTGACCCCTTGGACCGAGTACCGCATACGCACGGCGGTGAATCGGCTGCCGACGCAGTAGGGCCAGGGCCATCGGGGGGCGCAACCGCGCGACCGTCCGCCACGCCGCGCCGCACCCTGCTGATCACCCTGCGAGGGACATCACACTGCCCGGACAGTGCGGGCACAGCACGGAAGGGCAGGTTCACGGCATGAGCATCATCAGCTGGATCATCCTGGGGCTGTTGGCCGGAGTCATCGCCAAGGTCCTGCTGCCGGGTCGTGACCCGGGCGGCTTCATCGGCACGACCTTCATCGGCATCGCGGGCGCGTTCATCGGCGGCTGGATATCGGCCCGCTGGCTCGACCACCCGGTCACCAAGGACTTCTACGACGGCGCGACCTGGGCCGCGGCGATCGGCGGATCGCTCGTCCTCCTGATCGCCTACCGCCTGCTGTTCGGCAACTCGCGCGACTGAGCGCCGGCGGGTCGGCCGACTGGTCAGTCGGCCGACCGTCGTCCGACTACCGGTAGTTCACGAACTGCAGGGCGAAGTCGAAGTCCTGGCCCTTGAGCAGTGTGATGACGGCCTGGAGGTCGTCGCGGCTCTTGGAGCTGACGCGCAGTTCCTCGCCCTGCACCTGGGCCTTCACACCCTTGGGGCCCTCGTCGCGGATGAGCTTCGCGACCTTCTTCGCGTTGTCCTGGGAGATGCCCTCCTTGATCTCCGCGAAGAGCTTGTACTCCTTGCCGGAGAGCTGGGGCTCGCCCGCCTCCAGCGCCTTCAGCGAGATCCCGCGCTTGATCAGCTTGGACTGGAAGACGTCGAGGACGGCGTTCACCCGGTCCTCGGAGTTCGCCTCCATCAGGATCTTGTCACCGGACCACGAAATGGAGGCGCCGACGCCCTTGAAGTCGTAGCGCTGGGAGATCTCCTTGGCGGCCTGGTTGAGGGCGTTGTCGACCTCCTGCCGCTCGACCTTCGAGACGATGTCGAAACTGGAGTCGGCCATGTCCTGTGGCTCCTTGTATCGGGGGGTGTGTCGGATGCGTCTCGGCGTACGTGGGCGTGGCCGCCGAGCCCGGCGTGATCCCGGGCCGCATCCGGACAAGCCTAGCCACCCCGCTCCCCCCGGGCGGTGCGGAATCAGGTGGCGAAGCACCCCTGGGCATCGGGTATCGTTTACGTCGTTGCCAGGGAACACCGCCGAAAAGCGGTTCGAACAGGCAGCGACCCCGGCGGTGTGCCCGAGCGGCCAAAGGGAGCAGACTGTAAATCTGCCGGCTCAGCCTTCCCAGGTTCGAATCCTGGCGCCGCCACGCTGAGAACGAAGGGTCCGTGACCTGCTGCAACAGCTGGTCACGGGCCCTTCGTCATGCGCCCCGGTAATCAGCCGACTGTCTCACTCTGTCTCGCGTTCGAACGCCCCGTCTCGAAGCGCGTGGACGGGGCGTGGACGGGATTTCGGGCCCGTCACCCGCCCTGACCCAACCGGGCGGAAATCTTGGCGTTTGCGGCGTCGTCCCCATCTTTCAGGAACTTGGCGTACGCCCGGAAGAGCACCGCCACGCTGTGGCCGGCGCGCTCCGCCACGAGCTGAGGTTCCACGCCGGAGCTAAGCCACGTGGACACGGCCGCGTGACGAAGGTCATACGGCCGCTTGGCGAGCGCCGATCCGTGCTCCGCCGGAGTAAGGGCCCGCGTGCGAGCCTCAGCCCAGGCTTCTCCGTACCCCGTGTCTTGGACCAACCCGCCGCGCAGCGATTGGAAGACTCGGCCGTCAGTTGCGGTGCCGTATGCGGTGAGGTGCCACCTCAGCAGGGCAACCAGCTCCGGGGGAATCGGCACTCGTCGGACCGTCTTTCGCGGTCGGTGCTTGAGCCCCTTCTTCTCGTGCGCTTCGCCGCTGTCAGTCCAGGCGGTACCGGATCGCGGGCGAGTCTCGTGAAGCCTGAGCAGGCCCCAACCGTGACGCGGGAGGTCGCAATCACCAGTGCGGAGCCCAATGACTTCCGCCGGTCGTGCCGCCGCGTAATACATACAGCCGAAGAATGCTGCGAGCCGTCTGCCGCGCTTGCCCTGGTCTCGCACCGCCGCCAGGAGCTTTGCCGCTTGAGCGGGATTCGGCACGCACGCCGGATCCACTTCCTCTACGACCTGCTCAGGTGCTTTCCACTTGATCCGGTCCAACGGATTGTCACTGAGTAGTTCAGCGTCGACCGCGAATTCAAGTGAATTGTAAAGAATCGCTCGCTTCCTACTGATTGTTCCCGCTGCGGCTGTCTTGCCGTCCAACTTCTTGGATAGGGCGGTAAGCGCCGCCCGCATCGTGAGCCGATCGGAGAGCGCGGACATGGGGAGCGACTTCCGCTTGAACCAGTCCAGCACCTTGGCAACATCGGGGGGTGTCTCTTTCTCCCATCGGTTTTTGTTGAAGGCCCAGCTGTAGAGCGCGTGGCGGACGGTTTTCGCGTCCGGCATCCCCTTGGTGTCCTTTACGAAGGCGGGCGTCACGGTGGCCATGGCCTCCGCCAACGTCCTCCGAGTGTTGCCGGGGGCGTTGTCCCACTTCATCGCTATGTAGGTGCGGGCGTGCTCGTACCACGAGATGTCCCGCTTCTTGTCGACCATGGACTTCGGGAGTCCGCTGTCGACGTCGAATGGCTCACCCCCGCGCGCCGCCGTAATAAGTTGGGCCCGGCGACTTTCCGCCAGGCCCTGAGTGAGGAACGACTCCGAATGCGGGCGGGTGCCCACCTTCCATCGAAGTTGGTAGGGCTTCCGATAGTCACGCTTCCGGATGGCCCAGATCTTGACGGTGTAGCTCCACTCGGTCAAGCGGCTTCCATTTCGTCTTTGAAGGAGTCCAGGACGCTTCGGCGCACGCAGATGCGACCGGATGGCGTACGACGTGCCTCCGGGCCGTATCCACGATCGCGCCAGCGGTACCAGGTGGGACGGCTTATGCCGAGTTCCACAAGGACGTCACTCAGGGGCAAGAGTTCGTCCTTCGGCGCACGGCGCCGACGGGGCGGGGTGCTCATGACGGGATCTCCGTGTGGTTGGGAGAGGACGGGCGGGGCGTGGTTGGCGTCACAATGTCGCGGGTCGCGGACCATCGCGGACCACCCCTGTTGACCTGCGGTTTTGATGGGGTCGGTGTGCGGACCATCGCGGACCGCCGGTGCGGGCGTGGTCCGCGGTGGTCCCGTTTCTATGGCTGGTGAATGCGCAGGTCAGGCAGGGTGGTCCGCGATGGTCCGCGACCCGGCGAAATGTGGTTGGAGGGCTACTCGGGTGCGTGGGCGGGGCGCCGCGTGATTCCGACGTAGGTGCGGATGCGGGTGTCGCCGTCGCGGGGGCGGGCGAGCGTGAGTTGTGGGATGACGGAGAGGAGGTTGCGGCCGAAGATCTGTTTCGTTCCGGGGCGGACGTTGTTGTCTTCGGCCCACTCGCGCCAGACGGCCCACAGGTTGTCCACGGGAATGGCGCATGACGGCCCGGTGATGCAGCGCTCACGGACGAACGCGCTGGTGGGGGATGCGGTGTCGCGCATGGTGGTGACCGCTTCACGGCTGGACTTGGGTTCTGTGATCCGCCCTGTCCTCTGGAGGCGGGCGAGTCCCTCCAATGCCCAGTTGAGAATGCCGGGCATCTCTGCCGTGAGCCGGTCGGTGAGGGTGTGGTCTTCCTTGCCCAGCCACGACGTGCGCATGGTGAGCAGGACGAACCGGTTGGCGATGACGCCGGATGCGTCGCCGAAGTGCGGCAGCTCGTTGGACAGGATCACGAGCCGGGTGGGGAGTTTTCCGGTCCAGTGCTCGCGGTGCTTGCGGTCGACGTCGATCGTGTCCTCACCGGAGATCGTCAGCAGCCGCTCAACCACCTGGCTGTTGTCGTTGCCGGACAGGCGGGCGTCGGAGATGACCGCGAGGGGCTTGCCGAGCAGGGTGGACAGTCCGAAGTTCGTGCCGAGTCCGGCCAGGGTGGGCCCGGCAAGGTTCTCCTTGCCGACCAGGGCTTTGAGGACGCGGGCGATGGTGCCTTTGCCGGAACGCGTCGGGCCGACCATGAGCAGGATCTTCTGTTGGTCGGTGCGGCCGGACAGGACGTAGCCGAACCACTCCTGTATGGCGTGGATGGCGTCGGGGTCGTCGGGCCAGAGCTGGGACAGGAAGTGTTCCCACGCCGGTGCCGTGGCGGTCGGGTCGTAGGCGAACGGGACGGAGACGAAGTTGAAGAACCCGGGGGTGTGCGGCAGCAGGGCCCGGTCACGGATTCTGAGCAGCCCGTTCTGACATGCCACGATCGGGCTGCTGTCCTGCTCGCCGTCGCTGTCGAGCCATGTCGGGGCGTCGGTGTCGGTCGGCAGCAGTGTGACGGCGCCCAACGCGTCGAGCAGGTTGCTGATTTTCGGTTTTGTCGGTGCCCAGTCGCGTTCCTCGGTCTCGCCGTCCTTGCCGGGGACCTGGTAGACGACGTGCTCAAGCCGCTCGTACATGGCTTTGCGGATCTGGGCTTCGTCGATCTCGCGCCAACAGGTACCGGTCCACCGCATCCACGATGCGCGCCAGCGCCGGTAGATGAGCTGTCCGTCCTCGGTCTGCCAGTCCGGCAGCAGTCGGCGGGCGACGGCCATCGGGTGGGACGGAGAGGGCAGCTCTTCCGCGCGCGGCTCAGGGCGAAGGGCAGAGGGGACGCCCTTGCGGGCGGCGCCTGCGGGCTCGCCTGCGGCCGTGCCCGGTGCGGGCTGTTCGGCGTCCTGCGGGCCGTCTGCGGGGGTGTGGGGCCTTTGCGTCATGCGGTGGCTCCCTGGCCGGTGTTGAGGCCGTTGGCGACTGCGCGGCGGGCGTACGCCTTCGGGACGCCCACGGCGACGGCGGCGGCCACGATCTCTTCGGCGAGCGCCGCGAGTCCGCAGGGTCCGGGGCAGGCGGTGTGCTGTACGGCGAGGAACCGAGCGGCGCCGAACGCCTGTGATCCGGCGCCGGATTCGGCGCGGGCTCGTACGAGGGTCAGACCGCGTTCCAGGCCGGTGCGGACGAAGCGTTCGTTGTGGCGGCATCCGGTGGCCGTGCTGCGGTCCCAGGGGGCGCGCGGGTGGGAAGACACCACCTTCGCGCGGGCGGGGGTGGTGTCTTCCTTCACAGTCAGGGCGCGCACGGCCGACGGGAGTTCGAGCGTGCGGCCGGTGCCGGTGCCGAGCCAGCGGGCGTACTGCATGTGCGACTTGATGTCGACGCCGGGCCGGACGGCGTTGGCTGAGCGCATTACGCCGCGGTAGATCCAGTGTTCGCCGCGGGTGGTCGGCACGGTGCGGGTGGCGGGCAGCTGCGCGCGGGCCCAAGCGATGGCGGCGGGGTTGTCCAGGTCGACGACGGTCACGTCGGCGCCGCCGGGGTGGTAGCCGACGCCGTGCGCCCGGTGCCAGGCGGGAGCCCACGCGGGGGAGGTGAGGACGTGGGGGTCTGTGGTGGCGGCGGCCCATCCGTGGCACGGCGCGGGGCACTGGCAGGGGCCCGTGTTCTTCATGTGGGGCCGGTCGCCGCATGCGCTGTTCTTGCAGTCGGGGCAGTTGCCGAACGGCCGCTTTCCCGCCCGCAGGGGGAACGCCGGTACGCCGTGCGCGGCGAGTGCCAGCGCGATGCGCAGGGCTTCGGGCGCGGCGGTTCGGGCTCGCCGAAGGGGGGTGGGTTGGGTCATGCTGGGGGTCTCCAGTCCTGTTGCAGGGTGCTGGGGGACAAGGGCGGCCCCGGACTTTTGCCGAGACGGGGGCCGCCCTTGGCGCAGCTAGAACGGGGGTTCGTCGCTGTAGCCGCCCGGGCCCCACGGGTCGCGGCCGTCGTAGGTGTGGCGGCGCAGCCGACGGAGAAGGTGCGGGAGGGGCAGCAAGGTGAAGCGGCGGGTGTCGTCCCAGCAGTCGCAGGGGTCCCATCCGGTGTCGGCGTACTCGCCGTGTTCGTCGCCGTAGTGGTAGGGGATCCAACCCTCGCCCTGGCAGTCGGGGCAGTGGGGTTGGGGGGTGTCGGTCAGGACCAGCGCGCGGCGTGGCCAGTCGGCGACCTGAATGCGGAAGCGGATCACGGGTGTTGGTCTCCCTTGTCAGCCGTAGAACTTGTTGCGCTTGATGACGGCCTTGCGGATGTTGACCGTGGTGCCGCCCTTGTGGCCGCTCGCGCTGAACACCTGCACGGCGATCCATCCGCCGAAGGCGACGGCGGCGAGGATGACCAGCTGGGTGACCAGCGCGGTGAGGGCGGTGATGAACGCGGTCAGCAGGAACAGTCCGCCGCACAGGGCGAGGAACCCGACGCCCCCGAGGGCGACGTTCACCGCCGCGCGGGAGACGGCCGGCTTGTGGGCGAGCGGTTCGGGCTGTGCGGGGTGGACGGCGTAGCCGGTGACGACACGGCCGTCCGGGAGGACGACGCTCGCCACGGCCGGGATGCCGCCGGGCTGCACGGGCGCGAGCTGCACCGTGTGCGCGGGCATGGGCGTGAGCGGGGTGGGGTGGTGGATTTCCAAGGCCGTCGGTTCGGCCGACGTCCCGTAGCGGGTGGGCTCGTTCACGGTCGTGGCCCCTTCTCAGTTGCCGAGTGCGGCGAGGGCGTCGGCGGACGCCTGCACGAGGTTGTGGATGGGCTCGTACGCGCCGGTCCCGGCGGCGAAGAACCCGAACATGAACAGGACGAGGGCGGCGCCGCCTCCGGCGGACTTGGTCTTGACGGCGAAGGCGGATGCGGCGCCGAAGAGCAGCACGGCGGAGATGTTGAGGATCATCGGGTTCGGATGCCTTCCGGGCGGGGGGTGTCGGTGCCGGCGCGGTAGACGCGGGCCCAGCGGTTGTAGAGCCAGCGGCCGGCGCGTATGCGTTTGCCGGTGGCCTTGCAGCGGCGGCAGTCCTTGCCGCGCTTGAGCCGTCCTTTGCGGTCGGTCTTGAGGGTGTGGCCCATGCCGCGGCACTTGCGGCAGTCGCCGAACGGCGAGGCCGCACACAGCCCGCCGTAACCGAGAGTGATGATGAGTGGGCAGGCGATAGCGAGGAGGATGGGGGTCATGAGATGCCCTCCGGGCGGAGTTTCGGGGGTTTCCGCAGGTGGGCCGCTATCCGCTAGCGGCCTGATCAACGCAGGTTTGGGGTGCTAGCGGGGCCGCTAACGTTAGCGGGGTGTGCCGCTATCGTTAGCGGCCCCGGAGCCTCAGCCCGCGTCCCGCTTTCCGTCACGCTCCGCAATCGCGGTGGTGATGTGGGAGCGGTCGATGCCGCGGCGGTTGACGACCTTGCCGTCCACCCGGCGGCCGACCTGGATGGTGGCGATGCCGTGCGGCTTGAGCGCGGCGGCGAGACCCTCGGGGTCCCAGCCGCCGTAGACGTCGGGGCGCAGTTCGGCGAGCCGGGCCACGACCGTTTCGGACCATTCCTTGGCCTGTGCGGCGGGGGTGACGGCGAGGATGTCGGCGAGCAGGTCGTAGGACGGCCCGGTCACCGTCTCCGGCGTCTCCCCGAGGGCGTGGCCGGTGAGGAGTCCGGCGGTCTCGCGTGCCCGGCGGGCGCGGGCGGCGATGGCGGCGGCGCCGGGGGCGTCCACGAAGGTGCCGTAGACGATCCGGGCGTCCGATCCTTCGCCCACGAAGTAGTGGATGCCCTTGTCACCCCAGGCGAACATGGTGGCGCGTACGCCGCGCTTGTAGGCGGACGTGCCGAGCACCATGTCGTTCTCGGTCTGTCCCATGACCTTCAGGCAGAAGCGGGCGCCGGCGTTCGCGCTGATCCCGGTGGGCAGCGACTTCGCGTCGGGGCGCTGCGTGGCGAGCAGCATCACGATGCCGGTCGCGGGGCCGCGCTTGACCAGGTCGGTGGCGATCTCCTCGAACTCCTTGCCGTGCTCGGGGTGCTCGAACAGCACCTGGCACTCGTCCACCCCGACCACGATCGGATGCAGGCCCAACGACCGCTTGTCGGCGAGAGCGCTGGTCACCTTCGACTCGGGGCAGATGTCGCGGGGCAGGGAGCGGATCACCTTGGTGCGGCGGCGCAGTTCCTCGCGCAGCGCCCGCCAGTCGGCGAGCACGTACCCGATGGATTCGTCATCGTCGCCGGCGGCGTGCCGGTGGGATACGGCGTCGCCGACCGGGTCCAGGTCGCCGGTGCCCTTCATGTCGAAGGTGTGCAGCTCCGCCCGCGGATCCAGCGCCGCGATCAGCAGAAGCAGCCTGAGCAGGAACGTCTTGCCCATCCGCGGGATGGCGCCGATCACGCCGGCGATGTACATCAGGGTGACGTCGACCCAGCGTCCGCGCTGGT
Organism: Streptomyces sp. NPDC001858; assembly: GCF_053594615.1. Classification (NCBI taxonomy): domain Bacteria; kingdom Bacillati; phylum Actinomycetota; class Actinomycetes; order Kitasatosporales; family Streptomycetaceae; genus Streptomyces; species Streptomyces sp. NPDC001858. The sequence goes on from NZ_JBSFEV010000001.1 coordinate 193,640, forward strand.
CGGTGCCGTAGGCGACGGGCTTGAACAGGTCCACCGCCCCGGCCTTGGCCAGCGGCCACTGAGGCTTCTTCGACTGCGCGAGATCCTGGTCGCCGACCCACAGCACGAGGCGCCCGGTGTGCTCGTGCGTGACCGCCTCCGGCCACACGCACCCGAGGGGGCGGCGCAGTCCGGACGCGAGCCGCTCACGGCGCTCGATCACGTCCGTGACGGTCACGCCGAAGGGGAGGTTGCCCTCCGCTCGCCAGCCGGGCCCGTCGCGGGTGATCGGGGCGGTGAACTCGAACCCGTTGCGCCCCTTGGCCTGCGCCTGGTTGATCGCGGGAATGCCGAGCGAGCCCAGGGCGCGCAGCACGATGTCACTCGTCAGCTTCGTCGCCTTGGGCAGTTCCACCGCGCGGTGGACGACCGGCGCGTCCGCCTTGCGGCCCACGACCCCGAGCGCCATCACGAGCGCGGTCACCGACACGGCCTGAAGCCACGCCGGGGCGAGCACGTACAGGGCCAGCGCCGTGGCCAGTCCGGTGAACATGCCCAGCACCGTGACCAGCGTGCGCAGCCGGACGCGGCCGTCGCGCTGCCGCGACAGCTTGAGGTACTCGGCTGCGTCCTCCCGGCGGACGGCGGCCAGGCGGACGGGTTCGCCCTCGCGGTCGGCCGCCCACCGCATCGTGCCCCCGACGAACCGGGCGGCGCCGGCCGGGGCTTGCAGGGTGAGCCGGGCGGCGTAGACCGGGGCGCGAAGCGCGTGGTAGCCGGTCGCGTGGGCGTAGTGCCGGGCCACCCATGCCGATGCCGTCTTGAGTTCTGCCAGGGAGCGCAGCCACACGGGGATGACCGGACGGAGCCGGGCGGCGGCGAGCCGACCGAGGTAGCCCGGACCGGCCGCCTTCAGCGACGGCGAGTCGACCAGCACGGCCGTGCTCGGGTCGGCCGACTCCGCCCCCGACTCACTCGGGTGGGAGTCGGGCGACCGGTCGGCGGACGGTCGGGCAGTCGGGTCGGCCGACTCGGTGCGGGCGGACCGGGCCTTGTCCAGGTCGACCACCTCGCCGTGCGAGTCGGCGGTCATCTCGGCTTCGAGTCGGGTGAAGAGTTCGTTGTCGTCGTCGGGGTGCTTCACTGAACTTCCTTCCGGAAGGTGTGGGAGGGAAGGGCCCGGCCGTCGCTGTAGGAGGTGGGCGGCCGGGCCTGTTTGTGATGATGAGCGCCCTACCGGGCGGTAAGTACTACAGCCTGTGGCACTTTTGCGGGCGTGGTTCGCCCCACGGCACGGGCGCTACAGGTCGAACAGTCCGCCCTGTTCGGCGAGCGTCGCAGCCTGTTGCTTGCGGGCGAGTCGGGCGGCGGCGGTGTGGCAGTCGGGGCACCATGCGCGCAGTTCGCCCGAGGGGAGTGCGGCCGCGGCAACGTCGGTGGCGAGCGGGTCGGCCGGCGCGGCCATGAGCCTGACGAGTCGGCCGTGCTTGCTGGTGTAGTGGTCGTGCTCGCGCGGGCAGCGTCCGGCGTCCCGGTTGTGGGGGTTGCCGCACTCGCCGCCGCACTGGCAGCGGTGGCCGGCCGCCTCCATCACAGTGTTGAAGACGGCCGCTCCGACGATCGGCTGTGACCTCATGCCGCTGCCCTCCCCCAGATGTCGGGTTCGGCCCGGTGCAGCAGGATGCGCAGGGCGGCGGCGGCCTGTGGCCAGACGACGCCGTTGCCGAGCGCTTTGAGCTGTGCGGTGCGCGACAGCCCGGGTACGGCCGTGACGTGCCCGGCGGGAAGAGCCATGAGCCATTCCACGAAGGGCGGGTTCAGGCGTCCCAGAGCGTCAGTTGGTCCGGGGGCGGGGCGGCCGATGACCGTTTCCCACCTGCGGATGGCCTGCTCGTAAGGGCCCCACGCGACGTCGGGCTGTTCCGCTCGCCGTCGGCCGCCGCCGGGGTCGCGGTCGGCAGCAGCTCGCCCACTTCGGCGGCCAGGCTCTTGCCGTGCCTGCCCGCTTCCTGTGAGGGACTGCGCTTGGTCTGCCGGTTCTCGTTCGCCGACGCGCGGGGCGTGGGCAGCAGCGAGACGACGTGACGCAGGTTCATCCCGCCCTGCGCCGCGTGCCCCGCTCCCGTGCTCTCCGACGTCGAAGGAGTCGGCAGCAGCGACGTGACCGCGGTGGGCAGCTGTCCGCGCTGCCCACCGCCGCGCCAGTCCCTCGCCGCCGGAGTCGGCAGGCCACGCGAGGATGAAGAGCCGGTTGCGCTGGTGAGCGGCGCCGATGTCCGACGCGCGTACACAACACCACTCCGCATCGAACCCGAGGGCGGCAAGGTCACCGAGGACGGTGTCGAATCCGAGGGAAACGTGACCTGCGACGTTCTCAAAGACTGCGAGCCGGGGTCGTAGAGCGCCAAGGGCGCGGGCGATGTGCGGCCAGAGGTGCCGGGCATCCTTGGTTCCCTTCCGTTTGCCCGCCGTGCTGAACGGCTGGCACGGGTAGCCGCCGGTGAGGATGTCGACCGGGGCGACGCCGTGCCAGTCGAGAGCCGTGATGTCCTGGAGGTTGGGCACCGTCGGGTGGTGGTGGGCAAGGATGAGCGCGGCACCGGGGTCGTTGTCCGCCACCCACGCCAACTCACCGCCGAACACGTGCTGTACGGCCATGTCCAGGCCGCCGTAGCCAGTGCACACTGACCCGATCCGCAGCCCGCTCACGCAGCCACCCCCACGACCGGCGCGTCCGCGTTGGTACCGGGGCGTCCGGCGCGGCGTCCGGCGAGCGTGGCGAACAGCCGGACCACACCCGCCCGGCGGGATCCGGCGCGAGCCTGTTTGGCCGCGTACATGGCTTCGTCCGCCCGGCGCAGCAGGGTGGAGAGGTCCTCGCCGGGGAAGTCCGCGGCGCGCACCCATCCGAGCGAGACGGTGGTGCGGACGGCGGGGTCCTGCCCGTCGACCGCGCGGGCGAGCACGTGGTGCAGGACCGGCAGCACGCCCGCGGCCATGTCGTGGTCGTCGATCAGGACGGCGGCGAACTCGTCACCCCCGAGACGGCCGGCCACACCGGACGGGCCGGTGTAGTGGGCGAGGCGTTCGGCGGTCGCCTTCAACAGGGCGTCCCCGGCCGCGTGCCCGTAGGCGTCGTTGATGTGCTTGAAGCGGTCGACGTCGGCGAGGACGACGACCGCCCGCGGGTCCTTCAACAGCGCGGTGGCGCGGTGGGTGAAGCCGTCGCGGGTGACCAGCCCGGTGAGCGGGTCACGCCGCGCGGTGTTCAGCCGGGCGTACAGCCACCGGGCGTGTACCGCCCAGCCGACGGCCAGAGGCAGCACGGACAGCAGGATCGTGACCAGGGCGTTCACGCGGCCACCCCCTCGGCAGCACCGACCCCGGCCGGTACGGCGCCGGAGTCGACGAATTGCGGTGCGGTGTTCTGCTCCCGGTCGGCGAGCAGGGCGTCACGCACCTGCCGGGCCGGGACGGAACCGCAGTGCAGCGCCTTGCGCAGCGTCTCGCCGTTGATCTGGCTGTCGGGCCAGTCGGCCGTGACCGTGCGCGCTTCGGCGAGCAGCTCGGCAGGCGTGCGCTGCGCGGAAGCGGTCTTGCCCTTGTTCCGGGGCTTGGCGGTCCGCGTTCGCGGCGGCTTGGGAGCCTCGCTCTTGGGCTCCATCGGCTCCGGTTCCGGCTGCGGGGTGGGGGCGACCGGGGTGGAGTCGGCGGCGGGGGTGAGTTCGCCCATCCGCAGCATCACCCGCTCGCGCCGTGGTGTCTTCCACCGCCAGCGCCAGCCGTAGCGCTCGTGCAGGTCCGCACGGGCCAACAGCCGGTCCCGCTCGCAGCCGAGCGCCAGACTGTAGGACGTGACCTCCCACAGCGTCATCCGGCGCCAGAGGGTGAAGGTGGACAGCGGGGCGAGCAGCCAGCGGGAGAACCTGATCTTCTCCATCCTGCGGCCGGTTGCGGCGCCGATGCGGACGGCGTAGACGTGTGCGCCGATCTCGGAAAACACCACCCACAGCAGCGGCATCGTGCCGTGCGCCACCTTCGCCCACAGCCCGTGACCCGCAGCCACGTTCAGCCCGCAGGTGACCAGCGTGAGTATCCAGGGCACGAACCGCACCCACGCCAACGCCATGTCCATCCGGATCAACAGCAGGTTGGCCACGGTGAACACCGGAATGGCGGTGTCGATCCCGACCGGCAGCATCCACGGGGAGCTGAACCCCCACCGCGCGGCAGCTGCCGACACGGCGTCGAAGGAGGAGATCAGACCGAGCGCGCCGACCCCGGCAGCGGCGAGGGCGCCGGTACCGGCGAGCCCCATTTCCGGGCGGGTCAGTGGTGGCACCGCCGGACGCACATCGGTCTGTGTCGTTTCGGCGCTGGTCATTCCGTCACCCCCAGGCGGCGGTTCTCGGCACGGCTGCGCTGGTTCGGCCGGGTGCGCGGGGCACCCTCGTACCAGGCGAACGGCGGGATGCCGTCCGCGGCCTTGAACACACGGATGGCGGCGCCCGCCGGCGCGTCGGGCAGGGCGTAGACCCTGCCGCGCTCCAACGACGCCAGCAGCCGGGCCCAGTGGTGCTCGCAGCCGTCCGCCCCGGCGTTGTAGGGGTCCAGCACGGTCACGACGGCCGGACCGACGCACGGCGTGGGGTCGTCGGGGTGAGCGGCCGGGCAACGGGCGGTGCCGGTCATGCCGCACCCCCGGCCGTCGCAGGGTTGACCAGACCGGTCAGGGCGGCGATGTCGTCACCGCTGAGCACGGTGTGCTCGTTCATGGCGTGGGCGACGGTGCGGATCTCGCGCCACAGATGGGCGACCTTGCGGCGGGCGATGCCCCGCACCATTCCCCACGACTTCCCGCCCTCCGGGGCGTGGTCGGCCCCGAGCCGGTAGCCGAACTGGGCGAGGACGTCGACGGCGTGGTCACGGTCGTGGTCGGAGGCACACGCCGCAGCACGCGCCGGCGTCCACAGCCCGGCCACCATCAGATAGGTGACGTGGGCGATCTCCCCGGCAGCTGCCTGAGCGGCGAAGTGCCAGGGAGAGGTGCCCTGCGCTTGCCAGGCCGTGTTGCCCGTCAGCCGCATCCGGCCCGGCTCCCACTGCCATACGATCACCTCAGACGAGATCACCCGCATGCCGTAGGCCATGGACAACACCGCGTGCCCCGCCTCATGGAAGGCGATGCCGAGACGGGCCTGTTCGTAGGACAGCGCGATGTCGACGAACGGCCGGGGCCGTCCGCTGTGGTCGTTCAGCACGTGCGGGGCGAGAGACGCGGCCGTCACGCGGCATCGCCGCTCAACTCGCCGTTGACCAGCGCCCGCCGGACGGCCAGCACCCGGCGCTGCGCACGGCGCACCCGCCGCACGCTCAGTTCGTCGGGGTGGTTGTTCAGGGTCTTGATCAGCGCGTCGATCCGCTTGACGTCCGCCTCGATGGCGGGCCACTCGTTCTGGATCGCGTCCAGTTCCGCGGCCGTCGGCTCGCGGTCGTCGCCGTCGGCGGTAACATCCGCCTGATCAGCACCGATGTGCTTCATGGGTCGTGGTTCTCCTATGCAGGGGGAACGGCCCGAACGCGGTCCCCGGGTGGCACCCCGGGGACCGCTCGCCGTTGCAGGTGAAGCCGCGTACGACACGCGGCGCGACCGCAGATCAGCGGCCGGAGCGCCCCCGCCGGGAGTCGAACCCGGCGTTACGACCATCGGGGCGGATCGATCAGCGGCCGGTCACCACAGGTACGGGTGCGGGCCGCGAGGACGCTGCGGAAGGGGTTCCTTCGTCTTCTCGTGCTCGGAGCCGGCCATCAACGGCCGCCCCGGCCACGGGCGTTGTCCTGGCTGCGCTTGTTCGCTTCAGCGGCTTTCCGGGCCAGTTCGGCCCGTTCCGCGTCTGTCAGACTGGTGACCACAGGTGCCTCCACCTCAGGTGCCTGTACGCGGTCCCTCGGGGGGCAACCCGGGGGACCGTTCTGATTCCTCATCAAACGGGCAGGGCACCGACACGACGGCCGATGTCCTGCCCGCATGACGAGTGACGGGGAAGCCCGTCACTGTCGTCCGCGGTTCCGTACGCGCCTTACGCTCCTTCGCTTGGTCGGCGCGCGGTCACCGCGGTCCCTCAGTCGTCACTCGCTGAGTGGATCGCCCATCCCTTGCGGGTGTCATGGACCGGGTGCAGCCCAACCACCGGGGTCCCCGCGATCCGGTCCCTGGGTCCACGCCCGAGGGTCAGACCAACGGCTTAGCCGATGACACCGATCACTCCGTGAAGACGACGGACTTTTACGTCTCCCCTGCCGCTCGAACCGCGTGAAAGCAGGTCCGGCGGGGTCTTACGCACCGCGAATGGGATGCGATCCCCGTCATCTGGTGCGCACCAGAAGGTTGGCATCTGGTGCGCACCAGAGTCAAGGTGGTTCGCCAATCTGGTTGGCGATCCCTTGTCGCGGTGCATCTCCAGAAGACCCTTCAAGTGGGGGTTGCCGGTAGCCAATAGGGCTTAACTTCCGGCCTGTTAACCCCTGTTGACCTGCGACGATGTGAGGCACCATGGATGGAGCGGTGATCGGTGGCAACGTCGGGTGGTGGCCTGTGAGTTCAGGACTTCGGAGCGCGCGGACGGCGCGTGGCTGGTCTCAGGAGCGACTGGTTCGCGAGGTCGAGCAGTACGCCCGGCAGAACCTTGCTGACGTGGCCTCAACCGCGAGTTTGCGGGTGTACGTGTCCGAGTGGGAGAACGGCAAGCGCTCGATCTCGGACCGGTACGCGGGCATCCTGCGCAAGCTTCTCGGTGTCACCGACGCGGAGCTGAGGGATGCCCCCGGTACGCCGGTGACTCCGGTGGCAGACGGTTATGACGACCTGCTCAGCAGGATCGATTCAGCCACCAGCGTCAGTGAGTCCATGGTGAGCGCGTTCAACGCTCAGACAGAGTTGCTTCGCACGATGGACCGCCAGATGGGTGCGGCTGGTCTCGTCGACCAGATGACGGGGCATCTCTCGGCTCTTGAGGAAGCGCTGAACTTTGCCGTGCTGCCAGCTGCGCGCCGCCCTCTGGCGGTTGCGCTCGCCGGAGCGTCGACCCTTGCCGCATGGCAGGCAATCGACTCAGGGGCGGTCGAGCGAGCATGGCGGCATTACGAACTCGCAAAGCGTGCCGCGCGGGAAGCTGAGGCTCCGATGTATCTCGCGCACGCCATGGGAGAACAGGCGTACGTGCTCTGTGAGGCGGGGCGGCCGGCGCTCGGAGTCGAGTTGGTTCGCGACGCTCAGCGAACCCTGGGGAATGATGGATCGCCCCGGCTTTGGGCATGGCTACGTGCGACAGAAGCGGAACTCTGCGCCCATGCTGGAATGGTCGACGATTGCCACCGTGCCTTGGAAAAGGCAATGGAGTGCATACCCGACGGGCTTGAGGATCGTGACCCGGATATGCTCAGCATTTTTCTCAATGGCTCGCATCTCACCCGATGGCATGGCAACGTTCTCGGCCTACTCGGGGACGCGGGAGCCGTAACCAGCCTCTATGACGCCTTGAAGGTAATGGACCCCACCTTTGTGCGGGCGCGAGCCGGCTTGCACACCGACTTGGCTCAGGCTCATCTGGCGCGAGCCGAGTATGACGACGCGCAGAACCACCTGAGGCAGGCTCGATTGCTGGCGAGCCGCACCGGTTCGGTGCGGCAGCGCCGACGTGTTGATCTGCTCAGCGAGCGGCTGTGACGCCCTTGCCGCGAGTCGCAAGGATGTGGAGCAGGGCAACCAGAGTTCCGGACCCCAGCAATTCGCCGCGCGCCATGAGTCCCGGAATATCGGCCAAGGGGACCCATTCGATATGGCCGGCTTCTTCGAGGTCCGTCGGTGAGCCGACCTTTTCCGCGCCGTACGCGATGAAGATTTCGTGTGGCGAGTCCACCATGCCCACCATGGGCTGATAGGTGACGACGTGCTCAACGGGATTCGGTCGCCAACCCGTTTCCTCTACGACTTCCCTCAATGCGGTTTCTGCCGGTTCTTCCCCCGCGTCCACGATGCCGCCGGGTAGTTCCCAACCGAATCGCTGCGGGACGAACCGATACCGCCACATCATGAGTACACGGTCCTGGTCGTCGACCACCGCCGTAATCGCCACATGTTGAAGCTTCACCACGTGGTGCTCGAACCGCTCGACTCCGGGCGGTTCAACGTCCCACAGTTGAAGCTTGACCCATTGGTTGTCGTACAGGTCGCGTTCGCCATGGATCTGCCACGGCTCAAGCCCCTCGGGCGTCTTCACCGTCACGGCACCGGGAACTCGGTACGAACTGCGGCCGTGAACCTCCAGCGCGCCCTCAGACACCAGACGGGCGAGTACCTGCCGCAGCGCTGTTCGGCCTATGCCGAGTTCCTCGGTCAGGGTGCGTTCGGACGGGAACTTGTCGCCGGCGGTGTACTGCCCGGAGGCGAGCCGTTCGCGAAGCGTCTCGTAGACCTTGGTCGTCTTCGGTCCCATGCGCGGAGCACTCCCCGTTCTGCCGTGGTGCGTACCAGCGTAGCGGCCATGGGTCACGCTTCCCCCGGTCCTTCCGCGTGCGGATTTTTCAAGATCAGGACGAGACGTGGACGGGATGTGGCTACCCCTTTCTAAGGTGGTGAGAAACCCCAGGTCAGACGGCATGCCTAGGCGCGATCTTGAGAGGACTGTAAATCTGCCGGCTCAGCCTTCCCAGGTTCGAATCCTGGCGCCGCCACGCTGAGAGCGAAGGGCCCGTCACCTACCTAAGCAGTAGGTGACGGGCCCTTCGCCGTTCTCTTCACCTCCGCCTCCACATCGTTGCGGGCCTTCCCCTCGTCCTTGGCGTACTCGGTCACCGCGGACTGGACGTCGCGGGCGAGGTCGCGCCAGGCGCGCCAGGCCGTTTCGTAGGTGTCGGTCTGGAGTTCCGACCAGGGGGCGGCCGTGGGCGCGCCGTACGCGTCCCGCAGCTCTTCGACCCTCGCGTGTGCCTCGTCGGCCGCGCGTTGCTTCTGCACGAGTTCCTCGAAGGTATGTGCCACGTATACGGATGCTAGGTAGGCGGCGGCGCTTCCGCGCGGCGAGCGGGGCGCGTCCTGCCCGGGGGTACCCGCGTGGCCCACTGGGGCAGACTGGCCCCATGTCCAGCGTGTCCAGCCGTCGTAGAACGTGCCCCGAGTGCCGTCGCGAGATCGCCGTCGTCGCCGGACGGTTCGCCCGGCATGACCCACCGGGGGCGCGGGGGACCGGGGATCTCGTCTCCTGCCCGGGCTCACGCAGGCCGGCGCAACTGGGCGCAGTCCAGCCGTCGTTGGACGGGTACGCGGTCCCGGAGTTCCCCGGCCAGCTGCCCCTCTTCTAGCGCACGTCCAGCGCGCCCTGCCGAGGGGCCTTCCGGCGGCCGTTCGGTGGCCGTTCGGCGGCCTCCCTCAGTTCCCCGCCACCGCCTTCACCGCCACCGACACCGGCGCCGAGCCGCTGATCAGCTCCAGGGTCAGGCCGGACGTCGCCGGGGTCTCCAGCAGTTCCGTCAGTACGGCGGCTACGTCGTCGCGAGGGACGGGACCGCGGCCCGTACGGGCCTCCAGGCGGACCAGACCGGTGCCGGCGTCGTCCGTGAGCGCCCCGGGTCGCAGGATCGTCCAATCGAGGGAGTCCAGGCCCTGCACGTGCGCGTCCGCATCGCCCTTGGCGCGCAGGTAGACGTCGAAGACCTCGTCGCCCTCGTGGGCGGGGTTCGCGCCCATGGACGACACGACGACGAAGCGCCGTACGCCCGCGCGGACCGCCGCGTCCGCGAACAGCACCGCCGCGCCCTTGTCCACGGTGTCCTTGCGGGTCACCCCGCTGCCCGGTCCCGCGCCCGCCGCGAACACCGCCGCGTCCGCGCCCCGCAGCCGCTCCGCGACCTGCTCGACGGTCGCCGACTCCAGGTCGAGGACGATCGGTTCGGCGCCGGCCGCCCGCAGGTCGTCGCCCTGCTCGGCCTTGCGGATGATCCCCGCGACCTCGTACCCGCGCGCGGCGAGCAGACGCTCCAGCCGCAGCGCGATCTGACCATGACCACCAGCGATGACAATGCGCATGCCTTCGACCGTACGCCCGGACAGCCGCATCCGCCGCACGACTTCGGCCGGCCCTCGACGCGCCCTCCAGACACTTCCGCCACCCGCCCCGCCTGCGTCGCGCCGGCCCCAACTCGCAGCACGACCGCCGCGTTACGGGAGCTCCCCACGCTCCCCTCGCTCGCCCCGCTCCCTCCGCTCGCCCCGCTTCCCCTGTCGCGGCAGTCCCAGCTCAGTCGCTGTCGCTGTCGCTGTCGCTGTCGCGGTCGCAGTCCCGGTCGCGCTCCCGCTCGCCGAGTTGCAGTACTCGCGGACCGCGCTCGTGCGGGCCACCACGCGGCCCCGGTGGATCACGATCCGGCTGTACGCCAGTGACAGCGCGCTTGCCAGCCGGTCGCCCCGGACGGCCAGCAGGTCGGCCGGGAAGCCCGCCTCCACGCGGACCTCGGGCAGGCCCAGGGCGGCACGCGCGTGCGTGCTCACCGCGTCGTAGGCGTCCTCGGGACGCAGACCGTGGCGCGAGGCGAGGAGGTAGGCCGCCTCCAGGGGGTCGCCGCGGCCCACCGGGTTGGAGACGTCCCGCAGCGCCCCGCTGCCCGCCGCCACCCGCACCCCGGCCGCGCGCAGCAGCCGTACGGGCGCCGTGCCCCGGTGCTCGACGGCCCGGCAGCCGCCCTGGGGGAGGCAGACGACCGTCACGCCCGCCGCGGCCAGCTGGTCGGCGGTGCGGCCGGCCGTCTCGGCGGGCAGCCGGTCGAGGCCGCCGCAGGGGCTGAGGGCGACGCCGGGACGCAGCCCGCCGACCACCGCGGCCAGGCGGGCGAGCCGGGCGGGGTCGGTGGCGTCGGTGTGCAGGTCGACCGGGCAGCCGTGTTCGGCGGCGACCTCGAGCACGGCCTCCACGTAACCGGTGGGGTCGGGGTCCAGGTCCGGGCAGCCGCCCACCGCCGAGGCGCCCATCTTCAGCGCGTCCCGCAACATGGCGAGGCCGTCCGCCCCGGCCGCTCCGGTCAGCACCCGGGGCATCGCCACGGCCGTCAGCTCGGCGAGCCCGTGCAGCGAACGCCGGGCCCGCAGGACCGCGGTCAGCGCGCCGAGCCCCTGGACGTCGCCCACGCGCACGTGTGCGCGCAGCGCCGTCGCGCCATGGCCCAGTTGCAGCAGCACGGCCTCCGTGGCACGGCGCTGGACGTCCTCGGGGGCGTACGAGACGGGACCGTCGGCGTCGGCCGTGAGCGCCGTGTCGGCGTGCGCGTGCGGCTCCGCGGGGGCCGGGAGCAGGAGGTAGCCGCCGAGGTCCACGCGCGCGCCGCCGCGGACCGGACCGGCCGCCAGGCTGCCGGCCGTGCCGACCGCCTCGATGCGCCCGTGGCCCAGCCGTACGTCCACGGTCCGGCCGTCCGTGAGCCGGGCCCCGCACAGCAGGAGGGCGGCCGGGTCCGGCGAGCCTCCCGGGGTGCCGGACGAGGACGACCACGACGGGGGCGGCTGCGGCTGGCTGTCGGGCATCGCGCTCCCGGGGCTCGGCGACGGTCCACTGCGAGATCGGGCGGGCCACGCGGGGGACGCAAGATCACACAGAGTGAGTCGAGCCTAGGGCGGCGGTTCGGCGCGAGCGGGGAGGAGCGCAATAGTCGTACCGCTGTGGTCAGCCGTGCTGGAGGGGCTCGGGAGACCGCCGGGACCTTGGGAAATCGGGCCTGGGGACGGCCCTGGAGGGCCTTGCCAAACGGATTTGGGTGAACGGCTGCGGACCGTGTAATGTCTTCATCGCTCGCCCCAATAGCTCAGTCGGCAGAGCGTCTCCATGGTAAGGAGAAGGTCTACGGTTCGATTCCGTATTGGGGCTCTGGTGGGTGAGGTTCCCGTCGCGAGGCGGGGCCCGATCTCATCAAAGCGGTGTAGCTCAGTCGGTAGAGCAAGCGGCTCATAATCGCTGTGTCACCGGTTCAAGTCCGGTCACCGCTACTGACAGTAGCCGATTGCGGGGTCGGTCCTTCGATCGGCTACTCTTCTATGCGTTAATAGTCCCATCCGTTCGTCAAGGAGCACTCCTGTGGCTGCCACCGACGTCCGCCCGAAGATCACGCTGGCCTGCGTGGAGTGCAAGGAGCGGAACTACATCACCAAGAAGAACCGGCGTAACAACCCGGATCGAATGGAGATGAAGAAGCACTGCCCGCGTTGCAACGCGCACACCGCGCACCGCGAAACGCGATAAATCAGGCTCGTATGCGAGGCCGTCCCCGAGTGATCGGGGGCGGCCTCGTGTCGTTGAGCGACCCGTACCGGTCAGTAGAGCGACGCCGACGCAGAGCGACGCACAGTAATCAGGAGGTGCCGAGGCCCATGGCGCTCGACCAGTCCTTCGTCGGGCGGAGCTACCCGCCCACCGATCCCTATGAGGTCGGCCGGGAGAAGATCCGCGAGTTCGCCGAGGCCGTGGGGGACGCCAACCCGGTGTACACCGACCCGGAGGCCGCCAAGGCGCTCGGCTACGCCGATGTGATCGCGCCGCCGACCTTCGTGTTCTCGATCACCTTCAAGGCGGCGGGAGTGGTCGTCCGCGACCCGCAGCTCGGGCTCGACTACAGCCGCGTCGTGCACGGCGACCAGAAGTTCGCCTACAAGCGGCCGGTGCGCGCCGGTGACCGGCTCTCGGTCGTCTCGACCATCGAGGCCGTCAAGTCCATGGCGGGCAACGACATCCTGGACATCCGTGGCGAGGTCCACGACGAGGCCGGCGAGCACGTCGTGACCGCCTGGACCAAGCTCGTCGCCCGTGCCGCGGAGCCGGCGGCAGCCGACGGAGAGGCGTGAGGAACCGATGACGGCGAAGATCGCTTACGACGACGTCGAGGTCGGCACCGAGCTGCCGGCCCAGACCTTCCCTGTGAACCGCGCCACGCTCGTGCAGTACGCGGGCGCCTCCGGGGACTTCAATCCCATCCACTGGAACGAGAAGTTCGCCAAGGAGGTGGGCCTGCCGGACGTCATCGCGCACGGCATGTTCACCATGGCCGAGGCGATCCGCGTCGTCACCGACTGGACCGGCGACCCGGGCGCGCTCGTGGACTACGGCGTGCGCTTCACCAAGCCCGTCGTCGTCCCGAACGACGACCAGGGCGCCGTGATCGAGGTCACCGGCAAGGTGGGCGCCAAGCTCGACGACAACACCGTGCGGGTCGACCTGACGGTCACCAGCGGCGGGCTGAAGGTGCTCGGGATGTCCCGGGCGGTCGTACGGCTGGCCTGAGGGCCGAGCGCCCGCCGACCACGGGCCATCGCAGCACACGGTAAGGGGCGCTCTCCATGCAGAGGCGCCCCTTACATACGGCCACCCCTTGACTTAGTTAGTGATTGAGCACTAACTTAGTCACATGGTCAGGATGAGTGCAGAGGAGCGGCGCGAGAGCGTCATCCGCGCGGCGACGAGCGAGTTCGCGCGGGGCGGCTATCACGGCACGTCCACCGAGACGATCGCCAAGCGCGTGGGTGTTTCGCAGCCGTATCTCTTCCGGCTCTTCCCGGGCAAGAAGGCGATCTTCCTCGCCGCCTCCGAGCGCTGCATGGACGACACCGTCCGTACGTTCGAGGAGGCCGGCAAGGGGCTGGAGGGCGAAGAAGCCCTGCACGCCATGGCGAACGCGTACACCCGGATGATCGCGGAGCAGCCCGAGCGGCTGATGATGCAGATGCAGATGTACGTCGCGGTGGCCGCCGCGGAGGCGGAGGGCGACCACGCCTTCGGCGAGGCCGTGCGGGCCGGGTGGATGCGGCTGTGGGACACCGTCCATGTGCCGCTCGGCGCCGATGCGAACGGGACGACGGTCTTCCTGGCGTACGGCATGCTCATCAACTGCCTGGTGGCCATGGGGTTCGCGCCCGAGCATCGGGTCTGGGAAGGGATGTATCCCTCGGCTCGGCTGAAGGGCCGGCTGGAGAAGTAGGAAGCGCGAAGCAGGAAGCAGGCGGTCGGGGAGCGTGGGTTCGGGCCCATTTTTTTGACCGCGAAAGTTAGTTATCAATTACTAACCGAAGATCGATCAACCGCTGGGGGAGCGATGTCACAGCAGAAAGCACGTCCGACCGAACGTCGCGGGGGAGCCGTCTGGGCCCTCGTCATCACCAGCGTCGCCGGATTCATGGCGGCCCTCGACAACCTCGTCGTCACCACCGCCCTGCCGTCCATCCGCAAGGACCTCGGCGGAGGGCTGGGCGACCTCGAATGGACCGTGAGCGCCTACACGCTCACCTTCGCCGTGCTGCTCATGTTCGGTGCGGCGCTCGGCGACCGGTTCGGCCGCCGCCGGATGTTCCTCGTCGGACTCACCGTCTTCACCGCCGCCTCCGCCGCCGCGGCCATGGCGCCCGGGATCGGCTCCCTCATCGCCGCCCGCGCCGTCCAGGGCGTCGGCGCGGCCGTCATGATGCCGCTGACGCTCACCCTGCTCACGGCCGCCGTGCCCGCCGCCAAGCGCGGGATGGCGTACGGGATCTGGGGGGCCGTCAACGGGCTCGCGGTCGCCTCCGGACCGCTCATCGGCGGCAGCCTCACCGAACACGTGTCCTGGCACTGGATCTTCTGGCTGAACGTTCCGCTGGGCCTCGCCCTGCTGCCGCTCGCCCGGCTGCGCCTCGCCGAGTCGTACGGCGCCGGCACCCCGCTCGACATCCGCGGCACGCTGCTCGCCAGCGGCGGCCTCTTCGGGCTCGTCTACGGCCTGGTGCGCGGGCCCGCCGACGGCTGGACGAGCCCGCTCGTGCTCACCGGCCTGATCGCGGGCGGGGTCCTGCTCGTCGCCTTCGTCCTGCACGGGCTGCGGGCCAGGAACCCCATGCTGCCGATGCGGCTGTTCCGCTCCCGCGCCTTCGCCGGGATCAACGCCGCGAGCCTGCTGATGTTCCTGGGGATGTTCGGCTCGATATTCCTGCTCAGCCAGTACATGCAGGGCGTGCTCGGCTACTCGCCCACCGAGGCGGGCCTCAGGATGCTGCCCTGGACCGGGATGCCGATGCTCGTCGCGCCGATCGCCGGCATCCTCTCCGACCGCGTCGGAGGCCGACCGGTCGTCGCCGCCGGGCTCTTCCTCCAGGCCGCCGGGCTCGGCTGGATGGCCGCCGTGGCGACCGTCGACGCCTCCTATGCCGTCCAACTGCCCGGTCTGATCGTCAGCGGCATCGGCATGGCGCTGTTCTTCGCCCCGGCCGCCAACCTGGTGATGTCCAGCGTCCGCCCGCAGGAGCAAGGGATCGCCTCCGGCGCCAACAACGCGCTGCGAGAGGTCGGCGGCGCCCTCGGCGTCGCGGTCATGGCGTCGATCTTCTCGGCGCAGGGCGGCTACGAGTCCGGCCAGGCCTTCGTCGATGGACTGCGGCCCGCGCTGGTCACCGGCTCGGCCGTGGTGGCCCTCGCCGGGATCGCGGCCCTGCTGATACCGGCCGGGCGGCGCGCGGCCCAGGTCGTGATCGACGCCGAGACCGGAGCCGGAGCCGAGGCCGAGGCTGGAGTCGAAGCCGGAGCCGAGGTCGAGCCGTCGGCGTCCGCACTGGAGAGCGCCGCCCGCTGAGAAGCCCGGCACGCACGCGTACGGCCCCGTCCACCTCGGCGGGGCCGTACGCGCGCGTGCGGTGAGGCGGGCGCGGCTGTCGGTCCGGGCGGGCAGGGGTGTCAGTGCCGTCTCGTAGGCTTGGGCGCGTGCAGGAACTCCAGGACGCCCCGCTCGCCCCGCTGACCACCTTCCGGCTGGGCGGTCCCGCCACCAGGCTGGTGACCGCGACGACCGACGCCGAGGTGATCGCCGCCGTGCGCGAGGCCGACGCGGCCGGCACACCGCTGCTGATCGTCGGCGGCGGGTCGAATCTCGTCGTCGGCGACAAGGGCTTCGAGGGCACCGCCCTGCGCATCGCCACCCGGGGGTGCGAACTCGTCGGGCCCCGGCTGGAACTGGCGGCGGGTGAGGTGTGGACCGACGCCGTCGCCCGCACCGTGGAGGCTGGGCTCGCCGGCATCGAGTGCCTGGCCGGCATCCCCGGATCGGCGGGCGCCACCCCGATCCAGAACGTCGGGGCGTACGGCCAGGAGGTCTCCTCGACGATCACCGAGGTCATCGCCTACGACCGCCGCGCGGGCGAGACGGTCGCGCTCACCGCCGAAGAGTGCGCCTTCTCCTACCGTCACAGCCGCTTCAAGGCCGACCCCGAGCGGTACGTCGTCCTGCGCGTCCGGTTCGAACTGGAGGAGGCGGACGGGCTGTCGGCGCCCCTGAAGTACGCCGAGACGGCACGCGCGCTGGGCGTCGAGCCAGGGGACCGGGTACCGCTCGCCGAGGCCCGCGAGACCGTGCTCGCACTGCGCGCCGGAAAGGGCATGGTCCTGGACCCCGAGGACCACGACACCTGGTCGGCCGGCTCGTTCTTCACCAACCCGATCCTCACCGACGCCGGCTTCGCGCTGTTCCACGCGCGCGTGCGGGAGCGGCTGGGCGACGGCGTGGAGCCGCCCGCGTACCCGGCCGGCGAGGGGCACACGAAGACGTCGGCGGCCTGGCTGATCGACAAGGCGGGCTTCACCAAGGGGTACGGCAGCGGGCCCGCCCGCATCTCGACCAAGCACACCCTCGCCCTCACCAACCGCGGAGCGGCCACCACGGAGGACCTGCTGGCGCTGGCCCGCGAGGTCGTCGCCGGGGTACGCGAGGCCTTCGGCGTCACCCTGGTCAACGAGCCGGTGATGGTGGGCGTCAGCCTCTAGAGAGTGGGCGTCAGCCTCTAGAGACCTCTAGACCCTTAGACCCGACCCTTAGACCCCCTAAGCCCCTAGAGACCTCTTGGGCATCTCCAGGCCTCCAGGCCCGGGCCCTAGTAGGCCACCCCCACCCCCTGCTTCACCGTCCCCGTGTCCGCCACCATGGCGAGCATCGCGTGCGCCACATCGGCGCGTCCGATGAAGCGGCCCTTGGGCGGGAAGCCGCCCACCACCGTCCGGTACGACCCGGTGACCGGCTTGTTCTGGAGCCGCGGCGGCCGGACGACCGTCCACTCCGTGGCGCTGCGCGTCAGCTCCGCCTCCATCTCGCGCAGATCGGCGTACACGTCCTTCAGGGCCGCCGAGACGATCCCGCGCACCGTGCGGTCCAGGAATCCGTCGCCCGCCGGCTCGGGGCCGACCGGGCCGGCGCTCACCACGAGCAGCCGGCGCACGTGCTCGGCCTCCAGGGCGGACAGCACCGTACGGGTGAGCCGGGTGGCGACCCCGGCGGCCTTGCGCTCGCGTGCGCCGAGCCCGGACAGGACGGCGTCCCGGCCCGCCACGGCGGGCCGCAGCGCCTCCGGATCGGTCAGGTCCGCGCGGACGACCTCCAGGCGGGCGCCGGTGACGGCGAGCCCGGCCGGGTCCCGTACGACGGCGGTGACCTCGTGGCCCGCCTCCAGGGCCTGGCGGACGATCTCCCGGCCGATGCCTCCGGTGGCGCCGAAAACGGTGAACTTCATGACGAGCTCCCACTCCCCGTTGGGTGGGTGAGTATTCACTCACCCCTGCTTCCTCTATAGTGGGTAAGCGTTCACTCACCCGTCAAGAGGGGAACCCGCATGGATCGACCGGCCCGCGTGCGCATCCTCGACGCCGCGCACGAGCTGATGCTCACCGTCGGACTGTCCCGCGCCACGACCAAGCAGATCGCGAAGGCGGCCGGCTGCTCCGAGGCGGCGCTCTACAAGTACTTCGCGAGCAAGGAGGAGCTGTTCATCCGGGTCCTCGCGGAACGGCTGCCCCGGCTGGGCCCGCTGCTGAGCAGCCTGGCCGCCGAGCCGGGCCGGGGCACGCTGGAGGGAAACCTCACGGAGATCGCCCGCCAGGCGGCCCACTTCTACGAGCAGAGCTTCCCGATCGCGGCTTCCCTGTACGCCGAGACCCAGCTCAAGCGGCGGCACGACGAGGCCATGCGGGACCTCGGCGTGGGCCCCCATGTGCCGATCGAGCAGCTCGCCGCGTATCTGCGGGCCGAGCAGGGCGTGGGCCGGGTGCGGGCGGACGCGGACCCGTTCGCCGCCGCCTCGCTGCTGATGGGGGCCTGTGCGCAGCGGGCGTTCGCCTACGACGCGGCGGAGGAGCGGCCGGAGGCGGACGGGTTCGCCGAACGGCTGGCCCGCACCCTGCTGGCCGGCATCGCCGGCCGATAGCTCAGACCGCCAGCCAGTCGTCCACGCCCGCCAGCAGCTTCGCGCGTACGTCCTCCGGGGCCGCCGAACCGCGTACCGACTGGCGGGCCAGCTCCGCCAACTCCTCGTCCGTGAAGGCGTGGTGGCGGCGCGCGATGTCGTACTGGGCCGCGAGGCGGGCGCCGAACAGCAGCGGGTCGTCGGCGCCCAGGGCCATCGGCACGCCCGCGTCGAACAGGGTGCGCAGCGGGACGTCCTCCGGCTTCTCGTAGACGCCCAGGGCGACGTTCGACGCCGGGCACACCTCGCAGGTCACGCCCCGGTCGGCGAGCTGCTTCAGCAGCCTGGGGTCCTCGGCCGCCCGCACCCCGTGGCCCAGCCGATTGGCGTGCAGATCGTCCAGGCAGTCACGGACGGAGGCCGGGCCGGTCAACTCGCCGCCGTGCGGGGCGGACAGCAGCCCGCCGTCCCGCGCGATCGCGAACGCGCGGTCGAAGTCCCGCGCCATGCCCCGCCGTTCGTCGTTCGACAGGCCGAACCCGACCACTCCGCGGTCGGCGTACCGGACGGCCAGCCGGGCCAGGGTGCGGGCGTCCAGCGGGTGCTTCATCCGGTTCGCCGCGACCAGTACCCGCATCCCGAGCCCGGTGTCGCGCGAGGCCGTCTCGACGGCGTCCAGGATGATCTCCAGCGCCGGGATCAGCCCGCCCAGCCGGGGCGCGTACGACGTCGGGTCGACCTGGATCTCCAGCCAGCCCGAGCCGTCCTTCAGATCCTCCTCGGCGGCCTCCCGGACCAGCCGCTGGATGTCCTCGGGCTCCCGCACGCACGAGCGTGCCGCGTCGTAGAGGCGCTGGAAGCGGAACCAGCCCCGCTCGTCCGTGGCCCGCAGCTTCGGCGGCTCGCCGCTCGTCAGCGCCTCGATCAGCGCTTCGGGCAGGCGCACGCCGTACTTCTCGGCCAGTTCCAGCACGGTGGTGGCCCGCATCGACCCGGTGAAGTGCAGGTGCAGATGGGCTTTCGGCAGTTCAGAGACATCACGTACACGCTCCATTCAGCGATCCTGCCGTACGTCGATGTCCTCCCGGTAGCCGTTTCCCCGAACGTGGTCTTGCTCGCACACAGCAACGGGGGGTGGTCCCGAATTCGGGACCACCCCCCGTTCAAAAAGCCGATGTCAGTCCCTGGCCTCCGCCAGCAGCTTCTGGATGCGGCTCACGCCCTCGACGAGGTCCTCGTCGCCCAGCGCGTACGACAGACGCAGATAGCCCGGGGTGCCGAAGGCCTCGCCCGGCACCACCGCGACCTCGACCTCCTCCAGGATGAGCGCGGCCAGCTCGACCGAGTCCTGCGGGCGCTTGCCGCGGATCTCCTTGCCGAGCAGCGCCTTCACCGAGGGGTACACGTAGAAGGCGCCCTCGGGCTCCGGGCAGAGCACGCCGTCGATCTCGTTGAGCATCCGGACGATCGTCTTGCGGCGGCGGTCGAACGCCTCGCGCATCTCCTCGACGGCCGACAGGTCACCGGAGACGGCGGCCAGCGCGGCGACCTGCGCCACGTTGGAGACGTTCGAGGTGGCGTGCGACTGGAGGTTCGTCGCGGCCTTGACGACGTCCTTCGGGCCGATGATCCAGCCCACCCGCCAGCCGGTCATCGCATACGTCTTGGCGACGCCGTTGACGACGATGCACTTGTCGCGCAGCTCGGGCACGACCGCGGGCAGCGAGGTGAACGTGGCGTCGCCGTAGACGAGGTGCTCGTAGATCTCGTCCGTCATCACCCAGAGGCCGTGCTCGACGGCCCAGCGGCCGATCGCCTCGGTGTCCTCGGCGCTGTAGACCGCGCCGGTCGGGTTGGAGGGGGAGACGAAGAGCACGACCTTGGTGTTCTCGGTGCGCGCGGCCTCCAGCTGCTCGACGGAGACCCGGTAGCCGGTCGTCTCGTCGGCGACCACCTCCACCGGGACACCGCCGGCCAGCCGGATCGACTCCGGGTACGTGGTCCAGTACGGCGCCGGGACGATGACCTCGTCACCCGGGTCGAGGATCGCGGCGAACGCGTTGTAGATGGCCTGCTTGCCGCCGTTGGTGATCAGGATCTGCGAGGTCTCGACCTCGTAGCCGGAGTCGCGCAGCGTCTTCGCGGCGACCGCGGCCTTCAGCTCGGGCAGACCGCCGGCGGGCGTGTAGCGGTGGTACTTGGGGTCCTGGCAGGCCGCGACGGCGGCTTCGACCACGTAGGCCGGGGTCGGGAAGTCGGGCTCGCCGGCGCCGAAGCCGATCACCGGCCGCCCGGCGGCCTTCAGGGCCTTGGCCTTGGCGTCCACGGCGAGAGTGGCGGACTCGGAGATCGCGCCGACGCGGGCGGAGACCCGGCGCTCGGTGGGAGAGGTTGCAGCGCTCATGGGGCCCATGGTTTCAGACCGGAAACCACCGCGGCACACGGGTTTCATCTACTGAACATGTACGGGCAGCGCGCCGCACATCCGTCCGGATCCGCCGGTCCCTCCCCGTCCGCGCCGGACGATCTTTCGCGGACGAAGCCCCCACGGGCACTTTCCGTTCGACGAGGCGCTCAAGACCACGTACACTCACACGTCGTTGGCCTTCAACAGCCGCGCCGCGACAGGTGCACACCGAGCACCCGCGCGGATGCGGTAAGTTGGGGAAGACACAAAGGGTCGTAGCTCAATTGGTAGAGCACTGGTCTCCAAAACCAGCGGTTGGGGGTTCAAGTCCCTCCGGCCCTGCTACACACACCTTGCCAGGATGTGTGCGCAGCGCATGTACGTACAGCAATGCACTCGCCGTGCGGCTCAGACCGGGCGCGGCACGGCCACGACCCGGGAACAGGTGAGGACGAATGGCGGACGCCGTGGGCTCCATCGATACGCCTGATGCCCAGGACGAAGTGCCTGAGGCGGCGAAGAAGACCCGTAAGGGCGGCAAGCGCGCCAAGAAGGGCCCGCTGAAGCGACTCGCGCTGTTCTACCGCCAGATCGTCGCGGAGCTCCGCAAGGTCGTATGGCCCACGCGTGGCCAGCTGACTACGTACACGACCGTGGTGATCGTCTTCGTGGTCATCATGATCGGCCTGGTGACCGTGATTGACTATGGACTCAGCCACGCCGCCAAGTACGTCTTCGGCTGAACCAAGAGCGAAGGGCGCCGAGGTATCCGGCGCCCCTTTCGCATGTTCCACCCCTATGTATCCAGGAAGAAGCAGCCACCGTGTCTGACCAGAACCTGAACGAGGACGTCGAGTCCGTGGACGACGAGCTCGACATCGTCGAGGGCGCGGACGATGACCTGGACGAGTTCGAGGCTGCCGAGGCCGAAGCGGGCGAGCCCGCCGAGGAAGCCGCACTCCACGTCGAGGATGAGGACGAGGAAGCCGCGGACGAGGAAGCCGACGAGGACGTCGTCGAAGAGGCCGAGGAAGAAGAGCCGGCCGAGCCCGTCGACCCCGTCGTCGCCCTGCGCGAGGAACTGCGCACCCTCCCCGGCGAGTGGTACGTGATCCACACGTACGCCGGCTACGAGAACCGCGTGAAGACCAACCTGGAGCAGCGCGCCGTCTCGTTGAACGTCGAGGACTACATCTTCCAGGCCGAGGTGCCGCAGGAAGAGGTCGTCCAGATCAAGAACGGCGACCGCAAGACCATCCGTCAGAACAAGCTCCCCGGCTATGTGCTGGTGCGCATGGACCTGACGAACGAGTCCTGGGGCGTCGTCCGCAACACCCCCGGCGTCACCGGCTTCGTGGGCAACGCCTACGACCCGTACCCGCTGACCCTGGACGAGATCGTCAAGATGCTCGCCCCGGAGGCCGAGGAGAAGGCCGCCCGTGAGGCCGCCGAGGCCGAGGGCAAGCCGGCTCCGGCCCGCAAGGTCGAGGTCCAGGTGCTGGACTTCGAGGTGGGCGACTCGGTCACCGTCACCGACGGCCCGTTCGCCACGCTGCAGGCCACGATCAACGAGATCAACGCCGACTCGAAGAAGGTCAAGGGCCTCGTCGAGATCTTCGGCCGCGAGACCCCGGTCGAGCTGAGCTTCGACCAGATCCAGAAGAACTAGCTCCTTCTGGAACACACGCCTCCGACCAGGTCAGGCGGGCTGTCACAGCTCGCCTGACCTGCTCGGTTTTTGGCCGCGCATAGATACCCGTTATTGTTGTGCGGTATGCCTCCATCCGGATCATCCGGATGGGAAGGCTGAAAAACTCTCACTAGGACCCGGAGAGAGCAATGCCTCCCAAGAAGAAGAAGGTCACGGGGCTCATCAAGCTCCAGATCAACGCCGGTGCGGCGAACCCCGCACCGCCGGTCGGCCCCGCGCTCGGCCAGCACGGCGTCAACATCATGGAGTTCTGCAAGGCCTACAACGCCGCGACCGAGTCGCAGCGTGGCTGGGTGATCCCGGTGGAGATCACGGTCTACGAGGACCGTTCCTTCACCTTCGTCACCAAGACGCCGCCGGCCGCGAAGATGATCCTCAAGGCCGCGGGTGTCGAGAAGGGCTCGGGCGAGCCGCACAAGACCAAGGTCGCCAAGATCACGCAGGCGCAGGTCCGCGAGATCGCCACGACCAAGCTGCCCGACCTGAACGCCAACGACCTGGACGCCGCGTCGAAGATCATCGCCGGCACCGCCCGTTCCATGGGCATCACGGTCGAGGGCTGAGCCCCAACCCCGCATAAGCCTTCAGCAGTACGTGGCAGGGCCTGCTCGGCCCGTTACCACGACTCCTCAGAACAACATCAGGAGCAGTAGTGAGCAAGCGCAGCAAGTCTCTCCGCGCTGCGGACGCCAAGGTCGACCGGGACAAGCTCTACGCCCCGCTCGAGGCCGTGCGTCTCGCCAAGGAGACCTCCACGAGCAAGTTCGACGGCACCGTCGAGGTCGCCTTCCGCCTGGGTGTCGACCCGCGCAAGGCCGACCAGATGGTCCGTGGCACCGTGAACCTGCCGCACGGCACCGGCAAGACCGCCCGGGTCCTGGTCTTCGCGACCGGTGACCGTGCTGCGGCCGCAGAGGCCGCGGGCGCCGACATCGTCGGCTCCGACGAACTGATCGACGAGGTTGCGAAGGGCCGTCTGGACTTCGACGCCGTCGTCGCCACCCCGGACCTCATGGGCAAGGTCGGCCGCCTCGGCCGCGTGCTCGGTCCGCGTGGTCTGATGCCGAACCCGAAGACCGGCACGGTCACCCCCGACGTGGCCAAGGCCGTCACGGAGATCAAGGGCGGCAAGATCGAGTTCCGCGTCGACAAGCACTCGAACCTGCACTTCATCATCGGCAAGTCGTCCTTCGACGACACCAAGCTGGTGGAGAACTACGGCGCGGCCCTGGACGAGATCCTTCGTCTGAAGCCGTCCGCCGCCAAGGGTCGCTACATCAAGAAGGCCGCGATCAGCACCACGATCGGCCCCGGCATCCCGGTCGACCCCAACCGCACCCGGAACCTTCTCGTCGAGGAGGACCCGGCCGCGGTCTGAACCTGACGGTTCGCCATCGGTCGGCGACGAGCCCCGCAACCTTTTGAGGTGCGGGGCTCGTCCCTTTTTGTCGTACGGCTCTTTTTTCGTACAGCTGTCTTCGGTCGGTTGTCAGTGCTGTGCGTTAGCGTGCAGTCACGGGAGAAAACTTGGGGGTGGGGCGAGTGAAGCGTGTGACTGTGCGCCGCGTAGGCCTGTCGATCGGTGCGTTGACGCTGGTGGCGGGGGTGACCGCCTGCAGCGGGTCCGGCGGTTCCAGCGGCTCGGGCGGGACCGGCGGTTCCGGCAAGGGTGGGGACGACAACCCGCGGCTCAGCCCCGTCGCCGCCCTGCTCAGCGCCGAGAAGTCCACCGATGGCGCCGACTCCGCGAAGGTCGAGTCGACCACGAGCATGGGCACCGTGATGTCGATGACGGCCGAGGGCGCCCTCGGCTGGGGCGACGGCCTCACCGGCACCCTCACCATCACCTACACCGGCGGCACCATGGCCGAGCAGATGCGGCAGATCGGCAGCACGTCGATGGAGGCCCGCTATCTGCCCGACGCCTACTACGCGAAGATGGGCGACGCCTTCGCGGAGCAGGCCGGCGGCAAGCACTGGATCAAGTACGCGTACGACGACCTGGAGAGCCTCGGCGGCAGCTCCGGCGCGTATCTGAAGGACCAGATGCAGAACACCACCCCGAACCAGTCGGTGAAGCTGCTGCTGGCCTCCGGGGATGTGCGGGAGGTCGGCGAGGAGCGGGTGCGGGGCCGGCAGACCACGCACTACTCGGGGACGGTCGATGTGAGCGACCTCGCCGAGAAGAACTCCAGCCTCAGCCAGAGCCAGCTCGACGACCTGAAGAAGACGCTGGAGCAGGCGGGCGTCACCACCGAGACCGTCGACATCTGGGTCGACGACCAGGACCTCCTGGTCAAGAAGGTCGAGAAGGGCGAGACGACGGCGGGCGCGTACATGCAGACCGCCTACTACAGCGACTACGGCACCGAGGTCGTTGCGGACGTGCCGCCGCCGAGCGACACGGCGGACTTCACGGAGCTGGTCAAGCAGCAGTCGGCGGGCTGAGACCCGGAAACCCACGGGACGGCAAAGAGCGTCTCAGGATATGGTCGGTCCTCGGCAGGGGCGCGGGGGGAAACGCGTCACAACGCGTCACAGCATGTCGCGGCGCGTCACGAGGTCCCGGGGGGACATATGAACAGAACGCACAAGACCGCCGCGGCCGCGACCACGGCACTGCTGCTGACCGGCGCCGTGGCCTGCGGAAACAGCGGGAAGAGCGGGGCCGACAACGTGTCGCGGTCCGCTGCCCAGGTCCTCACGGCCGCCTTCGAGAAGACGGCCGAGGCCAAGTCCGCCCGGGTCACCATGACGATGTCCATGCCGGCCGCCCTCGAAGACGGCGGCGACATGAAGATGACCGGGATCATGGGCTGGGACCCGACCGTCATGGACGTCACGATGTCGGGCTCCGCCCTCGCGGCGGATCCGGACGCCCCGGAGCGCATGCGGATGATCCTCCGGGACAACGTGATGTACACGGACATGGGCGCCGACAGCCCGGCCGAGATGGACGGCAAGCGCTGGATGAAGATGGACTTCGCGGCCCTGGCGGAGGCCAGCGGTGACGCGGAGCTCCAGAAGCAGATGACGTCCGGCCTGGAGAGCATGAACCAGGACCCGACCGAGCAACTCGCCCTGCTGCTCGACTCGCCCAACCTGAAGCGCATCGGCAGCGAGAAGATCGACGGCACCCAGGCCGAGCACTACAAGGGCACGCTCACGGTGAAGGAGATGCTGGACTCCGGCAACTCCCTGGACGTGCTCAAGCCCAAGGAGCGCGACAAGCTCCTCAAGGGGATCGAGAAGGCCGGCATCACGGGCTACGACACCGAGGTCTGGGTCAACGAGGACGACCTCCCGGTGCGTATGGACGTCGGGATGGACACTCCCGAGGGGGACCTCAAGATGAGCATGACGTTCTCCGACTACGGCACGAAGGCCGAGGTCGAGGTGCCGCCCGCGGCCGAGACCTTCGACATGGGCGAGATGTTCAAGGAGCTCGCGCGGAGCGGCTTCGGCGAGGACGGCAGCACCGGCGACCCGGAGCTGGACGAGGAGCTGGCCGACGAGCTGGCAGACCTGGACCTCGAAGACCTCGAAGGCATCGATGGTCTCGAAGACCTCGAAGGTCTCGAAGACCTCGATTCGGCACCCGCCGTCTGAGCCCGTACGGGCGGATTTGCTTGGCGGTGGCCCGTTCACGTAGTCTCCTCAGGAAGCCAAAGACCGCTGGTCGTTGCCGTGCCCTCATAGGAGAGCGCGGTGGCCGAAGGATCCGCTGCCAGGCGGACGACCCGCGCAGGTGACTGTGGAATTGCTCCCGGATGGAATCCGCTCACGGAATTCGTTCGGTCGAGCTACGCCCCGTGCACCTGTGCCGGGGCGTTTCGTTTGTCCAGCCCCTTCTGAGCGGTCCTCATCACCCGGAAGGAGGCCGACGCTCTATGGCAAGGCCCGACAAGGCTGCCGCGGTAGCCGAGCTCACGGACGCGTTCCGCAGCTCGAACGCCGCTGTGCTGACCGAGTACCGGGGTCTCACCGTGGCGCAGCTCAAGACGCTGCGTCGTTCGCTCGGTGAGAACGCCCAGTACGCCGTGGTGAAGAACACGCTGACCAAGATTGCGGCCAACGAGGCCGGGATCTCTACGCTCGACGACCTGTTCAACGGTCCGACGGCGGTCGCCTTCATCACCGGTGACCCGGTGGAGTCGGCGAAGGGTCTTCGTGACTTCGCCAAGGACAACCCGAACCTCGTCATCAAGGGCGGTGTCCTTGACGGCAAGGCGCTGTCCGCCGACGAGATCAAGAAGCTTGCGGACCTCGAGTCCCGCGAGGTTCTGCTCAGCAAGCTGGCGGGTGCCTTCAAGGGCAAGCAGTCTCAGGCTGCTTCGCTGTTCCAGGCGCTTCCGTCGAAGTTCGTCCGCACCGCGGAGGCGCTTCGCGTCAAGCTCGAAGAGCAGGGCGGTGCCGAGTAATTCGGCTCCCGAAATGACCGCCGCCTGAGGCAGCGGTCGTCGCGGGCCGAACGTACGCCCGCCAGACATGTACACACCCGGCACCAGCCGAATTAGTGAAGGGAAGCCATCGTGGCTCTCACCCAGGACGAACTGCTCGCCGAGTTCGAGACGATGACCCTCATCCAGCTTTCCGAGTTCGTGAAGGCGTTCGAGGAGAAGTTCGACGTCACCGCCGCCGCGGCCGTCGCCGTCGCCGGTCCGGCCGGTCCGGCCGCCGCCGCCGAGGCCGTCGAGGAGCAGGACGAGTTCGACGTCGTCCTCACCGGCGCCGGCGAGAAGAAGATCCAGGTCATCAAGGTCGTGCGTGAGCTGACCTCCCTGGGCCTCAAGGAGGCCAAGGACCTCGTGGACGGCGCCCCGAAGCCCGTTCTCGAGAAGGTCGCCAAGGAGGCCGCGGAGAAGGCTGCCGAGTCCCTCAAGGCCGCCGGCGCCTCCGTCGAGGTCAAGTAACACCACGCGGTCGGCGACGACCGCACGCGTCGGCTGAAAGAGTCCCTCCGGGGCTGTAACGCCCACGCACCGAAGAGCGATCATCCATCTGGGTGGTCGCTCTTCGGCGTTCCTGGGAGCGCGGCCACGGTTGCCTTGCACCCCCCTGACCGGGGGGTATGGTGATCTTCGTCGTGTCTCCGAGCGCCCTGGTGGGCGTAGGGGGGCCTTGACGAACCGCACGCAGCGCGCAATTCTCAGGACGCGTCGTCACAAGGATCCGAATCCGAGGCATGGATCGACGACGAAGTGGGCAGTATGACCGTGCGTTGAGGGCTAACCGGACCGAGGGCGTTGAGAACCACGAGGGTCTCGAAGAACCCGCACTGGACATCAGTGTGCCAAGTGGCTACACTGACCCTTTGCGCTGCCTGTTAGCTGTCCCCTGCCCGTCACCAGGGGCATGCCCTCCCTTTAGCCCAGACGATCAGACCACGTCTCACCTGGCCTTTTGCCAGATTGAGAATGTCTGTCTCTGTGCGCGAGAGAGGGGCCGGTACGCGCGTAGTGAGTCCGAGCCCTCGGAAGGACCCCCTCTTGGCCGCCTCGCGCAACGCCTCGACCGCGAATACGAACAACGGCGCCAGCACCGCCCCGCTGCGCATCTCCTTTGCAAAGATCAAGGAGCCCCTCGAGGTTCCCAACCTGCTCGCGTTGCAGACCGAGAGCTTTGACTGGCTGCTCGGGAACACCGCCTGGCAGAGTCGGGTCGAGGCGGCTCTGGAGTCCGGTCAGGACGTCCCCACGAAGTCCGGTCTGGAGGAGATCTTCGAGGAGATCTCCCCGATCGAGGACTTCTCCGGGTCGATGTCGCTGACCTTCCGCGACCACCGTTTCGAGCCGCCGAAGAACAGCATCGACGAGTGCAAGGACCGCGACTTCACGTACGCGGCCCCGCTCTTCGTGACGGCCGAGTTCACCAACAACGAGACCGGCGAGATCAAGTCCCAGACGGTCTTCATGGGCGACTTCCCGCTCATGACCAACAAGGGCACCTTCGTCATCAACGGCACCGAGCGTGTCGTGGTGTCGCAGCTGGTCCGTTCGCCGGGTGTCTACTTCGACTCCTCCATCGACAAGACGTCCGACAAGGACATCTTCTCCGCCAAGATCATCCCGTCCCGGGGCGCCTGGCTGGAGATGGAGATCGACAAGCGCGACATGGTCGGTGTGCGCATCGACCGCAAGCGCAAGCAGTCCGTCACCGTTCTCCTGAAGGCTCTCGGTTGGACGACCGAGCAGATCCTGGAGGAGTTCGGCGAGTACGAGTCCATGCGCGCCACCCTGGAGAAGGACCACACCCAGGGCCAGGACGACGCGCTGCTCGACATCTACCGCAAGCTGCGTCCGGGCGAGCCGCCGACCCGTGAGGCCGCGCAGACGCTGCTCGAGAACCTCTACTTCAACCCCAAGCGCTACGACCTCGCGAAGGTCGGCCGCTACAAGGTGAACAAGAAGCTCGGCGCGGACGAGCCGCTGGACGCCGGCGTGCTCACCACCGACGACATCATCGCCACGATCAAGTACCTGGTGAAGCTGCACGCCGGTGAGACCGAGACGGTGGCCGAGTCGGGTCGCTCGATCATGGTCGAGACCGACGACATCGACCACTTCGGCAACCGTCGTATCCGCAGCGTCGGCGAGCTGATCCAGAACCAGGTCCGTACGGGTCTGGCTCGTATGGAGCGCGTTGTCCGCGAGCGGATGACGACCCAGGACGTCGAGGCGATCACGCCGCAGACCCTGATCAACATCCGGCCGGTCGTCGCCTCCATCAAGGAGTTCTTCGGCACCAGCCAGCTGTCGCAGTTCATGGACCAGAACAACCCGCTGTCGGGTCTGACGCACAAGCGTCGTCTCAACGCGCTCGGCCCGGGTGGTCTGTCCCGTGAGCGGGCCGGCTTCGAGGTCCGTGACGTCCACCCGTCGCACTACGGCCGCATGTGCCCGATCGAGACGCCGGAAGGCCCGAACATCGGTCTGATCGGCTCGCTCGCCTCCTACGGCCGGATCAACCCGTTCGGTTTCATCGAGACGCCGTACCGCAAGGTCGTCGAGGGCACGGTCACCGACGAGGTCGACTACCTGACCGCCGACGAGGAGGACCGCTTCGTCATCGCGCAGGCCAACGCGCCGCTCTCCGAGGAGTTCCGCTTCGAGGAGTCCCGCGTCCTGGTCCGCCGTCGTGGCGGAGAGATCGACTACGTCCCCGGTGACGACGTCGACTACATGGACGTCTCGCCGCGCCAGATGGTGTCGGTCGCGACCGCCATGATCCCGTTCCTGGAGCACGACGACGCCAACCGCGCCCTCATGGGCGCGAACATGATGCGTCAGGCCGTGCCCCTCATCAAGTCCGAGTCCCCGCTCGTCGGCACCGGCATGGAGTACCGCTCCGCAGCCGACGCCGGTGACGTGGTCAAGGCCGAGAAGGCGGGTGTGGTCCAGGAGGTCTCCGCGGACTACATCACCACGACGAACGACGACGGCACGTACATCACGTACCGCCTGGCCAAGTTCGCCCGGTCCAACCAGGGCACCTCGGTCAACCAGAAGGTCATCGTCAACGAGGGCGACCGGATCATCGAGGGCCAGGTCCTGGCCGACGGTCCGGCCACCGAGAACGGCGAGATGGCGCTGGGCAAGAACCTGCTCGTCGCCTTCATGCCGTGGGAGGGTCACAACTACGAGGACGCGATCATCCTGTCGCAGCGCCTCGTGCAGGACGACGTCCTCTCCTCGATCCACATCGAGGAGCACGAGGTCGACGCCCGTGACACCAAGCTCGGCCCCGAGGAGATCACCCGGGACATCCCGAACGTCTCCGAGGAGGTCCTCGCCGACCTCGACGAGCGCGGCATCATCCGCATCGGCGCCGAGGTCGTCGCCGGCGACATCCTGGTCGGCAAGGTCACGCCCAAGGGCGAGACCGAGCTGACCCCGGAGGAGCGCCTGCTGCGCGCGATCTTCGGCGAGAAGGCCCGTGAGGTCCGTGACACCTCGCTGAAGGTCCCGCACGGCGAGATCGGCAAGGTCATCGGCGTCCGCGTCTTCGACCGCGAAGAGGGCGACGAGCTGCCGCCGGGCGTGAACCAGCTGGTCCGTGTCTACGTGGCGCAGAAGCGCAAGATCACGGACGGCGACAAGCTCGCCGGCCGGCACGGCAACAAGGGTGTCATCTCCAAGATCCTGCCCATCGAGGACATGCCGTTCCTCGAGGACGGGACCCCGGTCGACATCATCCTCAACCCGCTCGGCGTGCCGTCCCGAATGAACCCGGGACAGGTGCTGGAGATCCACCTCGGCTGGCTCGCCAGCCGCGGCTGGGACGTCTCCGGTCTCGCCGACGACTGGGCACAGCGACTGCAGGTCATCGGCGCCGACTCGGTCGCCCCCGGCACCAACGTCGCCACCCCGGTCTTCGACGGTGCGCGTGAGGACGAGCTGGCGGGTCTGCTGCAGCACACCATCCCGAACCGCGACGGCGAGCGCATGGTGCAGCCGACCGGTAAGGCGAGGCTGTTCGACGGCCGCTCCGGTGAGCCGTTCCCGGACCCGATCTCCATCGGGTACATGTACATCCTCAAGCTGCACCACCTGGTCGACGACAAGCTGCACGCCCGCTCGACCGGTCCGTACTCGATGATCACCCAGCAGCCGCTGGGTGGTAAGGCGCAGTTCGGCGGTCAGCGCTTCGGTGAGATGGAGGTGTGGGCGCTGGAGGCTTATGGCGCCGCGTACGCCCTTCAGGAGCTCCTGACCATCAAGTCCGACGACGTGACCGGCCGCGTGAAGGTCTACGAGGCCATCGTCAAGGGCGAGAACATCCCCGAGCCCGGCATCCCCGAGTCCTTCAAGGTGCTCATCAAGGAGATGCAGTCGCTCTGCCTGAACGTGGAGGTGCTGTCCAGCGACGGTATGTCCATCGAGATGCGTGACACCGACGAGGACGTCTTCCGCGCGGCGGAGGAGCTCGGCATCGACCTGTCCCGGCGCGAGCCGAGCAGCGTCGAAGAGGTCTGACGGGAGTTCGGTCAGGAGGTTCAGCGATGAAGATCCCTGAGCCTCCGGCCGGCCCCGAGACCCCCGTATCAGACCCCAAGACTTACAACCCTGAGAGGGATTGACGCATAGTGCTCGACGTCAACTTCTTCGACGAGCTCCGGATCGGCCTGGCCACGGCGGACGACATCCGTCAGTGGAGCCACGGCGAGGTCAAGAAGCCCGAGACGATCAACTACCGCACGCTCAAGCCGGAAAAGGACGGACTCTTCTGCGAGAAGATCTTCGGTCCGACCCGGGACTGGGAGTGCTACTGCGGCAAGTACAAGCGTGTCCGGTTCAAGGGCATCATCTGCGAGCGCTGCGGCGTCGAGGTCACTCGCGCCAAGGTGCGTCGTGAGCGGATGGGCCACATCGAGCTGGCCGCCCCCGTCACGCACATCTGGTACTTCAAGGGCGTTCCGTCGCGCCTCGGCTACCTGCTCGACCTCGCCCCGAAGGACCTCGAGAAGGTCATCTACTTCGCGGCGTACATGATCACGTTCGTCGACGACGAGCGCCGTACGCGTGACCTGCCCTCGCTGGAGGCGCATGTCTCCGTCGAGCGTCAGCAGATCGAGAACCGGCGCGACGCCGACCTCGAGGCCCGCGCCAAGAAGCTCGAGACCGACCTGGCCGAGCTCGAGGCCGAGGGCGCCAAGGCCGATGTGCGCCGCAAGGTGCGCGAAGGCGCCGAGCGGGAGATGAAGCAGCTGCGCGACCGCGCGCAGCGCGAGATCGACCGCCTCGACGAGGTCTGGACGCGCTTCAAGAACCTCAAGGTCCAGGACCTGGAGGGCGACGAGCTCCTCTACCGCGAGCTGCGTGACCGCTTCGGCACGTACTTCGACGGCTCGATGGGCGCCGCTGCGCTGCAGAAGCGCCTGGAGTCCTTCGACCTCGACGAGGAGGCCGAGAAGCTCCGCGAGATCATCCGCACCGGCAAGGGCCAGAAGAAGACCCGTGCGCTCAAGCGCCTCAAGGTCGTCTCCGCGTTCCTGCAGACCAGCAACAGCCCCAAGGGCATGGTGCTGGACTGCGTGCCGGTCATCCCGCCGGACCTTCGCCCGATGGTGCAGCTGGACGGTGGCCGCTTCGCGACCTCCGACCTGAACGACCTGTACCGCCGTGTGATCAACCGCAACAACCGCCTGAAGCGCCTTCTCGACCTCGGTGCGCCCGAGATCATCGTGAACAACGAGAAGCGCATGCTCCAGGAGGCCGTCGACGCGCTGTTCGACAACGGTCGTCGTGGCCGTCCGGTCACCGGTCCCGGTAACCGCCCGCTGAAGTCCCTGAGCGACATGCTCAAGGGCAAGCAGGGTCGATTCCGTCAGAACCTGCTCGGCAAGCGTGTGGACTACTCCGCGCGTTCCGTGATCGTCGTCGGTCCGCAGCTCAAGCTGCACCAGTGCGGTCTGCCGAAGGCCATGGCGCTGGAGCTCTTCAAGCCGTTCGTCATGAAGCGGCTGGTCGACCTCAACCACGCGCAGAACATCAAGAGCGCCAAGCGCATGGTGGAGCGCGGCCGCACCGTCGTGTACGACGTCCTCGAAGAGGTCATCGCCGAGCACCCGGTGCTGCTGAACCGTGCGCCCACCCTGCACCGCCTGGGCATCCAGGCCTTCGAGCCGCAGCTGGTCGAGGGCAAGGCCATCCAGATCCACCCGCTCGTCTGCACCGCGTTCAACGCGGACTTCGACGGTGACCAGATGGCCGTCCACCTGCCGCTCTCCGCGGAGGCGCAGGCCGAGGCGCGCATCCTGATGCTGTCCTCGAACAACATCCTCAAGCCCGCCGACGGCCGTCCGGTGACGATGCCGACCCAGGACATGGTCCTCGGTCTGTTCTTCCTCACGACCGACGGCGAGCTGCGTGACACCAAGGGCGAGGGCCGGTCCTTCGGCTCCACGGCCGAGGCGATCATGGCGTTCGACGCCGGTGAGCTCGCGCTGCAGTCGGCGATCGACATCCGCTTCCCGGTGGGCACCATCCCGCCGCGTGGCTGGACGCCGCCGGCGCGCGAGGAGGGCGAGCCGGAGTGGCAGCAGGGTGACACCTTCCGCCTGCGGACGACCCTGGGCCGTGCGCTCTTCAACGAGCTGCTGCCCGAGGACTACCCGTTCGTCGACTACTCGGTGGGCAAGAAGCAGCTCTCCGAGATCGTCAACGACCTGGCCGAGCGCTACCCCAAGGTCATCGTGGCGGCGACGCTCGACAACCTGAAGGCGTCCGGCTTCTACTGGGCGACCCGTTCCGGCGTCACCGTGGCCATCTCCGACGTCGTCGTTCCCGAGGCGAAGAAGGAGATCGTCAAGGGCTACGAGGCGCAGGACGAGAAGGTCCAGAAGCAGTACGAGCGCGGTCTGATCACCAAGGAAGAGCGCACGCAGGAGCTCATCGCGATCTGGACCAAGGCGACCAACGAGGTCGCCGAGGCGATGAACGCGAACTTCCCCAAGACGAACCCCATCTTCATGATGGTTGACTCGGGTGCCCGAGGAAACATGATGCAGATGCGGCAGATCGCCGGTATGCGTGGTCTGGTGTCGAACGCGAAGAACGAGACCATCCCGCGTCCGATCAAGGCGTCCTTCCGTGAGGGCCTGTCCGTGCTGGAGTACTTCATCTCCACGCACGGCGCCCGTAAGGGTCTGGCGGACACCGCCCTGCGTACCGCCGACTCGGGTTACCTGACCCGTCGTCTGGTGGACGTCTCGCAGGACGTCATCATCCGCGAGGAGGACTGCGGCACCGAGCGCGGTCTGAAGCTGAAGATCGCGATCCGTGGCGAGGACGGCGTCCTGCGCAAGACGGACGACGTCGAGACCAGCGTCTACGCCCGCATGCTCGCCGAGGACGTCGTCATCGACGGCAAGGTGATCGCGCCGGCCAACGTGGACCTGGGCGACGTGCTCATCGACCAGCTGGTCCGGCACGGCGTCGAGGAGGTCAAGACCCGCTCGATCCTGACCTGTGAGTCCCAGGTCGGCACCTGCGCCATGTGCTACGGCCGCTCGCTGGCCACCGGCAAGCTGGTCGACATCGGTGAGGCGGTCGGCATCATCGCCGCCCAGTCCATCGGTGAGCCCGGCACCCAGCTGACGATGCGTACCTTCCACACCGGTGGTGTGGCCGGTGACGACATCACCCAGGGTCTGCCGCGTGTCGTCGAGCTCTTCGAGGCCCGTACCCCGAAGGGTGTCGCCCCGATCTCCGAGGCCCAGGGCCGCGTGCGGATCGAGGAGACCGAGAAGACCAAGAAGATCGTCATCACGCCGGACGACGGCAGCGACGAGACGGCGTTCCCGATCTCGAAGCGCGCCCGTCTCCTGGTGAGCGAGGGCGAGCACGTCGAGGTGGGCCAGAAGCTCACCGTGGGTGCCACCAACCCGCACGACGTGCTGCGCATCCTGGGTCAGCGTGCCGTCCAGGTCCACCTGGTCGGCGAGGTCCAGAAGGTGTACAACTCGCAGGGTGTGTCGATCCACGACAAGCACATCGAGATCATCATCCGGCAGATGCTGCGCCGCGTGACGATCATCGAGTCCGGCGACGCCGAGCTGCTGCCCGGCGAGCTCGTCGAGCGCTCGAAGTTCGAGGTCGAGAACCGTCGTGTGGTGCAGGAGGGCGGTCACCCGGCCTCCGGTCGTCCGCAGCTCATGGGTATCACCAAGGCCTCGCTGGCCACGGAGTCCTGGCTGTCGGCGGCGTCCTTCCAGGAGACGACCAGGGTGCTGACGGACGCGGCGATCAACGCCAAGTCCGACTCCCTGATCGGCCTCAAGGAGAACGTCATCATCGGTAAGCTCATCCCGGCCGGTACGGGTCTCGCCCGCTACCGCAACATCCGGGTCGAGCCGACCGAAGAGGCCAAGGCCGCGATGTACTCGGCCGTCGGCTACGACGACATCGACTACTCGCCGTTCGGCACGGGCTCCGGCCAGGCCGTTCCGCTGGAGGACTACGACTACGGTCCGTACAACCAGTAGTAGTCGGTTCCGCTAGTCGGTTCCGGTAGTTGGTTCTGAAGGGCGGTCACCCCGGTTCGTACGGGGTGACCGCCCTTCGGCGTTTCAGCGGCCGGTCAGTTCCCAGGCGGCGACGGCGACCGTCGCCAGGGCGGCCAGGGCGCCGATGCTGGCGAGCGGCCAGCGGGAGCGTTCCAGGGCGTCGAGGCGGTGTTCATGGTCGGCGAGCTGTTTGTCGGTCTGGTCGCTGCGCTGGACCAGCAGGGCGAGCGAGCCGTCGACCCGCGCGAACCCGGCCTCGACGGTGCCGCGCAGCCGTTCCAGTTCCAGGGCGACGGCGGCCGGGTCGGAGAGGGGTTCGTTCACGCTTCGCCCCGTTCGCCGGTCGCCGGGGCGTCCGTGCGCAGCCACGAGGGCAGCAGGGTCTGTACGGCGGGCAGGGCCATGATCCTGGTCGCGCCCGCGGCGGCGGTGAGCGCGCCGGCGACCCAGGGCAGGGTCTCGGGGATGCCGGCGGCGTCGACGACCGTCGGCAGCAGGACGCACAGGCCGACAGCGGTCTGGACAACGGTGCGGAGGGTCCGCTTGGCGGCCTCTGACATCGGGTTCCTCGATTCGCAGGGGTTCTCAGGAACGGTTCTCAGGAGCTGTACGGGACCTTGAGGGCGGCCCAGGACGTGGCGCCGGGCCAGCCGTCCGCGGCGGCGCCGGTGTAGCCGAGCTTGCGCTGCCAGCTCGCGTAGGAGCGGCGGTCGGCGTCGGTCCACTGCGGGCCCGGGCCGGAGGCGTACGCGGAGCAGCCGACGGCGACCAGGCGCTTGCCCATCGCGGTGACGATCGCCGACTTCGGGTTCTTCCGGAACCAGGCGTCGCCGGGGAACGGCTGGTAAGTCGGCTTGGCCGTACCGGAGTTGCCGGAGCCGGAGTTGCCGGAGCCGGTGGAGCCGGTGGAGCCGGTGGAGCCGCTGGGCTTGGCGCCGAGCCGGCTCGCGACCCTGATGCGGAAGTCCGACATCGCGAAGCCGCGCGGGTCGACCTTCTTGTTCGTCCACTCCTTGTGGCCGATGACCGAGCCGGCCGACCAGCCGTGCGCCCGGCACAGCGCGGCGGACGCCCGGACCATGGCCTCCAGCTGGACGGCGGGCCACGGGTCCTTGCCGTCGCCGAGGTTGACGCACTCGAAGCCGTAGAAGTGGACGTTTCCGTCCGTGTCGTTCTCGTTCGGCGCGGGCAGCGCCTTCTCGGCGACGACGGCCTTGAGGACGTCGCCGTCGCCGCTGCCCGCGTGGTTGGCGCGGCCGTTGCCGACGAGGTGGACCGTGCCGTCCTTGGCGATCACGCCGTGGCAGAGGGGGCCGGGCAGGGTGGAGTGGCCGTCGAAGCACAGGCTCACGCTGTTGCTGGTGCCGGAGGTGACGGTGTGGTGGATGATCACGCCGTTGACCGGGCCCCAACTTCCCTTGTGGTTGCGGTTGTGGGTGCGCCAGCCGGCGTGCTCGACGACGGTGACGCCCTCGGCCCGCAGTGCGGACACGAGGGCGTCGGCGGAGAGGGGGTTGGCCATGGTGGTGCCTCCCTGGGTGCTCAGACGACGATGTCCGCGTCGGTCTCGGGGTCGGTCTCGGGGTCGGTCTCGGGGTCCGTGGTGGTGTCGTCCCCCTCGCCCGGTTGCCACTGGGCGCACAGGGCCGCGTACGCGGCCGTGGTGGTCTCGAAGTCGGCGAGGGCCGCGGCGACCGCGCGCTGGATCGCCGTCTGATCGGGGACGACCGGGGCCGTGCCGACGGGCATGACGGTGATCCGGCCGTAGCCGCGCAGGACGGCGCCGCCCGCGCCGCTCACGGTGAACTGGGCGGTGATGTTGACGGCCGAGTAGGTGCCGGTGATCGAGTCGGGTCCGATGACCGAGCTGAGGCTGGTGTCGGAGACGTTGACGTGGATCGTGTGGCCGCCCTCGGTGAGGGTGGCGCGGCCCGCGTAGTCGATCGCGAGGCCCCAGGGCTGGGTGGGGTCGATGTCCATGAATGCGCTGCCTTCCTGGGTGGTCAGCTCTGGCGGCCGTGCATGAGGGTCGGGGTCGCGTAGACGGTGCCGGACGTGGTGGTGACGATGGCCTGGATCTCGACCGTGACCGTGCCGGTGAACGCCGTGGCGAAGGTGGCGGAGATCGCGTCCGTGTAGTCGAACTCGACGCCGGCGGCGACCGTGGGACCCCACTGGACGCTGTTGACGAGCACTCGGACCTGGCCGGTGGCGCCGGAGCTGACCGCGGTGCTCACCCGGAGCCGCAGCTTGGGCTGCCAGACCGGGTTGTACGACCGTGCGATCGTCGTCCAGGCCGTCGACGTGGACTGCGGCCAGCGCGCCGGCGTGGTGTCCTGCGGGGGCAGCATGGCCAGCCAGGGCCGGGCGAGGCCGCCGGTGTTGACGTCGTCGGAGAAGATCTCCCGGCTGCCGTTGTCGTAGATCCGCAGCGGCTGGAGGCTGGCGGCGCTGCCGTCGCCGTTGAACAGGGTCATGGCGAGGCTGCCGGTCTGGCGGTGGATCTCCAGGCCGTACTCCTCGCCCTTCCAGGAGCCGACCCGGAACATCGCGTCGGTGGTGCCGGGCCGCTGGACCAGGAAGGTGCCGCCGTCGGTGACCTTCAGGGCGCCGTCCTTGATCTCGACCTCGCCGCCGGTGATCGTGTTGAGTGCGGGCCGGGTGTTCACGGCGGTGGACAGCTGCTGGATGCGGCGTTCCATCTGGGTGAGCCGGTCGATGATGTCTTCGGGGAGCTGGGGCATCAGACCTCCTCCAGGTAGAGCTCGGCGGTGTCCGGGCGGCCGCGCTGGGCCGGGCTGACCTTGACGCCGACGATCCGGTAGCGGGCGTCCAGGCCCTCGGTCCACCACTCGTCGGTGATCCGCAGCCGGACGGTGCGGCCCAGCAGTGCGGACGGCACCAGGTCGTCGAGGCGGACGCTGATCTCGGGGATCACCACCGCGCCGGTGCCTTCGGCGAGTTCGGCGTTGGCCAGCGAGCGCAGGACGGGGATGCTGGCGATGTCGTTGTGGTCCGAGGCCAGGTCGATGCGCGGGTAGCCGACCTTGATCAGGTCGTCGCCGGCGGGGATGTCGGCGTCGGCGAACATCGGGCGGGAGTCCACGGCCTGGCTGGTGTTGTCGGTGGCGCCGCGGGCCCGGGCGGTGGTGCCGCCGCGGGTGGCGTCGCGCGGGAAGGTGTACGACAGGATCGTGCCGGGCCGGTCCATCACCAGGTCGGTGGTGCCGGTGGTGATCTTCGGGCTGCCCAGCCGCAGCCGGCGCACGCGGGTGCCGGTGACCGGGTCGCGGTAGACGGCGATGTAGTGCTCGAAGCCGTTCTCCAGGGCGGCGAGCGCGTCGAACGCCTCCAGGTAGACGGTCTCGTCGCCGTCCAGGTACTTCACCGAGCGGAGCCGGGGCTGCTGGGGGGTCTCGTAGCCGTAGTCGACCTTGATGTCCCCGCCGGGCACGACGGGTCCGGTCTCGTCGGCGAACTTGCCGGTCTGGAGGTGTTCCCAGAGCTTGCGGGCGACCGTCAGCTGCTCGACGTCCTGGAAGCCGACGTCGTCGCGGATCCGGCGGCGGCCGGCGTAGGACTCGAAGGTGGCCGCCTGGATGCCGAGGGTGAGGACGCCGCGGTCGTCGCTCTGCAGGGTGGACGTCCAGATGATGCCGCCCCACCACAGGTCGTTGCCGCGCTGGAGGTAGACCGAGGTGCGGCCCTCCTCGATGCGGCGGACGCGGGCGGCCATCTCGGCGTTGGGGACCGGGACGGTGCCGGAGAGGGATCCCGGCTTGCCGATGTAGTCGTCGACGGTGACGTCCCGCAGGGGCAGGATGTCGATGGTGGCGTCGGTGCGCAGATCGCAGAAGATCGCCCGGTAGGGCGTGTTCGTGGTCGTCATGACGCGGCCTCGTAGGTGGCGCTGCCCCGGACGGCGTGGCCGCTGGCCCAGGTCCACGGCGTCAGGGAGTCCACAGAGCCCCAGGTGGGCGTGACGATGGCGGTGGCGTCGGGCCGGCCCGAGGCGATGCCCAGCTCGAAGGCGTCGGTCGTGGCCAGGTAGATCCGGCACATGGCGCGCGCGCCGTTGGAGGCGCCCACCTCGGCCCAGCCGAGCATCTGGTGGACGGCGGACGCGGGCGTCGGCAGCGCGAACCGCCAGTTGTCCGTGGTGGCGGGGCCGGTGCCGAAGTTGGTCGTGCTGCCGAACTGGATCGAGAAGTTGAGGTGCACGGCGGTGCCGAACTTGACGTACCGGCAGTTGACGACGGCGTTGCCGTAGGCCGGGGTGGCCAGCGCGGTGCCGGTCGTCCAGGCCGGCGTCCAGCTCTGCCAGGTCGGCAGCACCGGGTAGTCGGTCCACGCGGTGCCGCTCCAGCGCTGGAGCCGGCCGCCCACGTCCCGGTACTGGCCGGGGTAGGCGCCGTTGGAGGTGTCCGTGACCACCGGGAGGATGCCGCCGACGCCGACCGTGGCGGTGCGGCGGCCGAGCAGCGCGGAGCTCCAGGCGAGGCCGCCGGCGCCCGCGCTCGCGTTGGCCGGCACGGTGACCTCGTACAGCGGCAGCGACAGGCCGGGCGCCGGCGGTACCGTCGGGGCCGCGGCCGGGGTGCCCGGGACGATCTCGATGACGGCCTCGGTGCGGGTGGAGCCGTCGTAGGCGTCGTCGTAGATCCGCAGGACGACCAGGTCGATGCGGTTGTGCTGGGCGTTGCCGTCCGGGAACGTCAGGGGCAGGTACTCGGTGAGGGCGACCGGGTAGGCGCCCCTGCCGTCGGTGCTCTGGAGCACGGCGCGGCCGGGGCTGACCGTGGCGGACATGCTGTTCGCCGTGCCGGTCAGCGTGAAGCCGGAGATGCGCTGGAGGCCGTCGGAGGAGCCCGGCAGCACACCGGAGCGGGTGGCGACCGGCGAGGTGGGCGTCAGGGCGCCGAGCGAGACGAGGCGGGTGTCCTCGCGGGACTGGCCGTCGAGGGAGAGCCATCCGGAGCGCACGGGCATGATCGACTCCTTTCGGGAGAGCTGAAGGGGATCGGGAGCGGGACGGCTCAGGCGATCGGGTCGACGCGGACGAAGATGTTGTCGAACCAGCAGGTGATGTTGGCGGTGTTCGACCGGTGCATCGCGGTGACCGTGTAGGTCGAGCCCACGGTGAGGGAGCCCAGGCGCAGTTGGGTCGACACCGACTTGCCGAGGCTGCCCGAGGCCGACGCGGCACGCTCGTCGTCCGGTGCCCAGAGCACGGTCGTACCGAGCGTGACCTGCGGGGACATATGCGCCTGCGCGGTCTCGGTGCCCGAGGTGGAGATCCGTGCGCCGACGGTGATGATCACGGCGCCGGACGGCGGGGCGGTGAAGTTGAGCGTGAGGGCCGTGACCGTGGTGCCCGTGAGGGCGGCCGTGTAGGCCGTCGAGGTGGTGGTCCCGGCGTCCAGGGACTGCGCGAAGGCCGGCCCCGGCACGGCGGGCAGCCAGGCGGCGCCGTTCCAGCGCTGGAGCTGTCCGGCGGCGGAGTCCCGGTACTGGCCGGGGTAGCCGCCGGTGGTCAGCACTCCGGCCGGGACGAGCCCGCCGATGCCCTTCGGGTAGGCCACCCAGGCCGTGGAGTCCCAGCGCTGGAGCGTGTTGTTGACGTCGCGGTAGTGCCCGGGGTAGCCGCCGGGGGCGGTGTCGTCGGAGCGGGTCGGCAGGATGCCGCCCAGCGGGACGGTGGTGGGACGCAGGTCGACGCGGGCGCTGTCCCAGTCGATGCCGCCGGAGCCGGCGGAGGCGTTCTTGGCGACGGCGACGGTGAACAGCACGAGGGAGGCGTCCGGTGCGGCGGGCGCGGCCGGGACGGCGGCCGGGGTGCCCTTGACGATCTCGGCGACGGCCTCGGTGCGGCCCGAGCCGTCGTAGTCGTTGTCGTAGATCCGCAGGACGACGAGGTCGATACGGCCGAACTGGGGGTCGCCCGCCTCGAAGGTGAGCGGGGCCGGCTCGGTGACGGCGACCGGGTAGGCGCCCCGGGCGACGGAGGTCTGGATGACGGCCCGGCCGACGCCGACGGTGGCCGTCATGCCGCCCGTGGTGCCGTTCAGCCAGAGTCCGGTGACCCGGTACTGGCCGTTCGCGGAGCCGGGCAGGACACCGGAGCGGCCCTTGATGTCGGTGGTCGGGGTGACCGCTCCGATCTGGGTGACCCGGGTGTCCTCCCGGGTCTGGCTGTTGGGCGACAGCCAGGCGGAACGTACGGTCATGGCGTTTCCTTCCGAGTGCCGGGCGGGGGACCGGGGGCGGGTGGGGAGGAACTGGGGAGGGGAGGGGAGGGGAGGGGAGGGTGAGGCGGCGCGGGGGAGGGGAGGGGCTCAGGAGGCCGACTCGTAGGAGCCCCAGATCGACAGGACGTCGCCGGCCTGCCAGGTGTAGGGCACCGCCTTGGTCCAGCCCGTGCTCGCCGCGGTCGTGCCCGAGGTGACGGTGAACCTGATGGCCGTGCCCCCGTTGTTCGCCGACAGCTGGGCGGTGCCCTGGAAGAACCGGAAGCCGTTGCTGGTGTAGCCGACGACGTTGAGCAGGATGTCGGCCATCCAGCCGGTGGCCGGCGGGGACGGCAGCGAGATGGACCAGGCGCCGGCCGTGTCCAGCGCGGAGAGGTTGGTCGTCGTGCCGATGGCCAGCCGCACCCGGAGCTGGACCAGCGTGCCCAGCTTCATGTACCTGCCGTTGAGGCTGCCGTTGCCGACCACGGGCGCGGCGCCGGTGGACGAGTACCAGACGGGCGTGTAGTTGGACCAGGTGGGGACGCGCTGGTAGGACACCCACGCCGAACCGTTCCAGCGCTGGAGGGTGCCGTCGGAGCCGTCCCGGTACTGGCCGGTGTAGCTGGCCGTGGTGGCCGCGCCGGCCGGGGCGATGCCGCCCAGGGCGCTGGGGTAGCCGACCCAGGCGGAGCCGTCCCAGCGCTGCAGGGCGCCGCCGGAGTCGCGGTACTGGCCGGGGTAGGCGCCGTTTCCGGTGTCGCCGACCACGGGCAGGATGCCGCCGACCGCGACGGTGGGCGTGCGCAGGTCGAGGACGTCCTCGTTCCAGTTGACGCCGCCGGTGCCGGCGCTGCTGCCGGCCCGGATCAGGACCCGGTAGATCGGCAGCACGATGCCCGGGAGCGGCGGCGTCTCCGGGGGGACGGCCGGGGTGCCCTTGACGATCTCGACGGCGGCCTTGGTGAAGCCGGAGTCGTCGTAGAGGTCGTCGTAGATCCGCAGGACGACCATGTCGTACCGGGCGTACTGGGCGTCGCCGTCGGCGAAGGTGAGGGTCAGCGGCTCGGCCAGGGTGACCGGGTAGGCGCCCTGGTTGCTGTCGGCCTGGACGACGGCCCGGCCCTCGTGGACGGTGGCGGTCATGGTGCCGGCGCCGCCCTCCATCCAGAAGCCGGCGAGCCGGTACTGCCCGTCGTAGGAGCCGGGCAGGATGCCGGAGCGGACGTCGAGCGGGTTGGCCGGGGTGGTCGCGCCGAGCTGGGTCAGGCGGGTGTCCTCGCGGGTCTGGCCGGTCTCGGCCACCCATGAGCTGCGCAGGTTCATCTGCTGGTCTCCCGTGGTCTATTGGGGTGGGGTGAGGGCCTGTCCGGAGCCGCCGGTCACCACTCCGCCTCGCGCCAGCGCACGCTCATCTGGGCGCCCGCGCCGTGGGCGTCAGGACGGAAGGCGAGTTGGGCGCGGCCGGGGGCGAAGGCGAAGAGCTCCTCGGGGCTGCTGTCGGCGGCCGCGGTGTGCCGGCGCGACGCAGTGGTGTTGAGGGTGACCGTGCCGGCGGCGGTGTCGACGACGAGTTCGTCCCCGCCGGCCAGCGTGATCTCGTAGCGCAGCCGCTGCCCCGAGGTCCGGTCGGTCACCGTCGGGTTGACGCACGGGCCGGTGAAGGTGATCACCGGGTGGGTGGGCGCGGAGCCGCCGTTGTCGGCGTTGACGTCCCCGGTGGAGTCCGCCTGTCCCCAGTAGAGGGGCCAGGTCAGCGGCCAGGACAGACCGCTCTCCGGCTGCGGGGCGCCGGTGACCGCGGTCTGCTCGCTGACCGAGTAGCGGCGCGGGTCGGTGGCGTACCACTGCACGGACGCCCGGGACACGCCCTGGGTGGTGTACGTGCGGTCGGCGGCCAGCAGCCGCTGGCTGACCCGGGCGCGCACGGCCAGCGTCTCGCCGTGCAGCCGCACCGCCAGCCAGCGCTCCGCGTCGCCGAGCAGCAGCGCCTGGCGCAGGGTCCGGGTCGCGCCGAGGGAGGCCGCGGAGTCGTCCTGCGCCGGGACGGTCCACACCGTGCCGCCGACCCGGCGCGGCTTGGCGTAGCGGGCGCCGGGCCAGGCGCCGTGCGCGGTGGGGTGGTCGGCGTCGGAGGAGTCGTAGTCCGGCAGGTCCTCCCAGCCGGTGAGGCCCCCGCGGTCGATCTCGTACAGGGTGCCGGGGCCCATCAGCAGTCCGGCCCACTGCATCTGCCCGTCGCGGGTGATGAGTGAGCCGGGGGCCACATCGTCGGTGTATGCGGTTGTCGTGGTCTCGGCCATCTCGGCCGTCACCTCGCTCTCGGGTTCGGGCGCGGGTTTGGGCGCGGGCTCGGATGGGGGTTTGGGTGCGGGCTCGGGCGCGGGCTCGGGCTCGGATGGGGGCTCGGGCGCGCGTTTGGGTGCAGGTTTGGGCGCGGGCTCGGATGCGAGCTGGGGTGCGGGTTTGGACGCGGGCTCGGATGCGCGCTCGGCTGGGGGCTCAGGCGCGGGCTCGGATGCGCGCTCCGGTGCAGGCCCGGGTGCGGCCTTGAGTGCGGGCGGCTCGGGTGCGGGCTCAGGCGCATGTGTGTGCTGTGGCCAGGAAGAGCAGGTCCTCCGCGGTGCCTCGGGCGCCGGCGCCCGCGCTCTCGTGGAACTCCCGGACGCGGTGCGGCTGTCGGGAGGCCCGTGAGCCGCTCCGCCGGGCGAGGGCCCGCTGCCGGTCCAGCGCCGTCAGCGACAGCACCCGGCCCGCGCCCCGGGCGGCGCCGGGGACGGCGACGCCGCCCTCCGCGAGCATCGGGATCTTGTCCAGGTGGACGCCGAACTTCTTGCCGAGGAACGAGAAGCTCAGCGAGTTGAGCTTGTCGATGACCCAGTTGGCGAAGGCGATGAGCCCCTGGATCGGT
This sequence comes from Streptomyces sp. NPDC001858, assembly GCF_053594615.1. NCBI lineage: Bacteria > Bacillati > Actinomycetota > Actinomycetes > Kitasatosporales > Streptomycetaceae > Streptomyces > Streptomyces sp. NPDC001858. The sequence goes on from NZ_JBSFEV010000001.1 coordinate 238,107, forward strand.
CCCTTCACCACACCGGCGACGGTCTGCGTGCCGGTGGTGACGAACTGCCCCATCGCGCCGAGGGTGCGGGAGACGGCCTCCTTGATCCGGGTGAACATCCGGGGGATGTCCTTGGTGATCCAGTCCAGCGCCGGCCGCACCGCGTCCTTGAACCCGCGCCAGAGCGACGACACCTTGCCGCTGAGCGCCCGGGTGTCCCCGGTGGTCAGCGCCTTCAGGACGGCGAAGCCGGTGCCGATGAGCGCGCCCACGACCGTCAGCGCGGTGGTGATGACGCCGAGGTAGCCGGTGACGTACGTGTTCACCACGCTCGCGACGGCCTTGAGCAGCGGCGCCATGACCGTCAGATAGCCCTCGACGTACTTCAGCACGAGGGTGGCGAGCTGCTCCATCAGCCGCTGACCGGTCTCCGAGTTCATCGCGAGATCGAGCAGCCACCCGGCGACGGGCAGCAGCAGCCCGGTGACGAACCCGATGGGGTTGGCCCGGGTCAGCGCGTTGATGATCAGCATCACGCCGGCGCCGATGGTCATGGCGGTGCCGAAGACGCCCATGAGGTCGCCGACGATCCCGACGATGTCGATGAAACCGGCGGCGAGGGCGAGCACGCCCAGGCCCGACTGGAGGACGTCGAGGCTTCGCCGCCCGCCCTTGGCGCGGGCGCCGGCCGACCTGATGCCGGTGGCGGCCGTGGCGGCGGTCTGCCCGGTCTTCATGACGGATTGGGCGGCGGCCTCGGCGCCCGTCTTGACCTGACGGACGGAGGCGGCGCCCTGGGACGCGGCGGAACCGATGCCGTCGACGCCGCCGAGCGCGCCCTTGACCCGGCCGACGAGAGACCGCGCCGTACTGCGGCTCTCCCCCAGTCGGGACCGCAGGGCGTTCATGGCCTGCGGGACTCCGGCCAGCAGGTCGGCCACCCCGGCTCCCGGGGACAGCGCGGCGGCGGTCATCCGCGTGCCTTCGCCAGGAACATCAGCGCGTCGGCGGTGCGCTGCGGGCTGCTCGTCTCGGCCGCGTAGTAGTGCTCGATGTGCAGCGCGCCGCCCGCCCCCGCGGCTCCGGCGTACGCCGAGCCCTGGGCGGCGGCCCGGCGCAGCAGCCGGTCCAGCTTGCTGAGCGGCAGGACGGCCTCCGCCTCACCGGCCTCGGCGAGGATCGCCGGGACACCGCCGGAGCGGGGCATGACGACACCGCCGGTGGCCAGCATGGGGATCCTCGGCAGGCTGACGCCGAAGGTCTTGCCGCCGACGCCGGGCACCCAGCCGGGGATCGACACCTTGATGCCGTTGAGGGCGCCGATCGCGCGGTTGATGATGCCGATGACCGCGTTGATCGGGCCCTTCACCGCGCCCTTGATGCCGTCGAAGGCACGGCTCGCGATGCCCTTGAGGCCGCCCCAGATGCTGGACAGCTTGTCCTTGACGGCCTTGAAGGCGTTCGGGATCGCGGACTTGACCCAGTTGACGACCGGCGAGATGACGGCCTTGATGCCCTTCCAGACGCCGGAGACGACCGTCTTGATCGCGTTCAGCGCGGTGCTGATGACCTTCTTCCAGATGTTGACGTAGGTCTTGATGACCGTGGCGATGGCCTTGACGACGGCCGAGATCGCCGTCTTGATGCCGGTCCAGATCGACTTGATGAGCTTGGCGGCGCTCTTCATGATCGGCCCGATGGCCTTCATGACGGTGCCGATCACGGTCTTGATGACGCCGAAGGCCGTGCCGAGGACCTTCTGCATGGTTTTGGACTTGGTCGCCATCTCGACGACCTTCTGGATGAGCGGCGCCAGCAGTTCCATGAGCATGCCGAAGAAGTTGCCCTTCATCGACTTGTTCATCTTGTCCTGGCCCTTGGCGGCCTTGCTCGCCCCCGACTCGTACTTGCCGAGGTTCGTGCCCGCGGTGGAACCGGTCTTCCCGGCTTTGGCGAGCGACTTCTCGGCTTGGTCGGAGGCGGTTCTGAGGTCCTTCAGCTCCTTTTCCGCGCCCTGGGCGGCGGTCTTGAACTGCTTGAGCTGTCCTTCCCCGGACTTCGCCTTGTCGCCGACGCTCTTCGCGGCGGTGCCGGCCGAACTCGCCTGGCTCTGGAAGTTCTTGAGCCCGGCGGCTGATCTTTCGAGTGCTCGAACGAGAGACATCCGTTTGCTGGTCCTTTCCCTTTCGCGGTGGCGCTCAGACTCCTGCGAGGGCCTCGCTCAGTGCGGTGACGGATCTCTTGATCTCGGCGAGTTCCTTCTTCGTCGCCTGGTTGCCCTGGCTGTTCCTGTTGTTCTGGTTCTGGTTGTTCTGGTTGTTCTTGCTGTGCTTTCCCTTGGCGTTCACGGGCGGCGCGGTCTGCGGGGTTGCCGCGTTCTGCTTTATCTTGTCGCCGGCTTCTTTCAGGTGCTTGACGAGCTTGTCGATTTTGGCGTTCGCGTCGTTCGCTCCCTTGAGCGCGTTCTGAATCTCCGTATCTTTCGCCTGCGGGAGGTAGGCGGAGTCGAGCTGACTGCGCAGCGAGGCCAGGTTGTCCGCCTTGGCCTGGGCTTTTGCGTCGTCCTTCTTCTTCTGGATTTCTGCGTCCAGGGCTTGCCTGGCCTGCTTGCTGAACTTTGCGCGCAGGCTTTTGGACGCGCTCTCGTAGCGTTTGTTGAATTCGTCCTTGACTGCCGCCTTGGCCTCTTTGCTGTACGTTGCCTTCATTATGGTGGCGGAATTCTTGAGGCCCGCGATGGCGTCGTTCCTCTTCCACTCCTTGAGGAGGGTGATGTCGAGCTTGAAGGCCTGGATGTCCACCTTGAAGACTTGGAACGCGGCGACGAGGCCGATCACCAGCCAGCGGTATTGCTTGAACTTGTTCTGCAGTTCGGCGACGGCGGTGTTGGTGGCGGCGACATCCGTCGTCAGCTTCGACGTGTCTTTCTCCAGCTTGAGGACCCGGAACAGGACGGTGGGGTACTGCGTCGGAACCGATCCCAGCTCCACGAGGATGTTGTGGATCTTGTCCTCGGCCTTGACCAGATCCGCATCGAGGTCCTTGATATTTCGCGCCATGCGTCCTCCCTGGACGGCAAGAAGGGCCCGGCTGCAGGAGCCGGGCCCTCTTCGGGTGTGACGGGGGGTGGGGTGGGTCTCAGAACGTGTCTGCCAGGATCAGCCACGTGATCGCGCCCAGGCCGAGGCAGCCGGCGCACTGCGAGAGGATCTCCAAGGTTCCGAGCCGCCCCGGCAGCAGAGCGGGGAGAGTGATGAGGCTCGGCACCGCCGGATCGTAGAGGACCTCGGTACGGTCGCCCTCCTGCACGTCGCGGGGTGGATGGCGGACGCCTTCGCTCGTCTCGGCCGTCATCTCGGTGCCGTCGGGCAGGTCGAAGGTCACCACGGCGTAGTAGAGCTCGTGGCCGTCTTCCTCTTTCTCCGTGCGGAAGCGGACCAGCTCCGCGGAAGTCCTGACTCCCTGCACTCTCAGCAGGCATCGGCTCAGGACGTCGAACGCGAACGTGATGCAGAGGATGCCGGTGATGGCGGCGACGAAGCAGCCGCCGAGCTGCTCAAGCGTCATACCGGGACGGTACTCGCCGCGGGCGCGACGGGTTCGGCACTCGTCAGGATCGACCCCGGTGGGCCCGACGCGCCGGGCGGGTGCGCCGCGCTTCCGTCAGGGCGTCCGACCAGCCGGCCGCGTAGGCGCGGGACTCCCGGGCGAGCAGTTCTTCGTACACCCGGTCGAGCACGGCTTCCCGGTCGGGGGGCGTGTTGTGCAGGAGGTGGGCCAGGCGGGTGTAGGTGTCGATCGGCTGCTTCGGGGAGTTGCTCGTGCCAGTCGCCATGTCGGCCTGCTTTCCGGTCTGTCCGCTGGGCTGTGGTTCAGGTGGCGCCTCTGGGGCGTTCGAAACGTGTGTTCGAACTAGTGTACGAGTAATCCCGTGGGGTCGTTCCGTGTTTGGCGAGGATGCTCCCTTGTTCGGCGGTCCGGACCTGCGGCGATGCAGGGTGCGCCCGGTGTGGTGCCAGGTTCGTGGAGTAGGATCCGGCCGAACTTCCTCCGGGTAAGGAAATGGTGAACAGCCGGGCCCAGCAAGGGAACTGAGGGTCCACCAGAAACGTTGGACGGTGACGGGGCAGCCGTCCTCGCGCGGGGGGCGCGATGGGGCCAGGGGACGAGAGCAAGGCCTACGGGGTGGACGGGGACGCGAGCAACGTGCGGCACCAGCATGCGATCGACTGGCTCGAACAAGCCTCCGATCTGCCGCATCTCATCGCCCGGCTCTCGGAGCTGGTGCTGCGTCTCGGCTACGAGCCGGACGAACTGGTGATCCTGCCCCGGGCCGAGCTCGACCGGCGCGAACTGGCCGCGTACAGCGCCGGCTGGGCCGACGTGGTCGAAGAACAGCTGCCCGCCGTGCGCCGCGCGTACGAGGAGCGGATCACCGCCGCCTACCTCCAGGGCCAGGAGGACGCCCGCACCGGTCGCCGTCCGCGCCGGGCCGCCCGGCGGGCCGAGGGCGAGCGCGAGCACGAGCGCGCGGGCGGTGACGAGCGGGGCGGCGACGTCATTCCGCTCCCCTATGTCGAGCTGCTGCGCCCCCCGTCCGAACTGACGCGAGTCGAGCAGCGCGGGGAACGGGAACGCTCGGTGGCGGACGGAACTCCACTGCCGGCACCGGCACCGGCACCGGCACCGGCACCAGTGCCGACGTCGACGCCGGGGCCTCCGGCGGAGGAGGTCCACGAGGTCCCTGGGGGCCATGACGACGATGAGGTCGGCGGTCGGGGGGAGGCGGAGGCGGGCTCCGGCGCCGAGGGGGAGATTCTGCTCTCCGCCCGCGAGGTGCGGGAGAAGCGCGTCCCGCCCTCCGAACGGCGGCCGGTGGTCCGGCGCAACGGCCGGCCGAGCGTGCCCCCGCTGGCCCTGCCCGGCGACCTCGGAGCCACCGGGCGGGACAAGGGCCGGCGGCAGACCGAGGAGCCCGCGCCGCCCGATGCGCCGGGCGTCCGTGACGACGTCCGGCCCCGGCTCTCCGACAAGGCCCGGGCCCTCGCGGACGAACTGGAGGGCCGGGCCGGCGGCCGACGCCGCGACGAGGAGAACGGCCCGTCGGGCTCGGGCTCGGGCTCCGGCTCCGGCTCCGGCTCCGGCGGATCGGGCTGAGCGGAGCCGGTCAGCCGAAGAGCAATCAGCCGATGAGCAATCAGACGAAGAACCGGGCCAGTTGGACCGGTGACGGCGTTCCGTCCGGCGCGGTCGCGTTCTGCTCCCGGCCGGTCGCGGTGTCCCCATGGTCCCGGTAGTCCCGGTAGTCCTCGTCGGACTCGGGGTACGGGACGTCCTCGTCCTCCTCGCCGCCCTCGGGCGCGTCCGCCGGACGGGGCACCGGGGTCGGCGCCTCCGGCTGCTCTCCCTCCTCCGAGTTGACGCAGGCGAACATCCAGTTCGCGGCCGCCAGATGGTCCACGGCGGCGGCCAGCAGGTGGTCCGTCACCGACCAGTCGGCGGCCTCGCCGTGCAGCTCCCGGTTCAGGGCGCTGTCCCGCGGCAACTGCTTGACGAGCACCGCGAGTCGACGCGTGGAGAGGCGCTCGCGGTGCCAGTCGAGCAGGTCGATCCCGTAGTAGCGGAGCAGGTCCGCTTCGAGGGCCTCGGCGTGTTCGTCGACGAACCCGACGAGGCTCAGCCTTCCCCCAGGCCGAGCCCGGTCTCCTTGCCGTAGGCCTCCAGGATCGCGGCGATGTCCTGCATGGTGACCTCGTGCCGCTCGAAGCGGGCGAACTGCTCCTCGCCCATGAGCAGCCCGAGCAGCCCGTCCACGTCGTTGTCGTCGAGCCCCCGCAGCGCCTTCGCGGTGGCGCGGGTCAGCTCCGTGGGCAGGGTGAAACTCTCGTCGTCGAGCTCGAACGACCAGGTGCGGCCGAGGGCTTCGAGGCGCTGGGCGCGGGCGGCGTTGACGTCGAAACGGGCCATGGTGATGAGCGCTCCTTGGGTGAGGGAGAAGAGAAGGTGGGGCCCGGGGCGGGGCGGGCGGCCGGGGTCGGCGCCCGCCCCACCCCGGTGGGTCAGGACGCGGCGTACGCGGCGTCCTTCATCACGAAGCTGGCCAGCGCCGAACCGTCGGCGGAGGCCATCGCCGTGTAGGTGATGCCGAGCTGGGCCGCCGACTTGCGGGCCAGCTTGATGTCGTCCGCCGCCGTGACCTGGCCGCGCGGGACGCCGAAGCGGTACGTCACGGTGGCCCCGTCGTCGGCGCGGACGTCCGTGAACTCCAGGCCGAGGGCGCGCACGTCGGAGAACGGGCGGTCGGCGATGTCGTACTTGTAGACGCCGGTCGAGCCGGTGACCGCGGTCACCGCGCCGCCGCCCATGAAGAACGGCAGCGTGTCCTCGTTGAACTGCATCAGCGAGAACTTCAGGGTCAGGTCGCGGTCCGAGTACACGAAGTGCACCGGGCTGACGGCCTGCCACACGTCGACCGGCTCCAGCTTGTCCTTCTTGCTGAACGTGACGCCCTCACCGGAGGTGAAGCCGAGGTTCTTCCAGCCGGCCGCCCAGTCGGTGGACGGGTCGGTGGAGAAGGTCGTCGGAACCTTGGTGTCGGCGGCGGCGACGTAGAGCCGGCCGACGCCTGCGATGCGGATCTCGGAGGAATTGGTGCCTGCCATGGAGGGATCTCCTTGTAGAGAGGGATGGGGAGTGGTGCTGCCGCCCCGGGGTGGAGCAGTCCGGGTACGGCGAAGGCCCCGCCGTCGGTTCGGCGGGGCCTTCGGTCTGTGGGGCGCGAGGCGCGAGCGGGTTGCGGTGGACGTCAGTGGACGTCAGTGGACATCAGTGGATGTCAGTAGACGTCCAGGAACACCTTGAGAACGCTCACGTAGCGGTTGGCCGCGGAGTAGAGGTAGTCGGGCAGCCAGCGCGGGCCGTCCTGCTCCTCGACCTCGGTGATGACGTTCGTGCCGTACCGGTTTCCGGCCGCGGCCAGCAGCGCGCGGCGGGCGGAGTTGGCCAGGACGTGCGCGGCCTGCTTGGTCGGGCCGTACACCTCCAGCTCGATCAGCGGCTGGTCGACGTGGAGTTCGCCGATCCACGCGCCGCCCCGCCGGTTGACGAGGACGGCGGCGGTCGTGCCGTCGAAGTTCTCGGGCGGATCGACGGCGACGTGCGCCGTGGAGAGCGCCGAGTCGGCCTCCAGGATGTCGACGACCAGGGCCTCGACGTCCGGGAAGGCACTCGGTGGGGTGGGTGTGGTCATGCCGGGTCACCTCGCCGGGAAGAAGGGAAGTCGCCGGGCGGGCGCCGCGCGGGGGCGGGGAAGGGGAGGCGCACGGCGCCTCGGCCCGGCGTACGGCGACGGGTGCGGCCCGCTCGGGGCTCGCGGGCACAGCTCCGCCGCTGCACCAACTGTGACAGAGGAGCGTGCGCGCACGCAACTAAAACGGCGAGGAAGTTGAGAGGGGAGGTGCGGGAGGGGAAGTCGGACCAGGGCAGGCCGTTGAACGGAGCTCCCGTCGGCCCACGGGCGCTCGTCCATCAGAACGGCCTTCGATCGGATCGCGTCGGATCAGGTCAGTCCGCGGCGACGGGCACGCCCTTCGCCGCCTCCACCAGAACCCGCCGGTCCTCGCTGACGGGTCGGTGTCCGGGGCCCGGCCCGGCCGTCTCCGCCTCACTCGGCAGGAACTGCTCCACCACCCTGACGAACATGTCCCGTCGGTCGGCGGGCACGCCCAGCAGGTCGGCGACCTCCTCCAGCGTGGGACGGCGGCCGAACTCCGCGCTGGTCGCGGGCGCGGCCAGGTGGTCGTGGGGGTCGGCCAGTTCCTCCGCGGTCAGCCGGCCGGAGCGGATGAGCATGTCGCGGACCGGCACGCCGAGCACGCGGGCGAGTCGGCGCGTGGTCTCGAGGTCCGGCATGCTCTGCCGCTGCAGCAGGCGGGTGACCGCGGCGCGGTGCACGCCCGCTTCGTCCGCGATCCTCGACTTGCCACCGCCACGTGGACTGTCGATGTCGTAGCCGCGTTCGCGCATGAGGTCTTCGACCCACGCGGCGAACGCGTCCAAGCCCTGGTTGGTCATCGTTCTTCTCTCTTCCTTCGGGGGTGGGCAAGAGTTTAGCTTGCTTGCGCGCGCGGAATTACGTGCTCTCGTGCAAGCACTGAGGAAAATTCGCGCCGTTCGTGGAGGTTTGAAGGAGGTTGACGGAGGTCGTCGGAGGCTGACCAGCCGGAAATTCGTTGCGGGCGCGCACGCAATCTGTAAGTCTGGAGGGACGTTCACTCAGCACGGCTCGTTCACGAACCCAGGGGGGTCCCATGTCCATGCCCGAAACGAGTTCCCGCCCACCCGCCTCGACCGATCGCTGGCAGTCCGCGGCCGCCTGCACCGGGCTCCCCGCGCGGGTCGTCTTCTCCAAGAAGGCCAAGGACGCCGCCCCCGCGCTCCTGGCCTGCGCCGACTGCCCCGTGCGCCGGGCCTGCGAGGAGGCCGTCGCACCGGCCGAGAGCGGGTTCGACGGCGTCTGCGGCGGCCGTCTGTGGCGCTCGGGCCGCCCGGTCCCCGTGCCCGCGCATCTCCTGCCCCCGGCCCTGGCCGCCGTCCTCGCCCACCCCCCGGTCCAGGGAGGCCCCCGTGCCTGAAGCGCGCGAGGACCGAGCCGACCGCGCCGGGCGGGGCGAGCGCGACGAGCGACCCACCGCCCAGGCCGCCCTCTGGATCAGCACCCTCCTCCAGCAGTTCCCCGAGCTGGCCACGGAACTGGTCCCGGGCCGCACCACCCCCGCCCCCCGACCCACCGCACCGCCGCCCCCGGCCGACCTCGGCGCCCGGCTGCGCGCGGAACGCGAGGAGCAGCTGCTGCTCCAGCAGCGGCACGGCCTCGTGGCCCCCGGTCACGGCGCGGCCCCGCTCCGCCTGCACGTCTCCGACGCCATCCGGGACATCACCGACGGCGTGCTCGAACTGGAGGAGGCCGTACGCGACCGGCTCGGCCTGCCCCGCCCGCGCCGCGCCGCCGTGCCCGAGCGGCTGCGCAGGATCGCGTCCCTCCTCGACCGGATCGCCGCCGACCCCGTCCTGGCCGCGCACGTGCGCGACGAGATGCGTCGGATGGCCCGGCGCTGTGCCCGCGCGCTGGGCGACACCGAGACCGTCGTACGGGTCGCCGGCCGCTGCCCCTGGTGCGACTCCGTCTCGCTGCGGGCCTTCCCCGACCGCGGGGCCGTCCTGTGCGTCAACCCGGCCTGCCGCTGCCCCGAACCGGACTGCGGCTGCCACGACGACCCGGCCTACCGCCACACCTGGGACGAGGGGGAGTGGGCGCGCGCATGACCGGACCCGACCGTCCCACCCTCATCCCCGGCCCCCTCGCCGCCCAGGAGGTCGGTGTGGCGCCCGCCACCATTCGCAAGTGGGTCCAGTTGGGTCACCTCAGGGCGGCCGGCAAGGCGGGCCGCGCCCAGCTCTTCCGGCTGGAGGACGTCTTCGCCGCCGAACGCGCGGCCCGCGGCAAGCACTGACCGCAGCCGAAGCACCGACCGCAAGGGACTCCCGGTCCGCAGGGGGACTCCCGTTCCGGCTACGGAATGCCCAACTCGAAGATCACATAGTGCGCGTACCACCCCGAGGCCAGCGCCGCCGTCCCGAAGAACACCGCCAGGCTCGGCCACTTCAGCCGGCTCAGCGCCGCCGCCGGGGCCAGCAGCAGCGGGAAGACGGGCAGCAGATAGCGCCCGGTGTTGCCGAACATCTGCTGCGTTCCCAGCACGGTGATCACGCTGGCCAGCGTGTACGCGACCAGCACCAGCGGCGGTTTCTTGCGCAGCATCAGCGCGATCAGGAAGGGCAGCGCCAGCACGATCTGCACGCCGAGGAGGTCCGGGACGGAGAAGGCGAACAGGTAGTCGTGGCGACCGACCGCCGTGTTGCCGAGCACGTCCAGCGTGTACTTGCCGTAGTCGAAGTAGTGCGCCCAGCCCTCGCGCTGGAGCGTGAAGTACGCGGTGAGGTCGTTCGAGCTGAGGCCGACCCAGACGACGTAGGTGAGCAGGCCGAGCGGTGCGGCGAACATCGCGTACAGGGGTCCCGACACCCCGTGCTCGCGCCTGCTCTCCCGCCGGGCGAGGGCCACGATCGCGGCCAGCCCGACCGCGCCGATGAGCGCGGCGGAGGTCGGCCGGTTGAGCCCGGCCACGAAGGCGAGCAGTCCGGCCGCCACCCAGCGGCGCTTCATCACGCAGTAGCAGCACCAGGTGGCTATCGCCACGAAGACCGACTCCGAGTACACCGCCCACTCGACGCCCGCGCCGGGCACCAGCGCCCACAGCCCGGCCGCGATCGTGCCCGCCCGCACCCCGGCGAGCATCGAGATCACGGCGTAGACGCCGGCGGCGGCCACGAAGGAGGCCAGGACGGACACCAGGATCCCGGAGCCGTACAGCCCCAGTCCGGTGATCTCGGACGTGCCCCGGATCAGGCCCGGGTAGAGCGGGAAGAAGGCGACCGAGTTCTGCTGGACGGTGAACAGCCCGCCGGGCTTGAGCGGTTCCAGCGGGCCCGGGTCGTACCCCTTCTCGGCGACCTGGAGGTACCACCAGCCGTCCCAGGTGGCGAGGACGTCCCACCAGTGGGCGCCGCCGCCGAAGCGCGGGTTCTTCTTCTGGTACTCGTCGGCCCACTCCAGCAGCCAGGCGAAGACGCTCAGCCCCACGAGCTTCGTGACGCCGTAGAGAAGCAGCGGGGCGAGGTACGGTCGTAGCCCGTCCGGCAGGGTGAGGCGGGGCAGTTTCCGCGACCGCTTCTCGGGCCCGTCGTCGGGCTCGGCGGAGCCCGTCGCCGTCTCGCTGGAAGCCGTGCTCATCGCTGGGGTCCCCCTCGGCCGATCACCGGACACCCGGGGCGGCACCGCGGTCCGGGTGATCGTGATGATCGTGAAGCCTGGTCAGAAGAATTGGTCAGAAGAGTTGGCCACGAGTGTGGTCATAAGATCGCAACAGCGTCGCACATGTGCGTCACAGCTTGGGGGAGGACGGGTGGCCGAAGCACCCAGGACCGCGGCCGCGGAGCAGATCCCGTCGGTTGTTCCGTCGGTCGTCCTGTCGGTCGTCATACCCATGTACAACGAGGAAGAGGTCCTGCCCGCACTGGTCAGCCGGTTGCGCCCGGTCCTCGCGGGCCTCGGCTGCGGCTACGAGGTGGTCGCCGTGGACGACGGCAGCACCGACCGCACGGCCGAGCTGCTGGCCGCGTTCCGGCTCGGCTGGCCGGAACTGCGCGTCATCGGACTGCGCCGCAACTCGGGCCACCAGGCCGCCCTCACCGCGGGCCTGGACCGGGCGGCCGGCGCCTATGTCGTCAGCATCGACGCCGATCTCCAGGACCCGCCCGAGAAGATCGTCGACATGCTCGTGCTCGCGCGCGCCGAGAACCTCGACATCGTCTACGGAATCCGTGCCGACCGGGCCAGCGACAGCGGCTTCAAGCGGTGGACGGCGGACCTGTACTACCGGCTCGTGCGCCGGCTCGCCGGACCGTCCGTGCCCGCCCACGCCGGTGACTTCCGGCTGCTGAGCCGGGCCGCCGTGGACGCCCTGAAGGCCCTGCCGGACCAGCAGCGCGTCTACCGCCTCCTGGTGCCCTGGCTGGGCTTCCCCAGCGGCGAGGTCACCTATGAGCGCGCCCCGCGGCCGGCCGGCCAGAGCAAGTACCCGCTCGGCCGGATGATCCGGCTGGCCGTCGACAGCGTCACGGGCTTCTCGGCGGCGCCCCTGCGCATCGCGACCTGGCTGGGCGGCTTCGCCTTCCTGGTCTGCCTGGGGCTGATGGCCTACACCCTGAGCGCCCACGCCTTCCAGCACACCGTCCCCGGCTGGACGTCCCTGTTCATCGGCGTGCTGTTCATCGGCGCGGTCCAGCTGATCTGTGTGGGCCTGCTCGGCGAGTACGTCGGCCGCATCTACACGGCCGTACAGAACCGTCCGACGTATTTCATCGGCCACGACACCGCGACAGAGGCGACAGACACGGCAGACACGGCAGAGGGGGCGGAACCGTCACCCCTGGTAACACAAAGACAGAGGCAGCGCTCGTGAACCTGCTCGTAAACCTCCGGCGTGTCGATCGCTGAGCTTTTGTTTTGACCGGAGTCAGTGCGCTAGGTACGCTCAGACCTTGTGCCTGGGGTGTGCCCTGGCCCTCGTGCGTGTCTTCAACCGCACATGGGGCCTAAGGAGCGGCCACCGCAATCTGCGCCTCTTTCCGCCTCGCGGCGGGAGTCCGCCGGATTCGACACACCCGACCGCGTGGGTCGGAGATGTTCCAGGTTAGCTCTACAAATCGGCACACAGAAACCGGAGACGTAGTGCCTACGATCCAGCAGCTGGTCCGTAAGGGCCGGCAGGACAAGGTCGAGAAGAACAAGACGCCCGCACTCGAGGGTTCCCCTCAGCGCCGCGGCGTCTGCACGCGTGTGTTCACGACCACCCCGAAGAAGCCGAACTCGGCCCTGCGTAAGGTCGCGCGTGTGCGTCTGACCAGCGGGATCGAGGTCACCGCCTACATTCCGGGTGAGGGACACAACCTGCAGGAGCACTCCATCGTGCTCGTGCGTGGTGGCCGTGTGAAGGACCTGCCGGGTGTTCGCTACAAGATCATCCGCGGCTCCCTCGACACCCAGGGTGTCAAGAACCGCAAGCAGGCCCGCAGCCGCTACGGCGCCAAGAAGGAGAAGTAAAAAATGCCTCGTAAGGGCCCTGCCCCGAAGCGCCCGGTCATCATCGACCCGGTCTACGGTTCTCCTCTTGTCACGTCGCTCATCAACAAGGTGCTGCTGAACGGCAAGCGCTCCACCGCCGAGCGCATCGTCTACGGCGCCATGGAGGGCCTGCGCGAGAAGACCGGCAACGACCCGGTCATCACGCTGAAGCGCGCTCTCGAGAACATCAAGCCGACCATCGAGGTCAAGTCCCGCCGTGTCGGTGGCGCGACCTACCAGGTTCCGGTCGAGGTCAAGCCGGGCCGCGCGAGCACCCTGGCTCTGCGCTGGCTCGTGGGCTACTCCCGCGCCCGTCGCGAGAAGACCATGACCGAGCGCCTGCTCAACGAGCTTCTCGACGCGTCCAACGGCCTCGGCGCCGCTGTGAAGAAGCGCGAGGACACCCACAAGATGGCCGAGTCCAACAAGGCCTTCGCGCACTACCGCTGGTAGTCGCTACCCACGACGAGACCGAGAGAAGACGAAAGCCTTATGGCTACCACTTCACTTGACCTGGCCAAGGTCCGCAACATCGGGATCATGGCCCACATCGACGCGGGCAAGACGACCACCACTGAGCGGATCCTGTTCTACACCGGCGTTTCCTACAAGATCGGTGAGGTCCACGACGGCGCCGCCACCATGGACTGGATGGAGCAGGAGCAGGAGCGTGGCATCACGATCACCTCTGCTGCCACCACCTGTCACTGGCCGCTCGACGACGTCGACCACACCATCAACATCATCGACACCCCGGGCCACGTCGACTTCACCGTCGAGGTGGAGCGTTCGCTGCGCGTGCTCGACGGTGCCGTGACGGTGTTCGACGGCGTCGCGGGTGTCGAGCCCCAGTCCGAGACCGTGTGGCGTCAGGCGGACCGCTACGGCGTCCCGCGCATCTGCTTCGTCAACAAGCTCGACCGGACCGGTGCGGAGTTCCACCGCTGCGTCGACATGATCAGCAACCGCCTCGGCGCGCAGCCGATCGTGATGCAGCTGCCGATCGGTGCCGAGGCCGACTTCAAGGGCGTCGTCGACCTGGTCACGATGAAGGCCTTCGTGTGGTCCGCCGAGGCGGAGAAGGGCGAGATGTACGACGTCGTCGACATCCCGGCCACCCACACCGAGGCTGCCGAGGAGTACCGCGGCAAGCTCGTCGAGACCGTCGCCGAGAACGACGACGAGATCATGGAGCTGTACCTGGAGGGCCAGGAGCCTTCCGTGGAGCAGCTGTACGCCGCGATCCGTCGTATCACCATCGCGTCCGGCAAGTCCGCCGACACCACCGTCACCCCGGTGTTCTGCGGTACCGCGTTCAAGAACAAGGGCGTTCAGCCCCTGCTCGACGCGGTCGTGCGCTACCTCCCCTCGCCGCTCGACGTCGAGGCCATCGAGGGCCACGCCGTGAACGACGCGGAAGAGGTCGTCAAGCGCAAGCCGTCCGACGACGAGCCGCTGTCGGCGCTGGCGTTCAAGATCATGAGCGACCCGCACCTCGGCAAGCTCACCTTCGTCCGGGTCTACTCGGGCCGCCTGGAGTCCGGCACTGCCGTGCTGAACTCCGTCAAGGGCAAGAAGGAGCGCATCGGCAAGATCTACCGCATGCACGCGAACAAGCGTGAGGAGATCGCGTCGGTCGGCGCCGGCGACATCGTCGCCGTCATGGGTCTGAAGCAGACCACGACCGGTGAGACGCTCTGCGACGACAAGTCGCCGGTGATCCTGGAGTCCATGGACTTCCCGGCTCCGGTCATCCAGGTCGCCATCGAGCCCAAGTCGAAGGGCGACCAGGAGAAGCTGGGCATCGCGATCCAGCGCCTGGCCGAGGAGGACCCGTCGTTCCAGGTCCACTCGGACGAGGAGACCGGCCAGACCATCATCGGTGGCATGGGCGAGCTGCACCTCGAGGTGCTGGTCGACCGGATGCGCCGTGAGTTCAAGGTCGAGGCCAACGTCGGCAAGCCGCAGGTCGCCTACCGCGAGACCATCCGCAAGGCGGTCGACCGGGTCGACTACACGCACAAGAAGCAGACCGGTGGTACCGGCCAGTTCGCCAAGGTGCAGATCGCGATCGAGCCCATCGAGGGCGGCGACGCGTCGTACGAGTTCGTGAACAAGGTGACCGGTGGTCGTATCCCGAAGGAGTACATCCCTTCGGTCGACGCCGGTGCGCAGGAGGCCATGCAGTTCGGCATCCTCGCCGGTTACGAGATGACCGGCGTGCGCGTCATCCTGCTCGACGGTGGCTACCACGAGGTGGACTCCTCCGAGCTCGCCTTCAAGATCGCCGGTTCGCAGGCCTTCAAGGAGGCCGCACGCAAGGCCAGCCCCGTGCTGCTCGAGCCGATGATGGCCGTCGAGGTCACCACGCCCGAGGACTACATGGGCGAGGTCATCGGCGACATCAACTCCCGCCGTGGTCAGATCCAGGCCATGGAGGAGCGGATGGGCGCCCGGATCGTCAAGGGCCTCGTGCCCCTGTCGGAGATGTTCGGGTACGTCGGCGACCTCCGCAGCAAGACCTCGGGTCGCGCAAGCTACTCGATGCAGTTCGACTCCTACGCCGAGGTTCCCCGGAACGTCGCCGAGGAGATCATCGCGAAGGCCAAGGGCGAGTAACGCACTCCGTTCACACGCTTTAGGCTTGACTCCGGAGCCTTAGGGGCATCCACCCAGGTTCGTCACCGTTCATGGGTGTGTGCCCCGGGCCCGGGCTTTGACAGCAAAGATCACCTGGCGCCGATGAAGTAAGGCGTACCAGAACCACTCCCAGGAGGACCCCAGTGGCGAAGGCGAAGTTCGAGCGGACTAAGCCGCACGTCAACATCGGCACCATCGGTCACATCGACCACGGTAAGACGACCCTCACGGCCGCCATTACCAAGGTGCTGCACGACAAGTACCCGGACCTGAACGAGGCCTCGGCCTTCGACCAGATCGACAAGGCTCCCGAAGAGCGCCAGCGCGGTATCACCATCTCCATCGCGCACGTCGAGTACCAGACGGAGACGCGTCACTACGCGCACGTCGACTGCCCGGGTCACGCGGACTACATCAAGAACATGATCACCGGTGCGGCCCAGATGGACGGTGCCATCCTCGTGGTCGCCGCCACCGACGGCCCGATGCCGCAGACCAAGGAGCACGTGCTCCTGGCCCGCCAGGTCGGCGTTCCGTACATCGTCGTCGCCCTGAACAAGGCCGACATGGTGGACGACGAGGAGATCCTGGAGCTCGTCGAGCTCGAGGTCCGTGAGCTCCTCTCCGAGTACGAGTTCCCGGGCGACGACCTGCCGGTCGTCAAGGTCTCCGCGCTCAAGGCGCTCGAGGGCGACCCGGAGTGGGCGAACACCGTCCTGGAGCTCATGGCCGCCGTCGACGAGTCGATCCCGCAGCCGGAGCGCGACGTCGACAAGGCGTTCCTCATGCCGATCGAGGACGTCTTCACGATCACCGGTCGCGGTACGGTCGTCACCGGCCGTATCGAGCGTGGTGTCCTGAAGGTCAACGAGACCGTCGACATCATCGGCATCAAGACCGAGAAGACCACCACCACGGTCACCGGTATCGAGATGTTCCGCAAGCTGCTCGACGAGGGCCAGGCGGGCGAGAACGTCGGTCTGCTCCTCCGTGGCATCAAGCGCGAGGACGTCGAGCGCGGCCAGGTCATCATCAAGCCGGGCTCGGTCACCCCGCACACCGAGTTCGAGGCGCAGGCCTACATCCTGTCCAAGGACGAGGGTGGCCGCCACACGCCGTTCTTCAACAACTACCGTCCGCAGTTCTACTTCCGTACGACGGACGTGACGGGCGTTGTGACCCTCCCCGAGGGCACCGAGATGGTCATGCCGGGTGACAACACCGAGATGTCGGTGCAGCTCATCCAGCCCATCGCGATGGAAGAGGGCCTGAAGTTCGCCATCCGTGAGGGTGGCCGCACGGTCGGCGCCGGCCAGGTCATCAAGATCACCAAGTAGTTCCGGTGATCGACCTGGTGGCTCCAGCCTGAGCTGAGCACCTGAGAGGGCCCGTACGACTCCGGTCGTACGGGCCCTTTCGCGTGCGCACGCGTCCCTGGCAGCAGGTTCAGAAACCCAGATAGATGATCTGGACGATGTAGACGCGTTCGCTGCGGACGACGACCTGGTAACCGAACCAGCCGCCGGAGACGATGATTTCGCCGCCCTTCGGGTCGATCTCCTCATGGGCCCGACCGTGAACGTGGAGGGCTTCGGCCGCTCTGACGAGTTCGTCGGCCTTGTGTTCCACGGCGGTGAGGAACTCTGCAGGGACAGTACGGGCGGCTTCTTCGGCGGCGAAGGCGTACTCCCACTTCCAGCTCACTCGCGAACTGCTTTCAGGGCCTCGGCGAGCACGGCGCTCAGCTCGCGGAGGGCTTCCCGCGCGATGATCGGGTCCTCGTGCTCGAGATTGTTCTTCGCTTGGCTGTAGCGGGTGGAGAGTTCCGGGCGGCGGGCGATCTCGATCTCCTTGGCCCAGATCAGGACCCAGCTCTGTACCGGGCTGAGCGATTGCCACTCGACCGCCTTGGCAAAGGCCTCGTCCTTCGTGGCTTGCATCTCGTTCAGGCGGCCTGGGGCAACGACAGCGAGGGCTGCGCGCAGGGCGTCAGGAGTCTGCTCGGGACGGGGGATCAGCTCGTGCCCGTGGTCGGCCTGAGTGCTCATGGTGTCCTCCTGACGGTGCCGCGGCCAGACTAACCGGCCTGAGTGCAGAGAACGGGACAGAACGGCCTCAGTGGCAGTCACGGCAGAGTCCTGGGGTCGGTGAGCGGAACGCTCGGTCGCAGCCGTTGCAGTTTCGGAGGGGGTGGCGGGGGTCCGGTGGGGTGGCGGGGGCCCGGTAGGGGGGCAGGGGTGGGAGCTGGGCGGCCAGGCGGTGGGCGAGGAGGGCGGCCGGGCGGCGTAGGGGGGCGTCCGGGAGGTCGGCGGTGAGGTCGGCGGTGAGGGCGTCGCGCACGTCGGTGGGGGTGACCTCGCGTTCCAGCCAGGCGGCCACGCCGGGCGCGAGGTGCTCCGTGTCGGTGGCGGAGAGGAGCAGTCGGGGGTCGTGGCGGCGGAGGCCGGCGAGGAGGTCGGTGGCGGACTGGAGGAGTGTGGGAGACCGGTAGCCCGGCTGCGGTACGGCGGGGAGGGCCTTGCGGGGTGCCGCCGGGCGCTTCGCCGGGTGCTTCTCGGGGGCGTGGCCGACTGCCGGGCGGCGGTCGTGGTGGCCGGGGCGGTTACAGGAGATCGTGCGGGTGATGATGCGGCCGTCGGGGACGCGTTTGCGTTCGCGGCGCAGGTAGCCGTGGGTCTCCAGTTCACGCAGGGCGGCGGCGATGCGGGTCGCGCCCTCGGGGAAGCGGGCGGTGAGGGTCTTGATGTCGACGCGGACGCCCTTGGGCAGCGACTGGAGGTGCACGGCCAGGCCGATCGCCAGCAGCGACAGCTCCCGGTGCTGGGCGAGGTGGTTGCCGATCACCGTGAAGCGTTCGGTGTGGCGGGCGTTCTCGTGGGTGAGTCCAGCCGCGTCGGGGTGGTTTTTGCCCGGGATGCGGGACTCGGCGCACGGGGGCGCGCTAGGGTTTTCGGTGTCCATCAGGAAGCTCCGAACTTCCTCGGTGGTCAGGCCCTCGCACTGGGATTGCAGTCCCGGCGGGGGCCGTCGCATGTCTGCGGTGGTGTTGCGCTGAGCGTAAGGCAGACAACCCGCCCTGAATCCACCCGAGTTGGCATATTCACCCGCGCGAGTGAGTTTGCGCGACGGGCGGGAGGGGTGGGGCTTGGTGAGGTTCTTTCTCGTCGTCATGTGTCTTGGAAAAGAGCGCCACTCGTACCGGAACATGGATTTCCAAGTTCCGGTGGTGCACGGCGTTCGCCGCTCGGGGAGGATGTCTGCCATGCCGAAGACCACTCAACTGCGCACATACACCGTCCGGGACGGCTTGCTCGACGAGTGGGTGGAGCGTTGGCGGAGCGAAATCGTTCCGCTGCGGCTGGAGTTGGGATTCACGATCGGCGGAGCTTGGGTGGAGCGCGAGAGGAACCAGTTCATCTGGCTCATCTCGTACGACGGCCCGGAGACCTTCGCCGAGCGCAACGCGCTGTACTGGTCGTCGCCCGAGCGCAAGGCCATGAGCCTGAACCCGGACGACTACCTTGTCCGCGACGAAGAACTCACGGTCGAACCGGCGTACTGATCCACAACGTCACACGGGGTCGAGCGACAGCAGGTGCTGCCGCCGCTCCTCGTGGGTGAGGGTGCGGAAGACCCTTCCTCGGGCGGTCGCCTCCAGCCGGTCGTAGTCCGGCTCCGCCCGCCACACCCGCGCCGTCCCGTCGGTGGATGCCGTGAGCAGCCGAGTGCCGTCCGGGGACCAGGCCACGGAGGTCACCTTGTCCTGGTGCACTCCGACTACGGCGATCTCCTCAAGGGTGGTGGCGGACCAGACCCGTACGGTGCGGTCGTCGGCGCCCGTGGCTATGCGCCGGCCGTCGGGTGACCAGGCGACGGCGCGAAGCCGCCCCTCGTGCCCCTTCAGCACCTCGATGCGCCGTCCGGTGGCGACGTCCCAGACGGCGGCCGTCCAGTCGCCGGAAGCAGTGGCGATCCTTGTCTCGTCCGGCGACCAGGCCATGTCCTCGACATAGTTGTCGTGGCCGCGCAGCACGGTGAGCTGACGGCCCTCCCCGATGTCCCACAGTCGGCAGGTACGGTCGTCGGAACTGCTGGCGAGCCGGCGTCCGCTCGGTGACCAGGCCACACGCCCCACCCAATCCTGGTGTTCCGTCAGTTTCAGCAGCTCGGTCCCATCCAGCGCGGACAGGACGCACACGGCGCCGTCGTGACCACCGGTGGCGATCCGGCCGCCCTCCGGAGACCAGGCGCACCCCTCGACGACCTCGCCCTGTCGTTCGAGCAGCGTGCCGCCGTGACCGTCGACGATCCGGAACAGGCCGTTGTTGGTGCCGAACGCGAGCCGTCCCCCCTGCGGGGCCCAGGCGACAGCCCAGACCCGGTCCTCCACATCGGTCACCGATCCGGCCGCAGCGCCGGTGTCCGCGTCCCACACCCGTACCGTGCCGTCGTCCGAGGCTGTGGCGAAACGGCTGCCGTCGCCGGACCACGTGGCCTGGTTCACCGGGCCTTGGTGTCCGTCGACCATGACGACCTCGGCACCACGAGGACGCAGGTCCCACACCATTCCGGTGCCGTCACTGGAACTGGTGGCGAGCATCGTCCCGCTGGGTGCCCAGGTGACGCCCCACACGGTGTCCGCGTGGCCGCGCAGCACGGCCAGGACCTTGGCGTCCTCCACGTCGACGATGCGCACCGTGCGGTCGGAGGAGGCGCTGGCCAACATCCGTCCGTCCGGCGACCAGGCCAGATTCCACACGTGGTCGGTGTGTCCTCGCAGCAGCAGGCGCAGCTCGCCGGTCCCGGCGTCCCAGATGCGGGCGGTGTGATCTCCGGAGCCGGTGGCGATGTGCCGCCCGTCCGGCGACCATGCGATGCCCTCGACGAAGTCCGAGTGCCCGCTGAGCGTGGTGGCCGCTGCCCCTGTCGCCAGGTCCCACACGATCGCGCTCTGATCGTGGGAGGCGGAGGCAAGGCGATTGCCGTCCGGTGACCACGCCACACCCCAGACGTCCTCGCAGTGCCCTCGCAGTTCGTGCGTGAGCCGCCCTGTGTCGGCCTCCCAGACCCGTACGACCTGATCCTTGGAGCTTGCAGCAACGTGTCTGCCGTCCGGCGACCAGGCCACCTGCCTGCTGACGTCTCCGGCACCGGCAAGCAGCCGGACCGGCTCCCCCGAGGCGGCATCCCAGATGCGTACGACCCGGTCACGACCGACGGTGGCCAGCCTCGCGGCGTCCGGGGACCAGGCGACGGACTCGACCATGACGCCGTCGCATGGCAGAACCAGCAGTGGGCGTCCGGACAGCGCGTCGTAGACGCGGCCGGTGCCATCCCTGGAGGCCGTGGCCAGCATGCGCCCGTCCGGGGACCAGGCGATGTGCCGAACAGTGTCCGTGTGTCCGTCGAGTCGAGAGCGGAGGTGGCTCGTCGCCAGCGCCAGCATCAGCCCACGCCTGGCCGAGAACGTGGGCGCACATTCGCCCAGCGCGGCGAGCGAGAGCAGCAGGGAACGCTCCGGTTCGTTCTCCGCGCTCAGTAGAACCTGACGGCCGATGCTGTCGGAGACCTGGCTCAGAAAGGTCAGGTCGCGGCGCTGCGAGGACTCGACGAGCGCGCGGGCGGGTGCGGATGCCTGCCCGGATTCCTCCAGCGCTTCGAGCCAGCGCCGGGCCGCCGTGAGGCGTTCCCCTGTGAGGAGATAGTCGTCACTGCGTCCGGCCCGCTCCCAGTCGGCCGCCCACCGCTCCAGTTCGGCGCGCTCACGGAGTCGTTCGGTCCACGCCTCGACCTCCTGCCGCAGCGGGGCCCACTGCCGGAACAGCGCTTCGTGGGTGACCTGTGCGAACGGCTCGCCGCCGGTTCCGGAACCGTTGCCCGGGGCGTCCGTGCGCAACAGCCGCGCGTCGACGAAGGCATCGACGACGTGGCGGTCCCGTTCGTCGAGTTCGGACAACGGCACATGGCGGCGGGCCACGTCCTGGCCCTCGACGGTGACGAACCTCAGCAGGACTCGGAGGACGGCGTCGATGCCCAAAGCAGCGCCGAGCCCGGTCACGGTGTTGTCCGCTTGGCGCGCAAGCGCGCCGGGCACTCCGCCGAGGCGCCGGTACAGCTCCTCGGTCACCGTCCCGCCAGGGCCGGAGGCGAAGTACAACTCCTGGAGGAGGTAGGCGAGCAGCGGAAGCGCGTCGTCGGTCCCGGTCTCGCTGACGATCGAGTCGACGACTCCGGACTCGAAGCGGAGGCCGACGAGGGCCCCGGGGCGCTCCACAGCTTCAACGAGCTGGGCGCGGCCCAAAGTACCGATGGCGATGGGATGTTGGAGCAGATCTGCTTGCCCTGTGCCGAGAAGTCTGCCGAGCAGGTCCACCCGGAGGGTGACCAGGACCCGAACCGCCGGGTCCTGGTCCACACAGGTACGCAGCGCTTCGAGGAACTGGGCGCGTTCCCGCTCACCCGCCAGGGTCACGACCTCCTCGAACTGGTCGACCACGAGGAGTATCCGCCGGAACCGCCCACCACGCAGCCGTGACAGCTCGGCTCGCAGCGCGCCCGGACCCTGACGCAGCCTGCGCAGCACGGCGCTCGCCGGCTCCTGTCCCTCGGAGGCGGCCGCCAGCGCCGCGGCGAGGGCGCCCAGCGGGTCGGCCCCCGGGGCGAAGGCCGGCACGACGGTCCAACGACGTTCCCGAAGCCGGGGCATCACCCCCGCCCGGACCAGCGAGGACTTTCCGCTCCCGGACGCCCCGACCAGTACCAGGAACCGTTCCGCGGGGCGGGTGGCGGTGGCGTGCAGCCGTCGTGTCAGTTCGGCGGCCTGGGCCTCCCGGCCGAAGAAGACGGCCGC
The DNA here is from genome assembly GCF_053594615.1 of Streptomyces sp. NPDC001858. Taxonomy (NCBI): domain Bacteria; kingdom Bacillati; phylum Actinomycetota; class Actinomycetes; order Kitasatosporales; family Streptomycetaceae; genus Streptomyces; species Streptomyces sp. NPDC001858. Next base: position 260,321 of record NZ_JBSFEV010000001.1, read on the forward strand.
CTCATCCTCGTCGAACGCGTCGAGCCCCGGGTAGGGGACCCGGTCACGCGGCCACTCGATCCGGGGCGGCGCGGGATTCTCCAGCCGGTAGACGACGACCTGCCCGACCACAAGGGCCAGGATCAGTATGCCGATGGCCGGAACGGAGAACCGCTGAATCGCCTCCAGCACCCAGGGAGCCTTGTCGGTGCTGGTCGCGTAGTTGGTGGCGATCCCGAGTAAGCAGGCGACCAGCGCCAGCAAGACCTGGAGCACGACCTGCATACGGTTCCTCATCGAGTACCGCCCACCCCCGTCGTACCGGCCTCGAAGGACCGGCATCGCGTCACCCGTTCATGACCATCTTCTGGGGGTTCGCGGGAGTGTTCAACGGCGCGTACGGGTTTCGGCCATCGCCAGGCGATCGACTCAGGGCGTGAGCTTCAGTTCCGCCCAGACCGTCTTGCGTGGACGCCGTCCCTCGGTCACTCCCCAGCGGTCGGCGAGCGCGTTGACGAGGACCAGTCCGCGGCCCGATTCCCGTTCGCCGGAGGCCTGTTGCAGGCACGGCAGCCGGTCACCGCGCGTGTCCGTGACCTCGATGCGGAGGGTGTCGCCGATGACGTACAGGAGGAGCTGGAAGTCGCGCCCGGGGACGCGGCCGTGGGTGACCGCGTTGGCCGCCAGCTCGGCCACGATGTGCGCCGCCGGGTCCAGGGGCAGCCCCCAGGAGCGGAGTTGCTCGACGGCCAGCAGACGGGCGAGACGCGCTCCGCGTGGCGTGGGGGACAGCCGCACGTCGAAGTTGCGGACGGGGGCGGCGGGTCGGTGGGTTTCCTGGATCACGTCACTCAGGGTGGCGTCGCATGCGTACCGTTAACAGTGACAAAGCGGTTGCGTACGGTGACTGTCCGGTCGTTGTCCGGAGGTGGGCAGGCTGTCCGAGGCCGCCGTACGGGTAAAGGCGTCGCGGCACGTTCGCGCAAGAGAGGGGTGCGGGATGACTCAGGTGGACGGCGAGGCGGTGCGGCTCAAGAGCGAGGCGGACGAGCCGGGTTGGGAGGTGGACCTGGACGACGAGTGGGGGCTCGCGGTCATCGCCACGGTGGGGCGGCAGTTGAAGCTTCGGCGCGAGGCGGTGGGGATGCGGGCGGGCCAGTTCGGGGTGGCCGTCGGGTACGGCGAGGACATGATTTACAAGTTGGAGGGCGGCAAGAGGATCCCCCGGCCGGAGTTCCTGGACAGGGCGGACGAGGTGCTGGGGGCGGGCGGCTTGCTGGCGGCGATGAAGGAGGACGTCGAGAAGGTCAGGTACCCGAAGAAGGTGCGGGACCTGGCGGCGATGGAGGCGAAGGCGGTCGAGATCGGGGTGTACGAGTGCAACATCATCGCGGGGTTGTTGCAGACGCCGGAGCATGCGAGGGCCTTGATCGAGGCGGCGCAGCCGCCGTACTCACCGGAGGACGTGGAACGGATGGTCGCCGCTCGATTGGCGAGGCGGTCGGTCTTCGAGCGCAGTCCCGCCCCGTCCGTCCACTTCGTACTGGAAGAAGCCCCGCTGCGTCGCCGGGTCGGAGGCAGAATGGTGTGGCAACAGCAGCTCGAACACCTGCTGGAGGTGGGGCGGTTGAGCGGCGTCACGCTTCAGGTAATGCCAACGGACACCGACCCTCACCCTGGACTGGACGGCCGGATCGAGTTGCTCAAGTTCCCTGATGGAACGGCGGCAGGGCGTTCCGACGGCGCGTTCAACGGGCGGCCGATCACCGATCCGAAGCAACTGCGGATCCTTGAGCTGCGGTATGGCACCATCCGAGCGCAGGCCCTCCCACCACGGGAGTCCATGGCCTTCATCGAGAAACTGCTGGGAGAGACATGATCCGCAAGGCCTCGGCCGGGCACGCCTCCGAACTGGCCTGGTTCAAGAGCACCTACAGCGGTGGCACCGACGGCGAGTCCTGCATCGAAGTCGCGACCACCCCCGCCACCGTCCACGTCCGTGACTCCAAAGTCGTCGACGGCCCCCGCTTCGCAGTGAGCGGCGCGGCCTGGACGGACTTCGTGGCGTACGCCTCCGTCGACTGATCCTGAACCGCTCACCCCCCTCGCAAGGCCGGAGCCTCACGAGGGGGGTGCCCCGCTGAGACGCCGGCTCAGGCGGCGTCATAGGCGGCCAGGGGCTCACTGTGTGAGGTCGGCGGCGTCAGCTCTTCGCGGGCCGGGAAGCGTCCCGTCGGAGACCAGTTCCGCCACTGCGTCGCCGTGGTTGCGGACCAGGTAGTCCATGGCGTGTTCGGTGGTGGACTGGTATTCCAGCTGTTCGCCGTAGAAGCGGAGCCGTGCCTCGCAGTCCTGGAAGACCTCGCCCCAGGTGCGTACCCAGATCCGGTAGGTCGGCTGGTTGAGGGCGCAGCCGGGGGGATTGTGGGGTTGGTGGGAGAGTTCCCGGAGCGTGTCGGTCATGTCGTTGCCGACGAGCCAGAAGTCCCACACCGTGTGGGTGTCCCGGAACCGGTCGTCCTTGCGCACCGCCTGCGCGTAGCTGCTGAGCTGCTCGAACTCGGCCGACCCCAGGACGAGGCCGGGGCGCTTGAGCTCGATCACCAGGTGGTGCCGTTCGTCGTGTCGATGACGGGATGCCCGCGACAACATTAGGTCGACGATTCCGCGGCGCCCGTCGGGGCGCAGCACGGGAGAGTCCGTCGGCTCCTCGCGGCCGAGCAGCCGGCAGTGCTGCCGCAGAACCTCGTTGAGGCTGCGGTCGCTCACATGGAGGCCGTACTCCTCGCCGAAGACCCAGCATTCGTTCTCCAGGATTCGGTGGAGCTCGGAGCGTTCTTTCACGCGGTCCTTGGCTTCGTGGTCGAAGACGAGATGTTCCAGAGCAGCCAGAAAGTCGAGCCGGTTCGTCGCGGTCGTTGAGGCCTTGACCAGAGCTGACAACGGAGTTCGGTCGAGAAGCCGGTTGAGCTGCTCTCGTTCCTGCTTGGAGAGACTGAACAGTTCCTCGGCGATGCGCAGGACGTCCGAGGGCTCGTGCGCGAGTACGGACCGAAGCAGAGCGAAGGTCGTCTTGCGTGTTCCGGTGGACTTGGGCAGATGGCGGAAGACGGTCGTGGCCACTGCGTCGAACGTCTCGCGTTCCGTGCGATCGCGCGCGCCGACGGGTTGCCCGGTGTAGGGGTAGATGCCCTCCCTTCGCCATTCCGCGACCTGCTCGCGCCGTCGTTCGTCCACACGTGCCCGGAAATGGATCCGCAGCTGGTCGCGGGCCGCACCCAGGGCATCGGCGAGAGGTCCGTGCGACACCCAGTCGGTGAACGCGAGGGCTTCGGAGTCGATGTCGTCGAAGCCGCCCCAGGTGAGATGGGCGGTGAACTCGAATCCGGGGGCCTGAATACCCGGCTTGAGCTGTGCCCGGGACATGCCCTGGCCGTCACAGAGGAACAGCGCGCGGGTGACTGGTCTGCGCCATTCGACGACTCTGAGGCGCATTGGCTCGTCGTCCGAGCCGGAAGGGGACGGGAGGACGTAGTCGCGTACGTGAAGTTGCTCGGCGGCCGGGTCGAGGTCTTGGCCGTCGTACTCGATGCGGACGTCCGGATACTTCTCCAGATACGTGGCGAATGCCGTGGTGAGCGACGACCTGGCACGGGCGTCTGCCAGGACGTCGAGTTGCTCGTCCCCGCCGAACGCTTCGAAGAGGGTTCCTGCGGGGTCGTCGGTGGGCTCCGGGTCGCCGATGTCGAACTCGTCCATGGAGCGCCGGTCCGCCTCTATCACCAGCTGTTGCCGACCGGCTACCGAGTCGCTGACGCTGGTCCAGCGGGCCTTCGTGCCGAGAGCGAAGGCGCGTACCCGGCCGCGTCCGTTCTTCCCGTGAAGAGCGCGCTTCTTCACGGGGCTTCCCTGCGAGCGCTTCTTCCAGGAGGCGCCGATGGGTCGGAAGTACTCCTCACAGTGTTCGGCCGACATCCCGCTGCCGTCGTCCTGGACGCGAACCCTGTCCACGCCGCCCAGGTCGTTGCGTTCCAGCGTGACGACGACGTGCCCGGCGTCGGCGTCGACGCTGTTCCAGATCAGCTCCTCGACGGCGCCGACAGGATCCCGTAGGCGGGCCAGCTCGGCGATGTGCTCCCGACTGGTCTCCAGCCTCACCTTGACCATGAAGAGGGCCTTCCTGTTCGTATGCCCTGATCGTGGAGGCCAGTGTGCCCGCAGTGCGATGTGCCGCGGGTGGAACCGCCGCGAAGTCACTCCGGAGTGCGCAATCCGTCCCATGCCGGGAGCCGGACCGGGCAAGGCGGCAACTCTGGCGAACGGAAGGACGTGGGCCCTCCAGTCCCTCGCTCGCGTCCGCGTTTGACCTACATCACTCCCGGGGTATTCTCTCCGGCTCGATTGGCGGAGGGTGTGCCCCATATGGCAGACTGTCCGAGTTGCTCGGTCGAGTGTTGATGCTGCGCGCCTCCCGCCGGGAGGACCGGAAGCGAGTCCCACAGTACTCGTCGCCCTAACTGCCTGATGGCAGCGCTGGGGCGGACGTACGGGAATCTTTCGGGAAGTGTCAGTGCAGCGCCGACCAGGCACCCGGTGGACCTTTCGTCCCCGGCTTGCGGTTCCGGAAGGGCCGTGCTTACCCAGCAGGGATGTTCGAACAAGGGGCATCTGTGTCGGTGACAGCGCGACACACCCGACCGCGTGGGTCGGAGAACGAGTGAACGGGAACACCCGGTTCCAGAGCGTTAGAAGAGACAGGACTACTGAGTAGCCATGGCGGGACAGAAGATCCGCATCCGGCTCAAGGCCTACGACCACGAGGTCATCGACTCCTCGGCGAAGAAGATCGTCGAGACGGTGACCCGCACTGGTGCGTCGGTCGCGGGCCCGGTGCCGCTGCCCACTGAGAAGAACGTGTACTGCGTCATCAAGTCGCCGCACAAGTACAAGGACTCGCGCGAGCACTTCGAGATGCGCACGCACAAGCGCCTGATCGACATCCTCGACCCGACGCCCAAGACCGTTGACTCCCTGATGCGACTCGACCTCCCGGCCGGTGTCGACATCGAGATCAAGCTCTAGGGGCCGGTGATCTGAGAATGGCTAAGCAGATCAAGGGCATCCTGGGCGAGAAGCTCGGCATGACGCAGGTGTGGGACGAGAACAACCGTGTTGTTCCGGTCACCGTCGTCAAGGCCAGCCCCAATGTCGTGACCCAGGTCCGCACGAACGACGTGGACGGCTACGAGTCGGTCCAGATCGCCTTCGGCGAGATCGACCCGCGCAAGGTGAACAAGCCCCTCAAGGGTCACTTCGCCAAGGCCGACGTCACGCCCCGTCGCCACCTCGTCGAGATCCGGACGGCCGATGCCGCCGAGTACACGCTCGGTCAGGAAATCACCGCCGAGGTCTTCGAGGCCGGCGTCAAGGTCGACGTGACCGGCAAGAGCAAGGGCAAGGGCTTCGCCGGTGTCATGAAGCGTCACAACTTCAAGGGCCTCGGCGCCGGACACGGCACCCAGCGCAAGCACCGCTCGCCCGGTTCCATCGGTGGCTGCGCCACCCCGGGCCGCGTGTTCAAGGGCCTCCGCATGGCGGGTCGCATGGGCAACGAGCGTGTCACCACCCAGAACCTGACCGTCCACGCCGTTGACGCGGAGAAGGGTCTGCTGCTCATCAAGGGCGCGGTTCCCGGTCCGAACGGCGGCCTCGTCCTGGTCCGCACCGCGGCCAAGGGGGCCTGAGGTACCGATGAGCACTGTTGACATCCTTTCGCCTGCAGGCGAGAAGACCGGAAGCGTCGAGCTCCCCGCGGAGATCTTCGGCGTGGAGAAGGTCAGCATCCCGCTGATCCACCAGGTCGTCGTCGCGCAGAACGCGGCTGCCCGTCAGGGCACGCACAAGACCAAGACCCGCGGCGAGGTTCGTGGTGGCGGTAAGAAGCCTTACCGTCAGAAGGGCACCGGCCGTGCGCGCCAGGGCTCTACCCGCGCGCCCCAGTTCGCCGGCGGTGGCGTCGTCCACGGCCCGCAGCCGCGTGACTACTCGCAGCGGACCCCGAAGAAGATGAAGGCTGCCGCTCTGCGTCACGCCCTCACCGACCGGGCCCGCCACAACCGCATTCACGTCGTCACCGGCGTGATCGAGGGCGAGACCCCCTCCACGAAGGCCGCTCGTTCGTTGTTCGGCAAGATCTCGGAGCGCAAGAACCTGCTCCTGGTCGTCGACCGCGCCGACGAGGCCGCGTGGCTGTCCGCCCGCAACCTGCCCCAGGTGCACATCCTGGAGCCGGGCCAGCTGAACACGTACGACGTGATCGTCTCGGACGACGTGGTCTTCACCCAGGCCGCTCTCGAGTCCTTCGTCGCCGGCCCGAAGGCCAACGACACCGAAGGGAGTGACGCCTGATGGCTACGCGTCACCCGAGCATCGCCCCCAAGGCCGCCAAGGCCGCCAAGGCGGCGCGCATCGCCAAGGCGAAGCGCCACGAGGCCGAGGGCAAGAACACCGTCGTCACCGCGCCCAGCAAGGCGTACACGGACCCCCGTGACGTGCTGCTGAAGCCGGTCGTGTCGGAGAAGAGCTACGCGCTCCTCGACGAGAACAAGTACACGTTCATCGTCGACCCGAACGCCAACAAGACCCAGATCAAGCAGGCCGTCCAGGCGGTCTTCTCGGTCAAGGTCACCGGGGTCAACACGATCAACCGCCAGGGCAAGCGCAAGCGCACCAAGACCGGTTTCGGTCAGCGTGCCGGCACCAAGCGCGCGATCGTGACCCTTGCTGAGGGCGACCGTATCGACATCTTCGGCGGTCCGACCGCCTAAGGGCGGTCCGGATCGTCCGATATCGGACGAGGACTGAAAAATGGGAATCCGCAAGTACAAGCCGACTACGCCGGGCCGTCGTGGCTCCAGCGTCGCCGACTTCGTCGAGGTCACGCGGTCCACGCCGGAGAAGTCGCTGGTCCGCCCGCTGCACAGCAAGGGCGGCCGTAACAACGCCGGTCGTGTGACCGTTCGCCACCAGGGTGGCGGACACAAGCGCGCCTTCCGAGTGATCGACTTCCGTCGGCACGACAAGGACGGCGTGCCGGCGAAGGTCGCGCACATCGAGTACGACCCCAACCGCACCGCGCGCATCGCGCTGCTGCACTACGCGGACGGCGAGAAGCGCTACATCCTCGCCCCGCGCAACCTGCAGCAGGGCGACCGCGTCGAGAACGGTCCCGGGGCCGACATCAAGCCGGGCAACAACCTGGCGCTCCGCAACATCCCGGTCGGTACCACGATCCACGCGATCGAGCTCCGTCCCGGTGGCGGCGCCAAGTTCGCCCGCTCCGCCGGCACCTCCGTGCAGCTGCTCGCGAAGGAGGGCTCGATGGCCCACCTCCGCATGCCGTCCGGTGAGATCCGCCTGGTCGACCAGCGCTGCCGCGCCACGGTCGGCGAGGTCGGCAACGCCGAGCAGAGCAACATCAACTGGGGCAAGGCCGGCCGCAAGCGCTGGCTGGGCGTCCGCCCGACCGTTCGCGGTGTGGCGATGAACCCGGTTGACCACCCCCACGGTGGTGGTGAGGGCAAGACCTCCGGTGGTCGCCACCCGGTCAGCCCCTGGGGTCAGAAGGAGGGTCGTACTCGTTCGCCGAAGAAGGCTTCGAACAAGTACATCGTCCGCCGCCGCAAGACGAACAAGAAGCGCTAGGAGCGGGTTTAGATGCCGCGCAGTCTCAAGAAGGGGCCCTTCGTCGACGGACACCTCGTAAAGAAGGTGGACGCCCAGAACGAAGCCGGTTCCAAGAACGTCATCAAGACCTGGTCCCGTCGCTCGATGATCATCCCGGCCATGCTGGGCCACACGATCGCGGTGCACAACGGCAAGACCCACATTCCGGTGTTTGTCACCGAGTCGATGGTCGGCCACAAGCTCGGCGAGTTCTCGCCGACGCGCACCTTCCGGGGTCACGTCAAGGACGACCGGAAGTCGAAGCGCCGCTAGTAGCGGGGTGGAATGACCATGACAGACACTGGAAGGACAACCATGGAAGCCAGGGCCCAGGCGCGGTACATCCGCGTCACGCCCATGAAGGCCCGCCGGGTGGTGGACCTTATCCGTGGCATGGACGCCACGGAGGCTCAGGCGGTCCTGCGTTTCGCCCCGCAGGCCGCGAGCGTGCCGGTCGGCAAGGTGCTTGACAGCGCCATCGCCAACGCCGCGCACAACTACGACCACACCGACGCCGACAGCCTCTTCATCTCCGAGGCTTACGTCGACGAGGGTCCGACCCTGAAGCGGTTCCGTCCGCGTGCCCAGGGGCGCGCCTACCGGATCCGCAAGCGGACCAGCCACATCACCGTGGTCCTCAGCAGCAAGGAAGGATCCCGGTAATGGGCCAGAAGGTTAACCCGCATGGGTTCCGGCTCGGCATCACCACGGACTTCAAGTCCCGCTGGTACGCCGACAAGTCGTACAAGGAATACGTCGGAGAAGACGTCGCCATCCGTCGGATGATGACGTCCGGCATGGAGCGCGCCGGCATCTCGAAGGTGGAGATCGAGCGCACCCGTGACCGCGTGCGTGTGGACATCCACACCGCTCGCCCGGGCATCGTCATCGGCCGCCGCGGCGCCGAGGCCGACCGTATCCGCGGCGACCTGGAGAAGCTGACCAAGAAGCAGGTCCAGCTGAACATCCTCGAGGTCAAGAACCCCGAGGTCGACGCTCAGCTGGTGGCCCAGGCCGTCGCCGAGCAGCTCTCCTCCCGCGTCTCCTTCCGTCGGGCCATGCGTAAGAGCATGCAGTCCGCCATGAAGGCCGGCGCCAAGGGCATCAAGATCCAGTGCGGCGGTCGCCTCGGCGGCGCCGAGATGTCCCGCTCGGAGTTCTACCGCGAGGGCCGTGTGCCCCTGCACACGCTCCGCGCGAACGTGGACTACGGCTTCTTCGAGGCCAAGACGACCTTCGGCCGCATCGGCGTGAAGGTCTGGATCTACAAGGGCGATGTCAAGAACATCGCCGAGGTCCGCGCCGAGAACGCCGCAGCCCGCGCCGGCAACCGCCCGGCCCGTGGTGGCGGCGGCGCCGACCGCCCGGCCCGTGGTGGCCGTGGCGGCGAGCGCGGCGGTCGCGGTCGTAAGCCGCAGACGGCTCCCGCTGCCGAGGCCCCCAAGGCCGACGCTCCGGCTGCCGCTCCGGCTGAGAGCACCGGAACGGAGGCCTGACCGACATGCTGATCCCCCGTAGGGTCAAGCACCGCAAGCAGCACCACCCGAAGCGCCGTGGTCAGGCCAAGGGCGGTACGACGGTCGCGTTCGGCGAGTACGGCATTCAGGCCCTCACGCCGGCGTACGTCACCAACCGCCAGATCGAGGCGGCCCGTATCGCGATGACCCGCCACATCAAGCGTGGCGGCAAGGTCTGGATCAACATCTACCCGGACCGCCCGCTGACGAAGAAGCCTGCCGAGACCCGCATGGGTTCCGGTAAGGGTTCTCCGGAGTGGTGGATCGCGAACGTGCACCCGGGCCGGGTCATGTTCGAGCTGTCCTACCCCAACGAGAAGATCGCCCGTGAGGCCCTCACTCGCGCAGCCCACAAGCTGCCGATGAAGTGCCGGATCGTCAAGCGCGAGGCAGGTGAAGCGTGATGTCGGCCGGTACCAAGGCGTCCGAGCTGCGCGAACTGGGTGACGAGGAGCTTCTGGCGAAGCTTCGCGAAGCCAAGGAAGAGCTGTTCAACCTCCGCTTCCAGGCGGCGACGGGTCAGCTCGAGAACCACGGTCGGCTCAAGGCCGTCCGTAAGGACATCGCGCGGATCTACACCCTGATGCGTGAGCGCGAGCTGGGCATCGAGACGGTGGAGAGCGCCTGATGAGTGAGAACAACGTGACTGAAGCGACTGCAGAGGCCCGCGGCTTCCGCAAGACCCGCGAGGGTCTGGTCGTCAGCGACAAGATGGACAAGACCGTCGTCGTCGCCGTCGAGGACCGTGTGAAGCACGCGCTGTACGGCAAGGTCATCCGCCGTACGAACAAGCTCAAGGCGCACGACGAGCAGAACGCCGCCGGCGTCGGCGACCGTGTCCTCCTCGCGGAGACCCGGCCGCTGTCCGCCACGAAGCGGTGGCGCGTCGTCGAGATCCTCGAGAAGGCCAAGTAGGTAATTCGCGCAAGCGAATTCCAAAGAATACGCCCTGCGGCAAACCCCGCAGGTCAGTTCCGCCAGGCTCGGCAGGGGCTCCCCTCGTGAAGAGGCGGCCCCTGCCGGGAACCGGCAGACACACAGGAGATAGACGTGATCCAGCAGGAGTCGCGACTGCGCGTCGCCGACAACACTGGTGCGAAGGAAATCCTTTGCATCCGTGTGCTCGGTGGCTCCGGTCGCCGCTACGCGGGCATCGGTGACGTCATCGTCGCCACCGTCAAGGACGCGATCCCCGGCGGCAACGTGAAGAAGGGTGACGTCATCAAGGCGGTCATCGTTCGCACCGTCAAGGAGCGCCGCCGTCCGGACGGCTCGTACATCCGCTTCGACGAGAACGCCGCTGTCATTCTGAAGAACGACGGCGACCCTCGTGGCACCCGTATCTTCGGCCCGGTCGGCCGGGAGCTGCGCGAGAAGAAGTTCATGAAGATCATCTCGCTGGCTCCGGAGGTGCTGTAAGCATGAAGATCAAGAAGGGCGACCTGGTCCAGGTCATCACCGGTAAGGACAAGGGCAAGCAGGGCAAGGTCATCGCGGCCTTCCCCCGCGAGGACCGCGTCCTGGTCGAGGGTGTCAACCGGGTCAAGAAGCACACCAAGGCCGGCCCCACCGCCAAGGGCTCGCAGGCCGGTGGCATCGTCACGACCGAAGCGCCCGTCCACGTCTCCAACGTCCAGCTGGTCGTGGAGAAGGACGGCAACAAGGTCGTCACGCGTGTCGGCTACCGCTTCGACGACGAGGGCAACAAGATCCGCGTTGCCAAGCGGACGGGTGAGGACATCTGATGGCTACCACCACCACTCCGCGTCTGAAGACGAAGTACCGCGAGGAGATCGCGGGCAAGCTGCGTGAGGAGTTCTCCTACGAGAACGTCATGCAGATCCCCGGCCTCGTCAAGATCGTGGTCAACATGGGTGTCGGCGACGCCGCCCGTGACTCGAAGCTCATGGACGGTGCCGTCCGTGACCTGACCACCATCACCGGTCAGAAGCCGGCCATCACCAAGGCCCGCAAGTCCATCGCGCAGTTCAAGCTGCGTGAGGGTCAGCCGATCGGCGCCCACGTCACGCTTCGTGGCGACCGCATGTGGGAGTTCCTGGACCGCACCCTGTCGCTCGCGCTCCCGCGCATCCGCGACTTCCGTGGTCTGTCCCCCAAGCAGTTCGACGGCCGTGGCAACTACACCTTCGGTCTCACGGAGCAGGTCATGTTCCACGAGATCGACCAGGACAAGATCGACCGTGTCCGGGGTATGGACATCACCGTGGTCACCACGGCGACCAACGACGCTGAGGGCCGTGCGCTCCTTCGTCACCTCGGCTTCCCCTTCAAGGAGGCGTGAGCGAGATGGCGAAGAAGGCTCTGATCGCAAAGGCTGCTCGCAAGCCCAAGTTCGCTGTGCGCGCGTACAACCGCTGCCAGCGTTGCGGCCGTCCCCACTCCGTGTACCGCAAGTTCGGCCTCTGCCGTGTGTGCCTTCGTGAGATGGCTCACCGTGGAGAGCTGCCGGGCGTGACCAAGAGCTCCTGGTAAACCCCTACTTCAGGGGTCCCGGAGTCTCTCGGTAAGCAATGGGCGTGTCAGGCGCCCACCTCTCCATGGCTTAGGCTGGGAGGGTTGGGCGTCCTGACGGTCGCCCGTACGACTTACTACGCCGTAGGTCCACCGCGCCGCACCCGTCCCGTCTCGGATCGGGGAGAGGGATGGCGCACCAGGAAACCCCGGCGAGAGAGGCCACAGGCCAATTCATGACCATGACTGATCCGATCGCAGACATGCTTACGCGTCTGCGGAACGCGAACTCGGCGTACCACGACTCCGTGACGATGCCGGCATCGAAGATCAAGTCTCACATCGCGGAGATCCTCCAGCAGGAGGGCTTCATCACGGGCTGGAAGGTCGAGGACGCCGAGGTCGGCAAGAACCTCGTTCTCGAGCTGAAGTTCGGCCCGAACCGTGAGCGCTCCATCGCGGGCATCAAGCGGATCTCCAAGCCCGGTCTCCGGGTTTACGCGAAGTCCACCTCCCTGCCCAAGGTGCTGGGCGGCCTCGGCGTGGCGATCATCTCCACGTCGCACGGTCTCCTCACCGACAAGCAGGCCGGCAAGAAGGGCGTAGGCGGAGAAGTTCTCGCCTACGTCTGGTAGCGGAAGGGAACGGAGGAAACAGCTATGTCGCGCATTGGCAAGCTCCCTATCACGGTTCCCGCCGGCGTGGACGTCACCATCGACGGCCAGACGGTTTCGGTCAAGGGCCCCAAGGGCTCGCTGACCCACACCGTCGTTTCGCCGATCGAGATCGCCAAGGGTGAGGACGGCGTTCTGAACGTCACCCGCCCCAACGACGAGCGTCAGAGCAAGGCCCTGCACGGCCTGTCCCGCACGCTGGTGGCGAACATGATCACCGGCGTGACCCAGGGTTACGTGAAGAAGCTCGAGATCAGTGGTGTCGGTTACCGCGTGACCGCGAAGGGTTCGAACCTCGAGTTCGCGCTCGGTTACAGCCACCCGATCACGGTCGAGGCCCCCGAGGGAATCTCCTTCAAGGTCGAGAACCCCACGCGGTTCTCGGTCGAGGGCATCGACAAGCAGAAGGTCGGCGAGGTTGCGGCCAACATCCGCAAGCTGCGCAAGCCCGACCCGTACAAGGCCAAGGGTGTCAAGTACGAGGGCGAAGTCATCCGCCGCAAGGTCGGAAAGGCGGGTAAGTAAGCCATGGCATACGGACAGAAGATCCTGAAGGGCGACGCCTACAAGCGCGCCGCGATCAAGCGCCGTCACATCCGGATCCGCAAGCGGATCAACGGTACGGCGGAGCGTCCTCGTCTGGTCGTTACCCGCTCGAACCGCCACATCGTGGCCCAGGTGATCGACGACATCAAGGGTCACACCCTGGCGTCGGCGTCCACCCTGGACACGTCGGTCCGCGGTGGCGAGGGCGACAAGTCCTCGCAGGCCAAGCAGGTCGGCGCGCTTGTCGCCGAACGTGCCAAGGCCGCCGGTGTCGAGACCGTCGTGTTCGACCGTGGTGGTAACCAGTACGCCGGGCGCATCGCCGCTCTGGCGGACGCCGCCCGCGAGGCCGGGCTCAAGTTCTGAGCCTCCGTAGCTAGCGGAAACAGAGAGAGGTAATTCCAATGGCTGGACCCCAGCGCCGCGGTGGCGGTGCCGGTGGCGGCGAGCGGCGGGACCGGAAGGGCCGTGACGGCGGCGCAGCTGCCGCCGAGAAGACCGCGTACGTTGAGCGCGTCGTCGCGATCAACCGCGTCGCCAAGGTTGTGAAGGGTGGTCGTCGCTTCAGCTTCACCGCGCTGGTCGTGGTGGGCGATGGTGACGGCACCGTCGGTGTCGGTTACGGCAAGGCCAAGGAGGTGCCGGCCGCGATCGCCAAGGGTGTGGAAGAGGCCAAGAAGCACTTCTTCAAGGTCCCCCGTATCCAGGGCACCATCCCGCACCCGATCACGGGCGAGAAGGCCGCGGGCGTCGTCCTGCTCAAGCCTGCTTCCCCCGGTACCGGCGTTATCGCCGGTGGCCCGGTGCGTGCCGTGCTCGAGTGCGCCGGCGTTCACGACATCCTGTCGAAGTCGCTCGGCTCGTCCAACGCGATCAACATCGTGCACGCGACCGTGGAGGCCCTGAAGGGTCTGCAGCGTCCCGAGGAGATCGCGGCCCGCCGCGGTCTGCCCCTCGAGGACGTCGCTCCCGCGGCTCTGCTTCGTGCGCGTGCCGGGGCTGGTGCGTAATGGCTCAGCTCAAGATCACGCAGACGAAGTCGTACATCGGCAGCAAGCAGAACCACCGTGACACCCTTCGTTCGCTCGGGCTCAAGCGCCTGAACGACGTGGTCGTCAAGGAGGATCGTCCCGAGTTCCGCGGCATGGTGCACACCGTCCGCCACCTCGTGACGGTCGAGGAGGTCGACTGATCATGGCGGAGAACAACCCGCTCAAGATCCACAACCTCCGTCCCGCCCCGGGCGCCAAGACCGCCAAGACCCGTGTGGGTCGTGGTGAGGCGTCGAAGGGTAAGACGGCCGGTCGTGGTACCAAGGGCACGAAGGCCCGTTACCAGGTTCCGGAGCGCTTCGAGGGTGGGCAGATGCCCCTCCACATGCGTCTTCCGAAGCTCAAGGGCTTCAAGAACCCGTTCAAGACCGAGTTCCAGGTCGTGAACCTCGACAAGCTGGCCGCGCTGTACCCGGAGGGTGGCGAGGTCACCGTCGAGGGTCTCGTCGCCAAGGGTGCCGTTCGCAAGAACAGCCTGGTCAAGGTCCTCGGCCAGGGCGAGATCTCCGTGGCGCTGCAGGTTTCGGTTGACGCCGTCTCCGGCTCCGCCAAGGAGAAGATCACCGCCGCCGGCGGTACCGTCACCGAGCTCATCTGAACACCTCAGGCGACTCGATGACTTGAACGATCCCGACCGGGGATACCCCACAAATGGGGTATCCCCGGTTGGTCGTTCCTAGGGCGGCTATGTCGCGGGTAAGGTGACCTGCACTGCCCACTTTTCACAAGGTTCTCTCAAGAGGGCACCTTGAACGGCAGTCGGCCGTTACTCATGTCGTTGCTCTTAGTCGTTGTTCTTATTGGACCCTCAAGACCGTCACCCTTGACGCAGATGCGCGGGGGTCGCAGGAGGCACCGTGCTCACCGCGTTCGCCCGGGCGTTCAAGACGCCCGACCTGCGCAAGAAGCTGCTCTTCACGCTCGGGATCATCGTGATCTACCGGGTCGGCACGAACATCCCGATCCCCGGTGTCGACTACACGTCCGTCCAGCGGTGTGTGGACGAGGCGTCCGGCAACCAGGGCCTCTTCGGTCTGGTGAACATGTTCAGCGGTGGCGCGCTGCTGCAGATCACCATCTTCGCGCTGGGCATCATGCCGTACATCACGGCGAGCATCATCCTTCAGCTGCTCACCGTGGTCATCCCGCGTCTGGAAGCCCTGAAGAAGGAGGGCTCGGCCGGCACGGCGAAGATCACGCAGTACACGCGTTACCTCACCGTGGCGCTCGCCATCCTCCAGGGCACCGGCCTGGTCGCCACCGCCCGCAGCGGCGCCCTGTTCTCCGGTTGCACGGTCGCGTCGAGCATCGTCCCGGACCGCTCGATCTTCACCACGATCGTCATGGTCATCTGCATGACCGCCGGTACCGCCATGGTCATGTGGCTCGGTGAGCTCATCACCGACCGCGGCATCGGCAACGGCATGTCGATCCTCATGTTCATCTCGATCGCCGCGACCTTCCCCTCGGCCCTGTGGGCCATCAAGACGTCGGGCACGCTGGCGGACGGCTGGATCGAGTTCGGCACGGTCATCGCGGTCGGCCTGGTCATGGTCGGCCTGGTGGTCTTCGTCGAGCAGGCCCAGCGCCGCATCCCGGTGCAGTACGCGAAGCGCATGATCGGCCGCCGGTCCTACGGCGGTACCTCTACGTACATCCCGCTCAAGGTGAACCAGGCCGGCGTCATCCCGGTCATCTTCGCCTCGTCGCTGCTCTACATCCCGGCACTCGTCGCCCAGTTCTCCAGCGGCACCTCCGGCTGGAAGACCTGGATCGAGACCAACCTGACCAAGGGTGACCACCCGATCTACATCAGCATGTACTTCTTGCTGATCGTTTTCTTCGCGTTCTTCTACGTGGCGATCTCCTTCAACCCCGAGGAAGTCGCCGACAACATGAAGAAGTATGGTGGCTTCATCCCGGGCATCCGGGCTGGCCGACCGACCGCTGAGTACCTGTCCTACGTACTCAACCGGATCACCTGGCCGGGTTCGCTGTATCTGGGTCTGATCGCTCTTGTACCGACGATGGCGTTGGTTGGCTTCGGGGCAAGCCAGAACTTCCCGTTCGGTGGTACCAGCATCCTGATCATCGTGGGTGTCGGTCTCGAGACGGTGAAGCAAATTGAGAGCCAGCTCCAGCAGCGCAATTACGAAGGGTTCCTCCGCTGATGCGTATCGTCCTCGTCGGGCCGCCGGGCGCCGGAAAGGGAACGCAGGCCACACGTCTGGCCGAGAAGCTGCGCGTTCCGCACATCTCCACGGGCGACCTGTTCCGCGCCAACATCAGCCAGCAGACGGAACTCGGGAAACTCGCGAAGTCCTACATGGACGCCGGCAACCTCGTCCCCGACGAAGTGACCATCGCCATGGCCAAGGACCGCATGGAGCAGCCGGACGCCGAGCGCGGCTTCCTGCTGGACGGTTTCCCGCGCAATGTCTCGCAGGCCGAGGCGCTGGACGAGCTCCTCACCACCGAGGGCATCAAGCTGGACGCGGTACTGGACCTGGAGGCCCCCGAGGAGGAGGTCGTCAAGCGGATCGCCGGCCGGCGCATCTGCCGCAACGACTCCGCGCACGTCTTCCACGTGACGTACAAGAAGCCGGCGCGGGACAACGTCTGTGACGTCTGCGGCGGCGAGCTGTACCAGCGGGACGACGACACCGAGGAAACGGTCCGCACGCGGCTCGAGGTCTACCACACGCAGACCGAGCCGATCATCGACTACTACAAGGCGCAGGGCCTGGTCGTGACCATCGAGGCCATGGGCCCGGTGGACGAGGTCACCGGCCGTGCGCTGGCGGCGCTGAAGCGCGAGGGCGACGACCAGTAGTCGTCGTCCGGGTACGGCCGTGGAGTCCTTCCGGACACCACGGCCGTACTGTTGTGTACATACGTAACCGACCGACCCCTGAGTGACGGAGAGCGCAGGCCCCTCATGGTGCAGATCAAGAGCCCCGAGCAGATCGCCAAGATGCGGGTGGCGGGGCTGGTCGTAGCCGCCATCCACGCGGCCACGCGCGAGACGGCGGTGCCGGGGGCGACGACGAAGGACCTGGACGAGGTCGCCCGCAAGGTCCTCGCGGAGCACGGCGCGAAGTCGAACTTCCTCGGGTACGGCGGCTTCCCCGCCACGATCTGCACGTCCGTGAACGACGTGGTCGTCCACGGCATCCCGTCCGACGAGGTGGTCCTCAAGGACGGCGACATCATCTCCATCGACTGCGGCGCGATCGTGGACGGCTGGCACGGCGACGCGGCGTACACGGCGTTCGTCGGCTCCGGCCACGCTCCGGAACTGGTCGAGCTCTCCCGGGTGACCGAGGAGTCCATGTGGGCCGGGATCGCCGCGATGAAGCAGGGCAGCCGGCTGGTGGACGTCTCCCGGGCCATCGAGACGTACATCCGCCGCCAGCCGAAGCCGGGCGGCGGCCGCTACGGCATCATCGAGGACTACGGCGGCCACGGCATCGGCACCGAGATGCACATGGACCCCCACCTCCTGAACTACGTCGACCGCAAGCGCGGCAAGGGCCCGAAGCTGGTCCCCGGCTTCTGCCTGGCCATCGAGCCGATGGTGTCCCTCGGCACGCCCCGCACCGAGGTCCTGGAGGACGACTGGACGGTCATCACGACGGACGGCACCTGGTCGTCCCACTGGGAGCACTCGGTCGCCCTGACAGAGGCGGGCCCCCTGGTCCTGACAGCCCCGGACGGCGGCAAGGCAAAGCTGGCGGAGCACGGGGTGACGGCGGCGCCGGATCCGTTGGGCTGACGGAATGCCTGCGGCCACGCCGCCGGTCGGAGGCCGGTGCAGCCGCTCGAAGCTTGTGAGGCGCCCCAGCGCCGAGCCCGCGAGAGCGGCGTCGAGGATTGGTCGACTGGACGGTCATCACGACGGACGGCACCTGGTCGTCCCACTGGGAGCACTCGGTGGCCCTGACAGAGGCGGGCCCCCTGGTCCTGACAGCCCCGGACGGTGGCAAGGCAAAGCTGGCAGAGCACGGGGTGACGGCGGCGCCGGATCCCTTGGGCTGACGGAATGCCTGCGGCCACGCCGCCGGTCGGAGGCCGGCGCAGCCGCTCGAAGCTTGTGAGGCGCCCCAGCGCCGAGCCCGCGAGAGCGGCGTCGAGGATTGGTCGACTGGACGGTCATCACGACGGACGGCACCTGGTCGTCCCACTGGGAGGACTCGGTGGCCCTGACAGAGGCGGGCCCCCTGGTCCTGACAGCCCCGGACGGCGGCAAGGCCAAACTGGCAGAGCACGGCGTCACGGCGGCGCCGGATCCGTTGGGCTGAGGCCTGCCGTCCCGGCTCTGGGGCTGTGTCCACAGACCTTCTTTCGCCCCCGCCGCCCCTTCCCGTCCCGTCCCTGGGGGCTTCGCCCCCAGACCCCCTCATCGGCCTGGACGGCCTCGTCCTCAAGCGCCGGACGGGCTGAGTTGTGATGACCGTTTGCTTAAGGATCACGCTCGTGGGGCAGGCTTTCCCGATTCGTCTTTCCGGGTGCGCTGACGTAGACTGACTCGTCGGCTCTCGTGCACCCGCATGTCCGCATGCGCCCATTAGGGAAAGCGTGGGAGTCGATCAAGGTAGTCGATTCGAAGGGCGAAGCGTGGCCAAGAAGCAAGGTGCCATCGAGATCGAGGGCACTGTCGTCGAGTCTCTGCCGAACGCCATGTTCAAGGTCGAGCTCCAGAACGGCCACCAGGTCCTGGCACACATCAGCGGCAAGATGCGTATGCACTACATCCGTATCCTCCCTGACGACCGGGTCGTGGTGGAGTTGTCTCCGTACGACCTGACGCGTGGCCGGATCGTCTACCGGTACAAGTAGATCTTGCCCAGGCCCCGCTCTCTCTCTTGTGTGCGGGGTGGCCGGCAACTGACCCGGAGAACCTCACATCCCATGAAGGTCAAGCCGAGCGTCAAGAAGATCTGCGACAAGTGCAGGGTGATCCGCCGTCACGGTCGGGTCATGATCATTTGCGAGAACCCGCGCCACAAGCAGCGCCAGGGCTGATCGCAGACAGATCACACCCTCTGCATCGACATCGCAGAGACTTCGCGCGACGCGAGCTGAATTTGTTCATACGCAGGACCCAGGCGTTTTTCCGCGCCTGATACCCCCGGCTCGGAGGCCGGGGACCCAGTCCGTACCAAATCCCCGAAGGGGAGGACGGCGGATGGGAGGCGGTTCTGCGGAAGACCTCCGAAGATCAACTGGAGCCATTGAATGGCACGCGTTTCCGGTGTCGACATCCCGCGCGAAAAGCGTGTGGAGGTCGCCCTCACCTACGTGTTCGGCATCGGCCGGACCCTGTCCCAGGAGACGCTGGCAGCGACCGGCGTCGACCCGAACACCCGCGTTCGCGACCTCTCCGAGGAGCAGCTCGTCGCGATCCGCGAGTACGTGGACGCCAACATCAAGACCGAGGGTGACCTCCGTCGCGAGATCCAGGCCGACATCCGCCGCAAGGTCGAGATCGGCTGCTACCAGGGTCTCCGTCACCGTCGTGGTCTGCCCGTCCGCGGTCAGCGCACCAGCACGAACGCTCGTACCCGCAAGGGCCCGCGTCGCGCCATCGCCGGCAAGAAGAAGCCGGGCAAGAAGTAGTCCTCAGCGGACAACGCTTCATCAGCGGTCTTCGCTGTAGGACCGACCACCTCCCCGTAGGAGTTTGTAGATGCCCCCCAAGGGTCGTCAGGGCGCTGCCAAGAAGGTGCGCCGCAAGGAAAAGAAGAACGTCGCGCACGGCCAGGCGCACATCAAGAGCACGTTCAACAACACGATCGTGTCCATCACGGACCCGGCCGGAAACGTGATCTCGTGGGCCTCCGCCGGCCACGTCGGTTTCAAGGGCTCGCGCAAGTCCACGCCGTTCGCCGCGCAGATGGCCGCCGAGTCGGCTGCCCGTCGCGCGCAGGAGCACGGCATGCGCAAGGTCGACGTCTTCGTCAAGGGCCCGGGCGCCGGTCGTGAGACCGCCATCCGTTCGCTCCAGGCGACGGGCCTCGAGGTCGGCTCCATCCAGGACGTCACCCCGACCCCGCACAATGGCTGCCGTCCGCCCAAGCGTCGCCGCGTCTGACGCACGGCTGCTTGTCGGGCTGAGGATTTCGGGCGGTACGGCTCCTTCGGGTCGTATCGCCCGTACCCTTGTCACATATCAGGACGTCAAATAGCGGGCGTCCCTGACAGAAGGATCGCAACATGCTGATCGCTCAGCGTCCCTCGTTGACCGAAGAGGTCGTCGACGAGTTCCGCTCCCGGTTCGTGATCGAGCCGCTGGAGCCGGGCTTCGGCTACACCCTCGGAAACTCCCTCCGCCGTACCCTCCTGTCCTCGATCCCGGGTGCCGCTGTCACCAGCATCCGGATCGATGGCGTGCTGCACGAGTTCACCACCGTGCCTGGTGTCAAGGAAGACGTCACCGACCTCATCCTCAACATCAAGCAGCTCGTCGTCAGCAGCGAGCACGACGAGCCTGTCGTCATGTACCTGCGCAAGCAGGGTCCCGGTCTGGTCACCGCCGCCGACATCGCGCCCCCGGCCGGTGTCGAGGTGCACAACCCCGACCTCGTCCTCGCCACGCTCAACGGCAAGGGCAAGCTGGAGATGGAGCTGACCGTCGAGCGCGGTCGCGGTTACGTCTCCGCCGTGCAGAACAAGCAGGTCGGTCAGGAGATCGGGCGCATCCCGGTCGACTCGATCTACTCGCCGGTGCTCAAGGTCACGTACAAGGTCGAGGCGACTCGTGTTGAGCAGCGCACCGACTTTGACAAGCTGATCGTCGACGTCGAGACCAAGCAGGCGATGCGTCCGCGTGACGCCATGGCTTCCGCCGGTAAGACGCTCGTCGAGCTGTTCGGGCTGGCCCGTGAGCTCAACATCGACGCCGAGGGCATCGACATGGGTCCGTCCCCGACGGACGCCGCCCTCGCCGCTGATCTGGCGCTGCCGATCGAGGAGCTGGAGCTCACCGTTCGGTCGTACAACTGCCTCAAGCGCGAGGGCATCCACTCCGTGGGTGAGCTCGTGGCTCGTTCCGAGGCCGACCTGCTCGACATCCGCAACTTCGGTGCGAAGTCGATCGACGAGGTCAAGGCGAAGCTGGCCGGCATGGGCCTGGCGCTCAAGGACAGCCCGCCCGGATTCGACCCGACCGCCGCGGCGGATGCGTTCGGTGCGGACGACGACGCGGATGCCGGCTTCGTCGAGACCGAGCAGTACTAAGCGCTCCGCGGGGAGGCCGTACTGCGTCTGCGGACCGGTTGTGGCTGGTCGCGCAGTTCCCCGCGCCCCTTCCAGGCCCCTTCGGGGGCCTGGATCTCCGACAGGCGACCGCCTGCTCGGATACTGACCCCGGTACCTGATACGGCCGGGGCAGACACCTAGGAGAGACATCATGCCGAAGCCCACCAAGGGTGCCCGTATGGGCGGCAGCGCCGCGCACGAGAAGCTGCTCCTCGCGAACCTCGCGAAGGCGCTTTTCGAGCACGGTCGTATCACCACCACCGAGGCGAAGGCGCGCAAGCTGCGTCCGTACGCCGAGCGTCTGGTCACCAAGGCGAAGAAGGGCGACCTTCACAACCGCCGTCAGGTGCTCCAGGTGATCACGGACAAGAGCATCGTGCACACGCTCTTCACCGAGATCGGCCCGCGCTACGAGAACCGTCCCGGTGGCTACACCCGCATCACCAAGATCGGTAACCGTCGTGGCGACAACGCGCCCATGGCTGTCATCGAGCTGGTCGAGGCGCTGACGGTCGCGCAGCAGGCCACGGGTGAGGCCGAGGCTGCCACCAAGCGTGCGGTCAAGGAAGACGCCCTCAAGAAGGACGAGGTCGTCGAGGACGCCAAGCCCGCCGCCGAAGAGGTCGCGGACGAGGCTCCGGCCGGGCCCGCCGCGGAAGCGGCTGAGGACAAGGTCAAGGACGCCTGAGGCTCTGCCTTGCAGTGAACGGGTCCGCCCCTCGGGGGCGGGCCCGTTCCGCGTTCTCCGCAGGATGCAGGCTTGAGAGGATCTAGGGGTGAGTGACGAAGCAGAGCCCGGGTTCGTACGGGTGCGGATGGACCTGTCGTACGACGGGAGCGGGTTCTCCGGGTGGGCCAAGCAGGCCGGCGGGCGGCGGACCGTGCAGGGCGAGATCGAGGACGCCCTGCGGACCGTCACACGGTCGAAGGACACGACGTACGAGCTGACCGTGGCCGGGCGGACGGACGCCGGGGTGCACGCGCGCGGGCAGGTGGCGCACGTCGATCTGCCGGAGGGGCTCTGGGCCGAGCACCGGGAGAAGCTGCTCAAGCGGCTGGCCGGACGGCTCGCCAAGGATGTCCGCATCTGGTCCCTCACCGAGGCGCCGGACGGGTTCAACGCCCGGTTCTCGGCGATCTGGCGGCGGTACGCGTACCGGGTCACCGACGATCCGGGCGGCGTCGATCCGCTGCTGCGCAGTCACGTCCTCTGGCACGACTGGCCCCTCGACGTCGACGCCATGAACGAGGCGGCGCGCAGACTGCTCGGCGAGCACGACTTCGCGGCCTACTGCAAGCGGCGGGAGGGGGCGACCACGATCCGCACCTTGCAGGAGCTGAGTCTGGTGCGGGGGGCGGACGGGGTGATCACGGCCACCGTGCGGGCCGATGCCTTCTGCCACAACATGGTGCGGTCGCTGATCGGCGCGCTGCTGTTCGTGGGGGACGGGCACCGCGGGGACGAGTGGCCCGGGAAGGTGCTGGCCGCGGGGGTGCGGGACTCCGCCGTCCATGTCGTGCGGCCGCACGGGCTGACGCTGGAGGAGGTCGGCTACCCGGCCGACGAGCTGCTCGCCGCGCGCAACAAGGAGGCCCGCAACAAGCGGACGTTGCCGGGGGCCGGCTGCTGCTGAGCCGGCCCCGGGAGGGGAGGCGTCAGCTGTTGGCGGCCGCGGAGGCCTGGGCCTCGCCGCGGCGGCGGATCTGCTGGAACGCGAACTCGGCGAGGTCGTCGCCGGCGGTGAAGACGGCCGTGTCCTTCGTGGTCACGTCCTTGCCGTCGGCGAAGCCGGTGATCGTGAAGTAGGCGTACCGGCCATAGGAGTTGGTCGTCGAGCGGCAGATCGCGCCGTTGCAGAAGGTCTTGACGGCCCCGCCGGCGAGGGCCTTGACGATGCTCTTGTCGTCGGACTGGCTCTTGACCTTGAGCGCCTGGGCCTCGGTGTCGAAGACGGCCACGCCGACCGTGGTCGCGATGCCGTCCTTGGTGTAGGTGACCCGCATGATGCGGGTGCAGCCGTTGGCCGTGAGGACGGTGGGCAGGCTGCCCCCGGCGCCCGTCGTGCACGTGGTGCTGTCGGCCTTCGGGCCCTTCTTGTACACGGCCGAGTTCATGGTCAGCTGGGTGCCGGGGAAGAGCAGGTCGGGGCCGTTCGGGGCGGTGTCCTTGGCCTTCTCGGACACGAACTCCTTCGGGTCCAGCGCGGGCGGGGCGCTGGTCGGCGCGAAGGACGGGGTGGTGGACGCGCTCGGCAGATCGGCGGTCGCGGGCAGTGACGACGTCGGCCTGTTCGCCTCGTCGCTGCCGTTCGCCGAGACCACGGCCATGGCCACGGCGGTGCCGATGGCGATCGTGGCGAGCGCGCCCCCGCCTATGAAGAACACCCGACGGCGCCTGTTGCGCGCCTCGGACGCGTCGGCGAGCGCGGCCCAGTCCGGGCTCCGGCCGTCATCGCCGGTGGTCCACGGCTGCTGGGAGTTCGGTTTCCACGGATCCCACTGGGACTGAGGTCCCCCCTGCCCATAGCTCATGGGGCGCATCTTAGACGGGCATCGGCGTGTCGTGTTGCGCCCCAACAGGCGCTGGAGCCCCTGGCGTTCCGGGCGTGAGCGGCCGGGAGTGCGGGCAAAGGCGACATCTCCGGGTGGTTGGTGCGGCATTTCCCCAGGCCGCTGCCCGGCGTGTGGCGCGGGCCACTCCGGAAGGCCGTTTCCGGTGGTCGCCGGGGCTCGTTTTGACCCCGCCCCCGAGACACGGGTATTCTGCTTCTTCGTTGTGTATTGGCTTGCTCGTCTCACGAGAGTGGCCTCTACCTAGGTTCCCTGGAGCAGTTACCAGTGGGCGGCATACGGGCGGCGTCCCGGCATTGTCGTCCCCAGCTGCACGATCGCTTCAGTGATGCCATGTGTCAGCACCCATCCACTGAAGAAGAAGAAGGCTGCGAAGTGCGTACGTACAGCCCCAAGCCCGGCGATGTGACGCGCCAGTGGCACGTCATCGACGCTCAGGACATCGTCCTGGGCCGTCTCGCCACCACTGCTGCCTCCCTTCTGCGGGGCAAGCACAAGCCGATCTACGCGCCCCACGTCGACACCGGTGACTTCGTCATCATCATCAACGCCGACAAGGTGCACCTCTCCGGCAACAAGCGGACCCAGAAGATGGCGTACCGCCACTCCGGGTACCCGGGTGGTCTGCGCTCCGTGCGCTACGACGACCTGCTGGCGAACAACCCGGAGAAGGCCGTCGAGAAGGCCGTCAAGGGCATGCTCCCCAAGAACACGCTCGGCCGTCAGATGCTCTCGAAGCTGAAGGTCTACAGGGGTGACGTGCACCCGCACGCGGCACAGCAGCCTGTGCCGTTCGAGATCACCCAGGTCGCGCAGTAATTCCGGCCACACCCCCAAGCTGAAGAGAATCTGAGGAGAACCGTGGCCGAGACCACTGCCGAGCAGCCGCTCGAAGAGACCGAGCTCGTCGACATCGACAGCTACACCACCGAGTCCGAGGTCCCCGTCGAGGGTGAGTACACCTCGGAGTCCCTGGCCTCCCGTTTCGGCGAGCCCCAGCCGGCCGCCGGCCTGGGC
Source organism: Streptomyces sp. NPDC001858 (assembly GCF_053594615.1). NCBI lineage: Bacteria > Bacillati > Actinomycetota > Actinomycetes > Kitasatosporales > Streptomycetaceae > Streptomyces > Streptomyces sp. NPDC001858. Next base: position 285,134 of record NZ_JBSFEV010000001.1, read on the forward strand.
CGTCGCAAGAACGCCATCGCCCGCGTCCGGATCGTTCCGGGCTCCGGGAAGTGGAAGATCAACGGTCGCACCCTCGAGGACTACTTCCCGAACAAGGTGCACCAGCAGGAAGTCAACGAGCCGTTCAAGGTCCTCGAGCTCGAGGGTCGCTACGACGTCGTCGCCCGTATCTCCGGCGGCGGTGTCTCGGGTCAGGCCGGTGCGCTCCGTCTCGGTGTCGCCCGTGCGCTGAACGAGGCCGACGTGGACAACAACCGCGGCGCGCTCAAGAAGGCCGGCTTCCTCACGCGTGACGACCGTGCGGTCGAGCGCAAGAAGGCCGGTCTCAAGAAGGCCCGCAAGGCCCCGCAGTACAGCAAGCGTTAAGCTTCGCTGCCTGCTCGTACGTATACCGGGTCGGGCCGGTTCGGTCCGACCCCACGTACTCCGAACGCCCCGGCGGCACGCCACAGTGTCGCCGGGGCGTTCGTTTTCTCGCAGTTCTGGGCGTATAACGGCACAAGGTGCTCAAAGGCTTGTGTGATCGGATGTTCAGGGCATGCAATGCCTGAATGCGGGATGTCGGACTGTGGGAGCCGCCGCAGACCGGTCGGCCATCCGGCGCGCCCCGCACGGCTTTTGAAACTGACGCTTCCTCAGGAGGACAAGTGGGACGACTCTTCGGCACGGACGGCGTGCGCGGTGTCGCCAACGCGGATCTGACGGCCGAGCTGGCTCTCGGACTCTCCGTGGCGGCGGCGCATGTGCTGGCCGAGGCGGGCACGTTCGAGGGACACCGGCCGGTGGCCGTCGTCGGACGTGACCCGCGTGCGTCCGGGGAGTTCCTGGAGGCGGCCGTGGTGGCCGGCCTGGCGAGTGCCGGCGTCGACGTGCTGAAGGTCGGCGTGCTGCCGACGCCCGCCGTCGCGTACCTCACCGGTGTGCTGGGCGCGGACCTCGGCGTGATGCTCTCCGCCAGCCACAACGCCATGCCCGACAACGGCGTCAAGTTCTTGTCCCGCGGCGGTCACAAGCTCGCCGACGACCTTGAGGACCGCATCGAGTCGGTCTACGAGGAGCACCGCACCGGAGCGCCCTGGGAGCGGCCGACCGGCAGCGGCGTCGGGCGGGTGCGCTCGTACGACGAAGGGTTCGACCGTTACGTCGCCCACCTCATCGCCGTCCTGCCGAACCGGCTGGACGGGCTGAAGGTCGTCCTCGACGAGGCGCACGGCGCCGCCGCGTGGGTGTCGCCCGAGGCGTTCACCCGGGCCGGCGCGGAGATCGTCACCATCGGGGCCGAGCCGGACGGGCTCAACATCAACGACGGCTGCGGATCCACGCACCTCGAGAAGCTGAAGGACGCGGTCATCGAGCACGGGGCCGCCTTCGGCATCGCGCACGACGGCGACGCGGACCGGTGCCTCGCGGTGGACCACACCGGCGAGGAGGTCGACGGCGACCAGATCCTCTCCGTGCTGGCCCTGGCCATGCGGGAGCGCGGCGTGCTGCGCTCGGACACCGTTGTCGCGACCGTCATGTCCAACCTCGGCTTCAAGCTGGCCATGGAGCGCGAGGGGATCCAGCTCGTGCAGGCCGCCGTCGGCGACCGGTATGTGCTGGAGGAGATGAAGGAGCACGGGTACGCGCTGGGCGGCGAGCAGTCCGGGCATGTGATCATCCTCGATCACGCGACGACCGGTGACGGCACGCTGACGGGCCTGATGCTGGCGGCGCGCGTCGCCGAGACCGGGAAGTCGCTGCGGGAGCTGGCCTCGGTGATGGAGCGGCTGCCGCAGGTGCTGATCAATGTGCCCGACGTCGACCGGTCCCGGGTGGGGGAGTCGGCCGAACTCGCCGTCGCCGTCGCCGAGGCGGAGCGGGAGCTGGGCGCGACCGGGCGGGTTCTGCTGCGGCCTTCGGGGACCGAGCCGTTGGTGCGGGTGATGGTCGAGGCCGCGGACATCGAGCAGGCGCGGTCTGTTGCGGGGCGGTTGGCGGATTCGGTGAAGTCCGCGTTGGGCTAGCCGCCCGGGGTGGATTCATTGCCGGGTTCGGGGTGGGGGGTTCTGTGGTTTGCGGGCTGCGGCTGCGTCGTGGCTGGTCGCGCAGTTCCCCGCGCCCCTTAAAAGCCAACGGCATCCGGCGTCAGAGCTTGCGTAGGCTTAGGCGTTGGACTTTGTGGTCTTGGCCTTTGCGGACTACCAGGGTGGCTCGGCCTCGGGTGGGGGCGATGTTCTCCACCAGGTTGGGCTTGTTGATGGTGCGCCACATCGTGCGGGCGTAGTCGAGCGCCTCCTCCTCCGAGACCTGTGTGTACTTGCGGAAGTACGAGGACGGGTCCTGGAACGCCGTGTCGCGCAGTTTGCGGAAACGGTTGAGGTACCAGCGCTCGATGTCCTCGACGCGGGCGTCGACGTACACGCTGAAGTCGAAGTAGTCGGCCAGGCCGACGCGGGTGCGGCCGTCGGTGCCGGGCAGCGCGGGCTGCAGGACGTTGAGGCCCTCGACGATCAGGATGTCGGGGCGGCGGACGGTGAGCTTGCGGTCCGGCACGATGTCGTAGATCAGGTGGGAGTAGACGGGGGCGGTGACCTCGTCCTTGCCCGCCTTGATGTCGGCCACGAAACGGGTCAGGGCGCGGCGGTCGTAGGACTCGGGGAAGCCCTTGCGGGACATCAGGCCGCGGGCTTCCAGTTCCCGGGTGGGGAGCAGGAAGCCGTCCGTGGTGACCAGTTCCACGCGGGGGTGTTCCGGCCAGCGTGAGAGCAGGGCCTGGAGCAGACGGGCGACCGTCGACTTGCCGACGGCCACGGAGCCGGCGACCCCTATGACGAACGGGGTGCCCGACTGGGAGCCCTGTTCGCCGAGGAAGGTGTTCAGCGCGCCGCGCAGGCCGTCGGTCGCGCCGATGTAGAGGTTGAGGAGCCGCGACAGCGGGAGGTAGATGTCGCGCACCTCGTCGAGGTCGATGACGTCGCCCAGTCCGCGCAGCCTCTCGACCTCCTCGGCGGTCAGCGGCAGCGGAGTCTTCTCACGCAGCGCGCTCCACTCGGGGCGGGTGAGGTCGACGTAGGGAGTCGCCTCCGGCCTGTGCCGGTGGGCGCTCCGGGGCATCGAGGAGACCGGAGAGATCACAGTCCATTGTTAACGGAGTTTGAACTGGATGGCGGGTGGGGTCCGTCACGTCCTTGGAACTCCGGTCGCTCCGGTCCGTGGAACTCCGGCAGAATTTCCGAAATCGGGCACGCAGAGGCTCTTTCGGGGCGGGGTTCGGTCGTAGGCTGCCGCGCATGTGCGGAATCGTGGGATACGTGGGGTCTCAGTCGGCGCTAGAGGTCGTCATGGCCGGGCTGAAACGGCTGGAGTACCGGGGGTACGACTCGGCGGGTGTCGCCGTGCTGGCGGACGGCGGGCTCGCCGCCGCGAGAAAGGCGGGCAAGCTCGTCAATCTGGAGAAGGAGCTCGGGGCGCGGCCGCTGCCGACCGGGTCGACGGGGATCGGGCACACCCGGTGGGCCACGCACGGCGGGCCGACGGATGCGAACGCCCATCCGCATCTCGACAACGCCGGACGGGTCGCCGTCGTGCACAACGGGATCATCGAGAACTTCGCCGCGCTGCGGGCCGAACTGGCCGAGCGAGGGCATGAGCTGGGCTCCGAGACCGACACCGAGGTCGTCGCGCATCTGCTCGCCGAGGAGTTCTCCGCGACCTCCGATCTGGCCGAGTCGATGCGCCTGGTGTGCAGGCGGCTGGAGGGGGCGTTCACGCTGGTCGCGGTGCATGCCGACGAGCCCGGTGTGGTGGTCGGCGCGCGGCGGAACTCGCCGCTGGTGGTGGGCGTTGGAGAGGGCGAGGCCTTTCTCGCCTCGGACGTCGCCGCGTTCATCGCCCATACGCGGTCGGCGATCGAGCTGGGCCAGGACCAGGTCGTCGAGCTGCGGCGGGACGGAGTGAGCGTCACCGGGTTCGACGGGCTGCCGGCACAGGTCCGGGAGTACCACGTCGACTGGGACGCGTCGGCTGCGGAAAAGGGGGGTTATGACTACTTCATGCTCAAGGAGATCGCCGAGCAGCCCAAGGCGGTCGCCGATACCCTGCTGGGCCGGATCGACGGCTCCGGTGCGCTGACCCTCGACGAGGTGCGGATCCCCGCCGCCGAGCTGCGGGAGGTCGACAAGGTCGTCATCGTCGCCTGCGGCACGGCCTTCCACGCCGGAATGATCGCCAAGTACGCCATCGAGCACTGGACGCGGATCCCGTGCGAGGTGGAGCTGGCCAGTGAGTTCCGGTACCGGGACCCGATCCTGGGCCCGCGCTCGCTCGTCATCGCCATCTCGCAGTCCGGCGAGACCATGGACACCCTGATGGCGCTGCGGCACGCCCGCGAGCAGGGCTCCAAGGTGCTGGCGATCTGCAACACCAACGGTTCGACCATCCCCCGTGAGTCGGACGCGGTGCTGTACACGCACGCCGGGCCCGAGGTGGCCGTCGCCTCCACCAAGGCGTTCCTGACGCAGCTGGTCGCCTGCTATCTGGTCGCGCTGTACCTCGGCCAGGTGCGCGGCACCAAGTGGGCGGACGAGATCCGGGCCGTGGTGCGGGACCTCGCGCGGATCTCCCAGGAGGTCGAGCGGGTGCTGGAGACCATGGAGCCGGTGCGGGAGCTGGCGCGCTCGCTCGCCGGGAAGGACACGGTGCTGTTCCTGGGGCGGCACGTGGGCTATCCGGTCGCGCTGGAGGGTGCGCTCAAGCTGAAGGAGCTCGCCTATATGCACGCGGAGGGGTTCGCCGCCGGTGAGCTGAAGCACGGGCCGATCGCCCTCATCGAGGAGGATCTGCCGGTCGTCGTGGTGGTGCCCTCGCCTCGGGGGCGGTCCGTCCTCCACGACAAGATCGTGTCCAACATCCAGGAGATCCGGGCACGGGGCGCGCGCACGATCGTCATCGCGGAGGAGGGGGACGAGGCGGTGGCGGCGTACGCCGACCATCTGATCCGGATCCCGGCGACGCCGACGCTGCTCCAGCCGCTGGTGGCGACGGTGCCCTTGCAGGTGTTCGCGTGCGAGCTCGCCACCGCGCGCGGCAACGAGGTGGACCAGCCGCGGAACCTGGCGAAGTCGGTGACGGTCGAGTAGGCGGTGACGGGGGAGTAGGCGGTGACGGTCGGGTGGGCGGGGTGCCGGTCAGGGTGAGGGCGCCCCGCCCGTTCGTCAGGAACGGCGGCGTTGTCTGCGGGCCGCGTACAGCTTCCAGGTGGCGAAGGCCAGCGGGATCTCCATGATCCAGACCCCTGCGACCGCGTCCCACTCCGGGTTCGCGGCCGAGGCCTCCTCGGAGGTGATCACCGCGCAGAGCAGGCCCCAGACCACTGCCAGCAGGCCCACGAGCCAGAGGGCGGTGGTCCAGGCCCAGGTCGAGCGGGCCTTGCCGCCGCCGCTGCGGCCGCCGGAGGCCGGCCGTTTGCGGGGCTGGGGGATCTGCTCCGGGGCCCGGGCCGGCATCCGCACCACGGCCGCCGCCGGGACGGCCGCGTCCAGGGCCGCGATGCGCTCCGGCGTCACCCCCCGGTACAGCGTCGGCTCCACGTTGACCGAGAAGCCGTCGTGGCCGGTGAGGCCGCGGGCGCCGTCGGGGCGGGCGGTCATCGCCGAGCAGGCGGCGTAGCGGACGGTGATCGGGCCCCTCGGGGTCAGCAGGCTCACCCCCTCCGTGCCGATGACCAGGGTGACGTCCTCGTCCTCCAGGGACTGGTGGCGGGTGCCGATGACGGCGTCCGTCGAGAACTGCGGGGCGAGGGTGCAGCCCGCCCAGTCGACGCCCCGGCCCGGCACCTGGAGCAGCGCCCCGGACCAGGTCTCCCGGGCGACCTCGCGCAGGTCGTCCAGCGTCACCGCCTCCAGCTCGGCCCGGTGCTGTTCGGGCGAGAGGATGCGGTGCCCGAGCAGCAGGCTCAGCGCGTACGAGGGGAGCGCGGCCGCGGCGAGGTCGGGCGTGTCGTACATCTTGAGGGTCTTGCCGCGGGCGGAGTCCAGCTCGGCCTGCTCGATGCGGCCCGCGCGCAGCCGGGCGAGGGTGTCGACGAAGCCGCCGACGACCGCGTCCTGCTTCTGCGGGAGGGCGTCGGCGTAGGCGGTGAGGGTGGCGAAGTCGGCGTCGCGCGGGGAGTAGTCGGCCTCCGCGGAGTAGGAGTAGCCGCCCTCCTGGCGCAGGTCCTGGAAGAGGGCTCGGCCGACGACGTCCGCGAAGACACTGGCCGCGGTGGAGCGGCGGAGCACCGAGGTGAGGACCACATGGCCGTCGTCGCCGCCGATGTAGGCGGGGGTGACCGGCAGGGCGCTGGTCGCGGCCGGGGCGGGCAGCCGGGAGCCCTGCGGGAGGGTGAGGTCCAGGCCCTCCGGGACGTGGTCGCTGGTGATCCACAGGACCGCGTTGTCCCTGGTGAAGCGGGTCCGGGCCCAGTCGCGGACCTGGTCCGGGGTCAGGCTCCAGGTGCCGAGCTCGTTGTAGCTGGTCAGGCCGTAGCCCTGGGCGCCGTACCGCCACAGCGGGAGCTGCTGCTGGGGGCCGCCGCCGCGGCCCGCCGCCTCGGTGCGCAGGATCTCCTTCTCGGTCTCCAGCCGCTCCATCGGCAGGTCCCGCAGCCCCGCGCACACGCTGTTGAGGTACTCGACCACCTCGGCCTCGCTGCCGTGGACGTGGAAGAGGGTGTAGGCGTTGGCCGTCGCGCCGTTGTAGTGCAGGTCGGACAGGCCGAGGCGGTGCAGGGCGAGGTGTTCGACGAGGTGGGTGAGGCCGGCGGTGGCCAGCGTCTCGTCGGCGCGGCCCACCCGGAAGAAGAGACCGGCGGTGATCTCCTTGCCGCCGGACGCGGAGGCCGGGGCGTAGAGGGTGGGGATGCCGTCGGTGTGGGTGTGCGAGACCTGGCCGGTGAGGGCGGCCAGGGCGTCGGCGGTGCCCTGGGCGTTCGCGGGGCCGAGGGCGTCCGCGGCGCTGTCGTCGTGCAGGTCGGTGGTCACAGGTGTCTGCCTCCCTGGCTCGTCAGCGCGGACTTGCGGAACTTGAGGAACGCCGACTTCTGGTCGGGCAGGTACTGCCAGGGGAACTCGGACGCCCGGTTGCCGAGGAAGGCGAAGTGCGGGGCCGCGTCCGCGAAGTGGCCGCCGAGCGAGAAGGCGAACGCGAACGCGCTGTGCGCGCCGATCGAGTTCCAGTCGGGACGGTGGTCCGGGTGCAGCACGGACACCTGGGCGGCGTTGCGCAGGTCGTCGCGGACCGGGATGCCCCGCAGGTAGGCGGCGTCCTCGCCGCTGTCCAGGTCCAGCCAGTGCTCGACATGGGCGAGGGCGACCAGCGCGCCGGAGGTGGAGCCGTCGGGGGCGGCGGTCGCGCAGTCGCGGGCGAAGCCGTGCGCCGCCTCCCAGGAGCCGCCCCACTTCGGGCACAGCTGCTGGAGCAACTGCAGCTGCGCGCGGTAGTGGTGGGGGTGGTGGGCGGCGAGCCGGTCGTAGCGGCGGCGCGCCTCGGCCTGGCCCAGTTCCAGACCGCGCGCCGTCAGCAGCCGGGCCGTCCACGCGGGGGCGTACGCGGGCTGCTCGGCGCACACCTCGATCAGGATCTGCTCGGCCCGCCGCAGCCAGTCGTGGAACTGGTTGAACTGGTCCCGGGACACGTGCTTGGCGCGGGCGCCGCTGCGGATGTCCCAGCCGATGTCGACGTACCGCTCGGCGAGCAGGGTGCGCGGCAGCGGGTCGCCGGGCAGTTCGGCGGCGGCCCGCTCCAGGAAGCTCTCGACGCCGGGGATGTCGGCGAGGAGGCCGCAGGCCGAGGCGAGCCGGTCGGTCGACCCGAGGCCCGTGAGGAAGGCCCGGACGGCGGGCCAGTCCCCGGCCTGCGCGGCGGTGCGCAGCGGGATCAGCTCGGGTGTGTTGTCGTACGGGTCGAACGTCGGCCCCGAAGAGCCCGAAGAGCCCGAGGCCGCGCCTGAGCTCATGGGTGTGCCGTTGGTCGTGCTGGTCATGCCCCCGCCCCCTGGCGTCGCTGTCCGCGGCGCGCGGGCTGGCCCCCCAGGGCGCGCGGCGGTGAAGCCTGCTTGATCAAGTCGCCGCAGGCTAGCAGCAGGCGGTGACAGCGCGCCTTAGGGTGCTCGGCATGAGCATCATCGGGGTCGGTATCGACGTCGCCGAGATCGAGCGGTTCCGGGCCGCGCTGGAGCGCACGCCCGGGATGGCCGAACGGCTGTTTCTGAAGCGCGAGTTGCTGCTGCCGAGCGGGGAGCGGCGGGGCATCGCCTCGCTGGCGGCGCGGTTCGCCGCGAAGGAGGCCCTGGCCAAGGCGCTGGGGGCGCCGCCCGGGCTGCTGTGGACGGACGCCGAGGTCTATGTCGAGGACAGCGGACGACCACGGCTGCGGGTCCGGGGGAGCGTCGCCGCGCGTGCGGCCGAACTGGGCGTGAGCAGCTGGCACGTGTCCCTGAGCCACGACGCGGGAGTCGCCTCGGCGGTAGTAGTAGCCGAAGGCTGAACGGCCGCGGGGAAGAAGGGGGGCGGCGCTCAGCCGGGTGGGTGCTGCCGGCCTGTGTGGTGGGTCGGGGGAGGCGGGGGAGACTTGGGGTATGCGTACTGGCTACTGTGTCGAGGCCGTTCGGCGGGCCGAGCGGGAGTTGATGTCCGGGCTTCCCGAAGGGGCCCTGATGCAGCGGGCCGCCGCCGGGCTCGCCGCCGCCTGCGCGGATCTGCTGGGGCGGGTCTACGGGCGGCGGATCGTGCTGCTGGTCGGCAGCGGGGACAACGGGGGCGACGCCCTGTACGCCGGGGCCCGGCTCGCCCGGCGCGGGGCCGGCGTCACGGCGGTGCTGCTCGCGCCCGAACGGACGCATCCCGACGGGCTGGCGGCCCTGCGCCGGGCGGGCGGGCGCACGGTCGCCCCCGGCGGCGCGGACGACGTCGTCCGGCGCGCCGACCTCGTGCTCGACGGGATCGTCGGGATCGGGGGCCGGGGCGGGCTGCGGCCGGACGCGGCCGCACTGGCCGGGCTGGTCGCCGACTCCCGGGCCGCCGTCGTCGCCGTCGATCTGCCCAGCGGCGTCGACGCCGACACGGGCGAGGTGCACGGGAGCGCGATCCGCGCCGACCTCACCGTCACCTTCGGCACCCACAAGCCGGGGCTGCTGATCGATCCCGCGCGGGAGTACGCCGGGTCGGTGCGGCTCGTCGACATCGGCCTCGGGGCCGTGCTGCCGGTCGAGCCCGAGGTGGCGGCCTTGCAGCACGTGGACGTGGCCCGCCTGCTGCCGGTGCCGGGCGGGGAGAGCGACAAGTACCGGCGAGGGGTTGTTGGGATCGCCGCCGGGTCGGCCCGGTATCCGGGGGCCGCCGTGCTCGCCGTCGCCGGTGCGCTGCGGGGCGGCGCGGGGGCCGTGCGGTACGTCGGACCGGCCGGGGACGCGGTCGTCGCGCGGTTCCCCGAGACGCTCGTCTCCGACCGGGGGCCCCGGCAGGCCGGGCGGGTGCAGGCGTGGGTCGTCGGGCCGGGGGCCGGGGACGACGCGGGGGCGGTGGCGGAGGTGCTCGCGGCCGCCGCCGAGGTACCGGTGCTGATCGACGCGGACGGACTGCGGCTGGCGGACCTGGACACCGTGCGCGGGCGCAGCGCGCCCACGCTGCTGACCCCGCACGCGGGGGAGGCGGCCGCGCTGCTGGGAGTGGCCCGGGAGGAGGTGGAGGGCGCGCGGCTGAGCAGCGCGCGGGAGTTGGCGGCGCGGTACCGGGCCGCCGTGCTGCTGAAGGGCTCCACGACGTTGGTCGCCGAGGCGGGGGGCGCGGGCGCGGTGCGGGTGAACGCGACGGGGACGCCTTGGCTCGCGACGGCCGGGAGCGGGGACGTGCTCTCCGGGCTCGCGGGGTCGTTGCTCGCGGCGGGCCTGAGCGCGGTGGACGCGGGGAGCGTGGGGGCGTATCTGCACGGGCTGGCGGGGCGGTTCGCGGCGCTGGGGGCGCCCGTGGGGGCGCACGACGTGGCCGAAGCGCTTCCGGCGGCCTGGCGGGATGTGCGGGAGTAGTGCGCAGACAGACGGCAGCGCCCCTTCAGGGGCGCGGGGCGCTGACATCTGCGGCTCCGCCGCGCGGGCGCGACCGGCCACGACGGTGCCGCAGCAGAACGACGGCACGGCGCGGCGCTTCCAGCGGAGCGCTCACGTGGGCTGTCCGAGGCCTCTGAGACACTGGGCGTGATGAGTGAGAACGCCAAGCCGCCCGCCGCCCCGACGCGTGCCCGGGCCGAGATCGACCTGGCCGCACTGCGGGCCAACGTGCGCACGCTGCGCGCGAAGGCGCCGGACGCGGCGTTCATGGCCGTGGTGAAGGCGGACGGCTACGGGCACGGGGCCGCCGCCTGCGCCCGCGCGGCCGTCGAGGCCGGAGCGACCTGGGTGGGCACCGCCACGCCCGAGGAGGCGCTGGCGCTGCGGGCGGACGGCGGGCTGCCGGCGGACGTCCGGATCATGTGCTGGCTGTGGACTCCGGGCGGGCCCTGGCGGGAGGCGGTCGAGGCGGATCTCGACGTCTCCGTCAGCGCGCTCTGGGCCCTGCGCGAGGCCGTCGAAGGGGCGCGGGCCGCCGGGCGCGCGGCCAGGGTCCAGCTCAAGGCCGACACCGGGCTCGGGCGGGGCGGCTGCCAGCCCGCCGACTGGGCCGAACTGGTCGCGCAGGCGCTCGCCGCCGAGGCGGAGGGGACCGTCCGGATCACCGGGCTCTGGTCGCACCTCGCCTGCGCCGACGAGCCCGGGCATCCTTCCGTCGCCGCCCAACTCGGCCGCTTCCGGGAGATGCTGGCGCAGGCCGAGCGGCAGGGCGTCCGGCCCGAGGTGCGGCACCTCGCCAACTCCCCGGCCGCGCTCACGCTCCCGGAGACCCACTTCGACCTCGTCCGGCCGGGCATCGCCATGTACGGCGTCTCGCCCAGCCCCGAGCTGGGCTCCTCCGCCGACTTCGGGCTGCGTCCGGTGATGACCCTGGCGGCCTCGCTGGCCCTGGTGAAGCACGTCCCGGGCGGGCACGGCGTCAGCTACGGCCATCACTACGTCACCCCGGGTGAGACCACCCTCGGCCTGATCCCGCTGGGCTATGCGGACGGCGTTCCCCGGCACGCCTCCGGCACCGGCCCGGTGCTGGTCGGCGGCAAGTGGCGGACGGCCGCCGGGCGCATCGCGATGGACCAGTTCGTCGTCGACCTCGGCGGCGACGAACCCGAGCCGGGCACGGAGGCGATCCTGTTCGGACCCGGCGACCGGGGCGAGCCCACGGCGGAGGACTGGGCGCAGGCGGCCGGAACCATCGGGTACGAGATCGTCACCCGCATCGGAGTGCGGGTTCCCCGCGTCTATGTGAATACCTCCGCATGAACCGTCCCGGGCTGGTTCGGGCAGGTTCCACAGGACTGGTTCCACAGGGCTGGTTTCAGGGGAAACGCGGTCATGTGAATGTGTGACAAGACAGGGCGTCGGGCGGAGAGGAGCGGTTCGTGAGCGAGAGCGGTGCGGAGGCAGTGGCGAACGCCGCTTCGGCGGTCGCCGCCGTCTCCGCCACGGGGGCGGGCGGGGGCTGGCGCCGGGCGACCGGCATCGCCGGCGCCGCGATAGGCGTGATCGCCGCGGGCGCCGCGGCCGGCGTCGCCCTGGAGCGGATGACCGTGGGGCGCGGCATGCGGGCCAAGGCCCGGCTCGCCCTGGACTCGGCCGGCCCGTACGGCGGGCTGCGCGGCACCCCGGGCCGGGCGTACGCCGACGACGGCACGGAGCTGTACTACGAGGTCGACGACGTCGAGCCGCAGGGCGGTTCGGCGGGCCGGCGCCGTCGGCTGTTCGGGCGCAAGGCGCCGCTGCCCGTCACCGTGGTCTTCAGCCACGGCTACTGCCTCAACCAGGACTCCTGGCACTTCCAGCGGGCGGCCCTGCGGGGCGTCGTGCGGGCCGTGTACTGGGACCAGCGCAGCCACGGCCGCTCCGGGCGCGGGGTCGCCCAGGTGGAGGAGGGCGTGCCGGTCAGCATCGACCAGCTCGGCCGCGATCTGAAGGCGGTCGTCGACGCGGCCGCGCCGCAGGGCCCGATCGTGCTGGTCGGACACTCCATGGGCGGGATGACGGTGATGGCGCTCGCCGCCCTGTACCCGGAGCTGATCAGCGAGCGGGTCGTCGCCACCGCCTTCGTCGGCACCTCGTCCGGGCGGATGGGCGAGGTCAACTTCGGGCTGCCGGTCGCCGGTGTGAACGCGGTGCGGCGGGTGCTGCCCGGGGTGCTCAAGGCGCTCGGACAGCAGGCGGCCCTGGTGGAGAAGGGGCGACGGGCCACCGCGGATCTCTTCGCCGGGATCATCAAGCGGTACTCGTTCGCCTCCCGGGACGTCGACCCGGCCGTGGCGCGGTTCGCCGAGCGGATGATCGAGGGCACGCCGATCGACGTGGTCGCCGAGTTCTACCCGGCCTTCACCGACCACGACAAGACCGAGGCGCTCGCCCGTTTCACGGACCTGCCGGTGCTGGTGCTGGCCGGGATCGGGGACCTGGTCACGCCGAGCGAGCACAGCGAGGCGATCGCCGACCTGCTGCCGGACGCGGAACTGGTCCTCGTCCCCGACGCCGGGCACCTCGTGATGCTGGAACACCCGGAAGTGGTCACCGACCGTCTCGCCGACCTCCTCACCCGCGCGGGCGCGGTGCCCGCAGGGGCTACCGTGAAGGGCTATGGAAGCACCAGCAGCAGCGCGCAACCCGGCTGACGTCGAGATCACCGTCACCTCCCCCGATCAGATGCGGGAGCTGGGCCGTCGTCTGGCCAAGCTGCTCAGCGCGGGCGATCTCGTGATGCTCAGCGGGGAGCTCGGCGCGGGCAAGACGACGCTCACCCGGGGGCTCGGCGAGGGCCTCGGCGTCCGGGGCGCGGTCACCTCGCCCACGTTCGTGATCGCCCGGGTGCACCCCTCCCTCGGGGAGGGCCCGCCGCTCGTCCACGTCGACGCGTACCGCCTGGGCGGCGGGCTCGACGAGATGGAGGACCTCGACCTCGACGTGTCGCTGACCGACTCGGTGATCGTCGTGGAGTGGGGCGAGGGCAAGGTCGAGGAGCTGACCGAGGAACGGCTCCAGGTCCGTATCCACCGGGCCGTCGGCGATACGACGGACGAGGTGCGGCATGTCACGGTGACCGGGCTCGGGGAGCGGTGGGCCGCGGCGGACCTCAGCGTGCTGTCGGCCTGACGGTCGGCGGGTTTCACGGCCGGAGGGCCTGACGTTCCGCACGACATTCCGTACGACGTTCCGGTGTGGCCCGACTTCGTGAATGTTCCGACAACCTGTCGGCAAAATGTTGCGCTCCGCGTCGGGTGCGTGGTCACATGGTACCAAGTTCGTACTTAGGTCTACCTAAGTACGCCCGCCCCCGAACCTCAGGAGGCGTCCATGCCGGCCACAGAGCCCCAGCCCCAGCATCAGCCCTCATCTCAGGCCCGGCCGTCGCGGTCGTTCACGCTCGCCGGTCTGTCCATGCGTGACCTGCTGGCCTCGTGCGCGGCCGCGGAAGCCGTCTCGACCCCGCCGAGACTGCCCGACCCCGGGCTCGCGGAAGAACCGGTCAGGCACCCCGAGGCGGCGTGAGCAGGCTCAGCGGATCACGATGATCCGCTGTCCGATCGTCGCGAAGTCCCACATCGCGTTGCCGTCCGCGACGGTCTCCCGGATGCCGCCCGTCTTCACCGCCGGGTCGGCCGCCGGCATCGAGCCGTCCAGCGCCGCGCTGAAGCCGATCGTCACGCCGTCCACCGTGGTGAAGCGCACGACGTGCTCGATGGGGGTGCCGTCCGTGCCGGTGACGGCGCCCGAGCGCGAGGAGACGTCGTAGCTCCCCGGGAGCGGGTCCACGCTGCCGGGGGTGACCTTGAACGTGTGCTTGACCTCGTCGTTCGAGCCGACCAGCCACACCCGGTCACGGCCCAGCGCGTACACGACCCGTTCGCCCACGCCGGAGTCGTCCGGCAGCGCGGTCGAGCGCTCGCGCTGCGCGCTCGCCGCCTTCGCGGGGGCTCCGCTGCGCAGCGGCTGGGCGGGGCCGGCGGGCGCGTTCGCCGACGCGTGGAAGGCGAGGAACCCGACCGTCGTCAGGGCCGCCGCGGTCAGCCCGGCCACGAACGTCGCGCTGTTGCTCGGCATCGGCGAACCATCCCATCCGTCCCGTTGATCACGTTTCGCGGCGACGTTAGCAGTGTTCGCACCTCCGACCGGGACGGCCGTGTCCGAGGCACGGGAGCCGTAGGCTGTTTGCGTGCTCTTGCTCGCTCTGGATACCGCCACCCCCGCCATCACCGTCGCGCTGCACGACGGCGACGGCGTCATCGCCTCTTCGAGTCAGGTGGACGCGCGCCGGCACGGCGAGCTGCTGCTGCCCGCCGTCGACCGGCTGCTCGCCGGGGCCGGGCTCCGGCTCGACGCCGTCACCGGGATCGTCGTCGGCGTCGGCCCCGGCCCGTACACGGGGCTGAGAGTGGGGCTGATGACCGCCGACACCTTCGGGCTCGCACTGGGCGTCCCCGTGCACGGGCTGTGCACCCTCGACGGCCTCGCGTACGCGTCCGACCTCGAAGGACCCTTCGTGGTGGCGACCGACGCCCGCCGCAAGGAGGTCTACTGGGCGCGCTACGCCGACTCCCGGACCCGCCTTACGGGCCCGGCCGTCGACCGGCCCGCCGACATCGCCGACGAGGTGGCCGGGCTGCCCGCCGTCGGCGCGGGCGCGCTGCTCTACCCGGACACCTTCCCGAACGCGCACGAGCCCGAGCACGTCTCCGCGGCGGCGCTCGCGAGTCTGGCCGCGGAGAAGCTCGCCGCGGGCGAGGAGCTGCCGGCCCCCCGGCCGCTGTACCTGCGCCGGCCGGACGCCCAGGTGCCCAAGAACTACAAGGTGGTCACCCCCAAGTGACCGAACCCGTCAACCCCGTGCTGCGCGAGATGCGCTGGTGGCACATCGAGCCCGTGCTGGAGCTGGAGAAGGACCTCTTCCCCGAGGACGCCTGGTCGCGGGGCATGTTCTGGTCCGACCTGGCCCACGCCCGCGGCCCGGCGGCGACCAGGCGGTATGTGATCGCCGTCGACACGGCCGCGGACGACCGGATCGTCGGGTACGCGGGCCTGGCCGCCGCCGGTGACCTCGCCGACGTCCAGACCATCGCCGTCGCCCGCGGCCACTGGGGCACCGGCCTCGGCGGACGGCTGCTGACGGAGCTGCTGCGGGCGGCGACCGCCTTCGAGTGCGCCGAGGTCATGCTGGAGTGCCGGATCGACAACGTCCGCGCCCAGAAGCTCTACGAGCGCTTCGGCTTCGAGGCCATCGGCTTCCGCCGCGGCTACTACCAGCCGGGGAACGTGGACGCCCTGGTCATGCGCCTCACCGACCCATCTAGACAGGTACCGACCTCGGTACAAGGGACACAGGAAACCGAGAACAATGGCTGACGAACCCCTGGTGCTGGGGATCGAGACCTCCTGCGACGAGACCGGCGTGGGCGTCGTGCGCGGCACGACCCTGCTGGCGGACGCGATCGCCTCCAGCGTCGACGAGCACGCCCGCTTCGGCGGCGTCGTGCCCGAGGTGGCCTCCCGTGCCCACCTGGAGGCCATGGTCCCGACCATCGAGCGGGCGCTGAAGGAAGCCGGGGTGAGCGCGAAGGACCTCGACGGCATCGCGGTCACGGCCGGTCCGGGCCTGGCCGGCGCCCTCCTGGTCGGCGTCTCGGCGGCGAAGGCCTACGCATACGCACTCGGCAAGCCCCTCTACGGCGTCAACCACCTCGCCTCGCACATCTGCGTGGACCAGCTGGAGCACGGCGCTCTGCCGGAGCCCACGATGGCCCTGCTGGTCTCCGGCGGCCACTCGTCGCTCCTGCTGTCCACCGACATCACCTCCGACGTCCGTCCGATGGGCGCGACCATCGACGACGCGGCGGGCGAGGCCTTCGACAAGATCGCCCGGGTGCTGAACCTGGGCTTCCCGGGCGGCCCGGTCATCGACCGCTACGCGCGCGAGGGCGACCCGAAGGCGATCGCCTTCCCGCGCGGCCTCACCGGCCCGCGCGACCCGGCGTACGACTTCTCCTTCTCCGGTCTGAAGACGTCGGTCGCCCGCTGGATCGAGGCGAAGCGGGCGGCGGGCGAGGACGTGCCGGTGCGGGACGTGGCGGCCTCCTTCCAGGAGGCGGTCGTGGACGTCCTGACCCGCAAGGCCGTCCGGGCCTGCAAGGACGAAGGCGTCGACCATCTGATGATCGGCGGCGGCGTGGCCGCCAACTCGCGGCTGCGGGTGCTGGCCCAGGAGCGCTGCGAGGCGGCCGGCATCCGGCTGCGGGTGCCGCGCCCCAAGCTGTGCACGGACAACGGCGCGATGGTGGCCGCACTGGGCGCGGAGATGGTGGCCCGCGGGCGGGCCGCGTCGAGCTGGGACCTGTCGGCGGACTCGTCGCTCCCGGTGACGGACCCCCACGTCCCCGGCCACACGCACACCCACGCGCACGGTCACGATCATGTGCACGAGGTCGCCAAGGACAACCTGTACTCATGACCGTCGCGCTGATGTGGGAGGCCCGCGCGGTCGCCGGGCGGGGCGCGGAGCTGCTGGCCTGGGCGCGGGCGCAGGAGCTCGCCGAGCGGCCCCTGCGCCGGGAGACCTTCCGGGCCCCGCAGGACCGGGTGCTGGTCATCACCTGGTGGGACGCCGCCTACGACGCCGTCCTGCCCGAACTCCCGGAGCCGGACGGAGAGTTGGTGACCCGGGCGGTGCACCGCTGGCGCTTCGAGGCGGTCGCGCCCTAGGCGGGTCGGGGGAAGTCGGCTGCGGTGCGGCAGCGCCCTGAAGGGGCGCGGGGCGCTGACATCTGCGGCTCCGCCGCGCGGGCGCGAGCAGCCACGACGGCGCCGCAGCGGGACGACGGCATAGCGCGGCACGTCCAGCGGAGCGCTAGGGCTGCGGAGCCGACAGCGCCCACGTCGAGGTGAGCAGCGTGCCCGCGCACAGAGCGATGGCCACCGCCGGGACCAGGCTTCCGCCGGTCAGCAGGAAGCCCGCGACGACACCGAGTGCGGTGCCGGTCGCGGCGGTCACGGCACCCTGCCACCACGCGGCGCGGACCGGGCGTACGACGAGGTCGGCGGGGAGGACGAAGGCGTCCCGCAGGTCGGTGCGCAGGGCCTCGTCGTCGAGGACGAAGCTGATCACCGGGCCGTTGCGCAGCCGGCCCAGGGGGACCAGCCGGGTGCCGTCGGGGAGGACGACGACGGCGGGGCGGCGGTCCCGGCCGTGCACGGTCACCGGGGACTCGGCGGGCGTCTCGTCCAGGATCGGATGCCACATGACGCGTTGCCGGCGCCGCGTGCCGTCCGGGGCCGTCAGTTCCAGCCAGGTCGTCCTCGGGGCTCGCAGCACCGTCCTCAGACGTCGGCCGTAGCGCACGCGCACCGTCATCGGGCGGCCCGGACGGCGGGCCGTGAGGCGGAAGCGCAGGCCCCGCCAGACCCAGACGCCGGTCAGCAGCAGGGCGGCCACTGCGCCCAGGACGATCGGGAAGACCAGGTCGTCCTCGGTCGCCGTCTCGTCCGGGTCGGCCGGGAAGGCCTCCGCGGAGCCGGGGGCGTAGGCCACGGGGAAGGAGCTGCCCTTGCGGTAGCGGTCGGTGTCGTAGACGGGGAAGCGCTGCACGCGCGTGCGGTCCTCGTCGTCCGTCCAGCGCACCCGGACGTCGTCCTCGCCGCCGATGCCGTCCTCGACGACCACGCCGACGGTCATCGCGGTGGCCCGGTCGCGGGCGTCGGTGTAGTGGTGGGCGTGCAGGCCGAGCCAGGTGGCGAAGAGGGTGTAGCCGGTGAGGGTGACGGCCATGCCCAGCAGGCCCACGCGCAGGGCCGGTCCGGGGCGTCTCATACGGCCCACTCCTTCGGTTCGGCAGACGCCCACAGGGCAAGCACGGGTGTCGGGTCCCCGCTGGTCAGGGCCTCGCCGATCAGTTCGTGCAGGTCGACGACCCGCTCGCCGTCCGGCGCGGTGACGACCGAGCCGAGCCAGCGGCTGGTGTACGTCCAGCCCGTGGTGCACAGCACCTCCGCGAACGGCGTGCTCAGGCCGCCGGCCAGGACAGTGCGGGCGAGCGTCGGGCGGACGGCGGCGGGCACCCGGCGCAGGGCGGGTTCCAGCCGGCGGGCCAGCCTCGGCCAGCTGCCGTCGGCGAGGGCGTCCAGGGCCTGTGCCACCGCCTCGGTCGAGCTGTCCCGGCCGGTCGCGTCGAGGAGAGCGAGGCGGGTGTCGAAGCCGAGCTCGCGGAGCCGGTCGGCGGGCAGGTCGAGCACGCGCACCCGGTCCAGCTCGTCGCCCGGCTCCGGCACCGGTTCCCAGTCCAGCCCCGCGAGCTGCCGCCCGCACCACTCCTCGACGGCCGCCCCGGTCCGCAGGGTGAGGGGAGCATCGCCGTACGGGCTCCCGGAGTGGGCCGGCAACGCGGCCAGCCGTAGGTCCAGGGGCGGGTGGTCGGCCGCCGCGTACGGGTCCACGGCGTCCTCCTCGGCGGCGGCGCGGGCGCCCCGGCGGGCGACGTACGGGTCGCGCACGGCGGTGTCGAGGGCGGCGTAGAGGTCCACGGGCCAGGCGTCCTCCTCGGCCAGCGCCGCCTCCCAGCGCTCGCCGAACGCCTCGAACACGGCGTGCAGCACCGCGGCCCGGCGCAGCGCCTCGGCGGTGGCCGCGGTGCCCGCGATCCGCGCCGCGTCGGCGTCGGCGGCCGTCTCCTGGGCCCAGAGCCGGGGCTGCCCGGCGCGCAACAGGGGCGCGGCCAGGGGCGCGAGGGGGCGGAAGCGGCCCTCCAGCCGCTCCGCGAGCACGGCGCGGCCGAACCCCAGCAGCCGGTGGCGTCGGTCGCCCAGGTGCTTCTCGTGCGCCAGCTCGTGCGCGATCACCGACGCCAGCTGGGCCTCGGTCAGATCGCGCAGCAGCGGCAGGCCGAGCAGGAGCACATGGGTGCGCACTCCGCTCACCCTGGTGCGGCCCAGGGACGCCTGGACGACCGGCGTGATCCGTACGAGGAGCGGCTCGCGGAACCCGAGCCGCTCGGCGACGTCCCGCACCAGCTCGGCCAACTCCGGTTCGTCCTCGGGACGGACGGCCCGGCCGGGGAGGGGGCCGCGGCTGCCGACGGCCCTGGCCACGGAGGCCGCGCACATCGAGACCGGCCCGATGAGCCACCAGGACTCGCCCCAGAACACGATCACGAGAACCAGGACCCCTGCGTACAGCAGCAGTGGCAGCTGGGCGATCGCCGGCATGGCGAGGACGAGCAGCCATTCGCGGCCACGGCCACGGCCATGGCCGTCCTCGGACGCGGCCGTGCCCTTGGACGCGGCCGTGTCCTCTGATGCGGATATGGGGGTGTCCATGGCGGTCCCGTCATGTGCCTGGAGTGTCGGCGGATTGTGCCATGCGGACACCCCCCGCCCGCACCTCAGTTACGCAAAACCTCAGCTACGCAAAACCTCCGTCTCGCAGTGCAGCCGCCGTTCCGCCCCCACCTCGCGCACCGGTCCCGTCAGCCGTACCCGGGCGACCTCCCGCACCTCGGTGCTGGACGTGCCCAACCGCAGTTCCAGCGCCCCGGGTTCGACGATCCGCCGGCCCTCGCGGTCGGTGAACGCGGACAGGTCGGCGTGGAAGCGGAAGGTGACCCGTGCCGACTCGCCCGCCGCCAGCTCCAGCCGCCGGTAGCCGATCAGCCGGACGTCGGGGCGGGTCACCGAGGCGACCGGGTCGTGCAGATACAGCTGCACGACCTCCGCGCCCGCCCGGTCCCCGGCGTTGCGGACGGTGACGGACAGGTCGTGGGAACCGTCCGTGCCGATCTCCGCCGCGAGGCCGTCCACCGTGGCCGGCCCGTCTTCCGTGGCCGGGCCGTCCTCCACGGTCGGGCCGCCGGTGAAGTCCTCCCAGGCGAACTCCGTGTAGGAGCGGCCGTGGCCGAAGGGGTACAGCGGGGTCGGGTCCAGGTTGCTGACCTCGCCGGCCAGGCCGAGGGGCGGCTGGAGGTAGGTCCAGGGCTGGCCGCCCGGCACGCGCGGCACGCTCACCGGGAGGCGGCCGGAGGGGTTCACCCGGCCCGACAGCACTCCCGCCACCGCCGGACCGCCCTCCTCGCCCGGGAAGAACGCCTGGACGACCGCCCCCAGCCGCCCGTGCCAGCGGCCGAGCGCGTACGGGCGGCCGGTGAGCAGGACGAGGACGACCGGGACGCCCGTCGCCACCAGCGCGTCCAGCAGCTCGGCCTGGACGCCCGGCAGGTTCAGGTCGGTCACATCGCAGCCCTCGCCCGAGGTGCCCCGGCCGAACAGGCCCGCCCGGTCGCCGAGGACGGCCACGCAGACGTCGGCCTCCGCGGTGCGCGCGACGGCCTCCGGGAAGCCGGACGGGTCCGGGTCCGAGACCCCGCAGCCTTCCGTGAACGTCACCTTGGCGTCCGGGAGTTCGGCCCGCAGGGACTCCAGCAGGGTCGGGATCTCCAGGCCCGTCTCCACCCCGGGGTGACGGGGCAGGACGTGCGAGGGGAAGGAGTAGCAGCCGAGCATCGCCAGCGCGTCCGCCGCCCGCGGCCCGACCACGGCGATCCGGGTGTCGGGGGCGAGCGGGAGCAGGCCGTCGGGGTTGTCCAGCAGGACCACCGACTCCTCGGCCAGTTGCCGGGCCAGGGCGCGGTTGGACGGCGGGTCGAGGTCGATGGACTCGACCGACTCGGGGCTCGGCGGCCGCCAGTCCTCGTCCAGCAGGCCCAGCTCGCACTTCTGGAGCAGGACGCGCCGGGCCGCCCGGTCGACCAGTTCCTCGGCGATCTCGCCCGCCCGCACGGCCGCGACGAGCGCCTCGCCGTAGTACTTCACCGTGGGCAGCTCGACGTCGATGCCGGCCGTCAGGGCGACGCGGGCCGTCTCCGCGGCGGTGCCGGCGACCCGGTGCAGGGTCTGCAGGAAGCCGATGCCGAAGTAGTCGGCGACGACCGTCCCGGTGAAGCCCCATTCCTCGCGCAGGAGGCGGGTCAGCAGCTCGGGGTCGGCGGAGGCCGGGACGCCGTCGCGTTCGGTGTAGGCGGCCATCACCGAGCGCGCGCCGCCCTCGCGCAGTGCCATCTCGAACGGCGGCAGCGTCACGTCCGCGAACTCCCGGGTACCCGCGCGCACCGGGGCCAGATTGCGGGCGCCCGCCGAGGAGGCGTACCCGGCGAAGTGCTTGAGCGTGGCGACGACCCCGGCCGATTCGAGGCCGCGGACGTAGGCCGTGCCGACCGTGCCGACCAGATACGGGTCCTCGCCGATCGTCTCCTCGACCCGTCCCCAGCGCGCGTCGCGGACGACGTCCAGGACGGGGGCCAGGCCCTGGTGGACGCCGACCGCGCGCAGGTCGCGGCCGATCGCCCGGCCCATCTCCTCCACCAGCGGCGGGTCGAAGGCGGCGCCCCAGGCCAGCGGGACCGGGTACGCGGTGGCCCGCCAGGCGGTGAAGCCGGCCAGGCACTCCTCGTGGGCGACCGCCGGGATGCCGAAGCGGCCCGCCGCGACGATCCGCTGCTGGGCGAGGGCCAGGGCGCGGGCGCCGAGCGCCGGGTCCACGGGGGCGGTGCCGAAGGAACGGGTCAGCTGGCCGAGCCCCTGGGTGATCAGCTCGTTCCAGTCGTAGTCGGCGGTCATGTCGTGCTGGTGCGGGGCGACTCCGTCGCCGTCCGTCGCGGCGCCGACCCACACGCCGTACAGCTGGGCGGTCTTCTCCTCCAGGGTCATCCGGGGGAGGAGGTCGTCGACGCGGGCGGCGGCGGGCAGGGCGGGGTCACGCCAGGGGGCGGTGGTCATGAAACTCCTGTCAGAGGTCGGTGAGCCACCAGAGGGACACGTCGTGGTGTGCGGGGGGTTCGGGGTGCGAATGCGAATGCGAATGCGAATGCGAATGCTGGTGCTGGTGCTGGTGCGGCCGAGGGCGAATGTTTCGATATAGACTTCGAATGTTCCGGGAACCTATGGCGTCATACTGGGTTCGTCAAGAGGTCGCGTGACGATACGATCGCCGCCATGACACCCTCGGAGCCCACAGAAACGCGGACAGAAGCGCGGCCCACGCAGACCGCGACCCTTGCGGAGATCGCCCGCGAGGCCGGCGTCTCGGCACCGACTGTTTCGAAGGTCCTCAACGGCCGCGCCGATGTCGCCCCCGCGACCCGCGCCCGCGTCGAGGAGCTGCTGCGCGCCCACGGCTACCGTCGCCGGCGCGCCGAGGCGACCCGCTCCCCGTTGATCGACCTGGTCTTCCACGAGTTGGAGAGCGCCTGGGCGATGGAGGTCATCCGGGGTGTCGAGAACGTGGCGCGGGACGCCGGGCTGAGCGTGGTGCTGAGCGAGAGCGCGGGCCGGCTCACGCCCGGCCGGACCTGGGCCGACCAGGTCGCCGCCCGCCGCCCGCACGGGGTCGTCCTGGTGCTGTCCGGGCTCGACGAGTCCCAGCGGGCGCTGCTGACCAGCCGTTCCATCCCGTTCGTGGTGATGGACCCGGCCGGCGACCCGGGCGCCGACGTGCCGTCCATCGGGGCGACCAACTGGCAGGGCGGCCTCGCCGCGACCCGGCATCTGGTCGAGCTGGGGCACCGGCGGATCGGGGCGATCAGCGGGCCGCCGCAGATGATGTGCAGCCGCGCCCGGATGGACGGCTACCGGGCCGCGCTGGAGACGGCCGGGCTGCCGGTCGAGCAGGGGCTGATCAAGACCGGCGACTTCCACCACGAGACCGGCTACCGGCTCGGCCGCGAGCTCCTCGACCGGCCCGACCGGCCCACCGCCGTCTTCACCGGCAACGACCTCCAGGCGCTCGGCTGCTACGAGGCCGCCCGGGAACTGGGACTGCGCATCCCGGAGGACGTGAGCGTGGTCGGCTTCGACGACCTCCCGGTGGCCCGCTGGGTGGGCCCGCCGCTGACCTCCGTGCGCCAGCCGCTCACCGAGATGGCGGAGGCGGCGGCCCGGCTGGTGCTGGAGCTGGGGCGGTCCACCTCGCGGGAGACCCCGACGGCCACGCGGGTGGAACTGGCGACCAGCCTGGTGGTGCGGGCGAGCACCGGGGCGCCGCCGGTGGCTGGAAGTTGACGTATTGACGGGTGTGGCAGGCGTCTCCACACTCCTCCGAAGTCAATCGGTTGAACGACCGAAACTTTCGGAGGCACCCGCAATGAGATCCTCCAGAACCCTCTCGCTGAAAACCCGGCTGATCACGCTGGTCACCGGCGTCACCGTCACCGTCGCCACGGCCCTGCTCGGCGCCGCGCCCGCCGCGCAGGCCGCCGACACCCCGCTGCGCGACCTCGGCGCGGCCAAGGGCAAGGTCGTCGGCACGGCGGTGACCGGCTCCAAGCTCACCGGGACCTACGGCGACCTCGCCGGGGCGCAGTTCGGCTCGCTGACCCCCGGCAACGCCATGAAGTGGGGCTCGGTCGAGCCGGCCCAGGGCACCTTCAACTGGGCGGAGGCCGACCAGATCGTGGCCTTCGCGCAGGCCCACAACCAGCAGGTGCGCGGCCACACCCTGGTCTGGCACAGCCAGAACCCGAGCTGGCTGACGAACGGCAGCTGGACCTCCGCCCAGCTCGGCACCCTGCTGCAGAACCACATCAACACCGAGGTCGGCCGCTACAAGGGGAAGATCGCCGCCTGGGACGTCGTCAACGAGCCCTTCAACGAGGACGGCAGCTACCGCTCGACGCTCTGGTACAACGGCCTCGGCGTCGACTACATCGCAGGCGCGCTGACCTGGGCGCGGGCCGCCGACCCGGCCGCCAAGCTCTACATCAACGACTACAACGTCGAGGGCGTCAACGCGAAGAGCACCGCCCTGTACAACCTGGTCAAGTCACTGAAGGAGCGGGGCGTCCCCGTAGACGGCGTCGGGCTCCAGGCCCACCTGATCCTCGGTCAGGTGCCCGCCACCTTCCAGCAGAACATCCAGCGCTTCGCCGACCTCGGCCTCGATGTGGCGATCACCGAGCTGGACATCCGGATGACGCTGCCCTCCGACAGCGCCAAGCTCGCCCAGCAGAAGGCCGACTACAAGGCGGTCACCGCCGCCTGCGTGGCGGTCGCGCGCTGTGTGAACCTGACCGTCTGGGGCTTCACCGACTCCGACTCCTGGGTGGAGAGCACCTTCCCGGGGCAGGGCGCGGCGACCCCGTACGACGCGAACTACGCGCCGAAACCCGCGTACTACGGCATCGCGGAGGCGCTCGGCGGCACGACCACGCCCCCGCCCACCGGCGCGTGCGGCGCGACGTACAGCGTGGGCAGCCAGTGGAACACCGGGTTCACCGGGAACGTGACGATCTCCTGCTCGGGCGCCTCGCTGGCGTCCTGGAAGGTGACCTGGACGTACGGCGCCGGGCAGCAGATCACCCAGGCCTGGAACGCGACCTGCACCCAGTCGGGGGCGGCCGTGTCGTGCGTGAACGCCTCGTACAACGGGACGGTCCCGGACGGCGGTTCGGTGAGCTTCGGCTTCAACGCGAACTGGAGCGGCAGCAACCCGGTGCCCACCGTGACACTGGGCTGATCCCGGCTGATCCCGGCAGATCCCGGCAGATCCCGGCTGGTAGGGGCTGATGACGGGCTGGGGATCGTGAGATTTTCACAAGAAATCTGCCTTGCCGTCGCCGTCCTAACGGTCCGCTCATAATTGGGACTTACGTTCCTCCCCGTGACGGGACACGAGGAGCAGGGCGAAGACGGCAGAAGAGCGGGCCGGCGGTCGAGCGTGCTGAAGGCCGCCGGCCTCGCCCTGGCCGCCGTCCTGGTGCTGGGCATCGGGTCGGCGGGCTGGGTCTACTGGCACCTCAACGACAACATCCGAAGCGTCGACATCGACCAGGCGCTCGGCGACGACCGTCCCGCGAAGGCGGTCACCACCCCGACGCCGTCCGGCTCGGCCTCCGCCGCCGCGCTGCCGACCGAGGCCGTGAACATCCTCGTCCTCGGCTCGGACTCGCGCAGCGGCACGGAGAACCAGGAACTCGGCGGCGGCGACAGCGAGGGCGCCCGCTCCGACACGGCGATGGTCGTGCACATCGACGCCGGCCGCACGTCGGCCACGGTCGTCAGCATCCCGCGCGACACCCTCGTCACCCGCCCCTCCTGCCCCCTGGCCGACGGCGGTTCGACGGCGGTGGCGTACGGCGTCATGTTCAACACCGCCTACTCGGTGGGCGGCCCGGCGTGCGCCGTCAAGACGGTCGAGTCGATCACGGACGTCCGCATGGACCACTACGTCGAGGTCGACTTCTCGGGCTTCGCGAAGCTGGTGGACGCGCTCGGCGGCGTCACGGTGACGACGGACCAGGACATCGACGACGAGGACAGCCATCTGACCCTCGCGGCCGGCACCCATCACCTCGACGGCACCCAGGCCCTCGCCCTGGCCCGCACCCGGCACGGCATAGGAGACGGCAGCGACCTCGGCCGGATCGGCCTCCAGCAGAAGCTGGTGAAGGCCCTGCTGGAGCAGATCGCCTCGACGAACCTGCTGACCAGCCCGACCGAGCTCTACGAGGTCGCCGACGCGATCACCGGCAGCCTGACCACCGACACCGGCCTGAACTCGCTCACCGAACTGAGGGAACTCGGCGAGAGCCTCAAGGGCCTGTCGGCCGACCGCGTCGAGACGGTCACCCTGCCGGTGGTGACGGCCCCGTCCGACCCCAACCGAGTGGTAGCGCAGGAACCGGCGGCGAGCGACCTGTGGAAGTCCCTCAGGTAGCGATCGACAGGGAGGTGAGGTGCGGGAGTTCGTCCGCGTCCGCCGGGGTGAGCAGGCCGCTCGCAGCGGGCGCTATATCGGCGGGCATCCTGCACTGAAGGCACGGCTCACCTGCAGCGCCCTGAAGGGGCGCGGGGCTCTGACATATGCGGCTCCGCCGCGCGGGCGCGACCAGCCACGACGGCGCCGCAGCGGAACGACGACACATCGCGGCACTTCCAGCGGAACTCTCAGACCGGCCGCCCGAGCAGCATCGTCGGCGCCCCGGCCACCCGGGTGAGGAACACCGTTGCCGTGTTCCGCCCGTGCGCCTTGGGCAGTGCCTTTCTGCGCAGTTCCTCCGGCTCCACCGCCGAGCCCCGCTTCTTCACGGTCAGGATCCCCACCTCCCGCTCCCGCAGCAGCGCCTTCAACTTCTTTACGTTGAAGGGGAGTTGGTCGGCGATCTCGTAGGAGGAGGCGTACGGGGTGGGGTGCAGGGCGTCGGCGGTGACGTAGGCGATGGTCTCGTCGATCAGCCCGCCGTCGAGCTCCCGGGCCACGTCGGCGACCAGATGGGCCCGGATGACCGCGCCGTCGGGCTCGTACAGATACCGTCCGACCGGGCGGACCGCAGGGTCGGGCAGCCCGGCGCCGCGCAGGGTCCGCGGCCCGGGGAGCAGGGTGGCCCGCACGGCCCCCGGCTCGGTCCCGAACCACAGCACCGCCTCCTTCACATCCCCGCCGTCCGAGATCCACTCGGCCTCGGCCTCGGCGGGGATCGCCTCGTGCGGCACCCCGGGCGCGATCTTCAGCGCGGCGCGCGGCGCGGCGAGGGCGGCGCGGATCGCCCACGACAGCGGCGGCGAGTACGCCTCCGGATCGAAGACCCGCCCGCGTCCGCCCCTGCGCGCCGGATCGACGAAGACGGCGTCGTAGCCCGCGGTGTCCACCGCGGTGACGTCCGCCTCCCGCACCTCGATCAGCTCGCTCAGCCCCAGCGCGTCGGCGTTCGCGCGCGCCGCCGCCGCCGTCAGCGGATCCCGGTCCACGGCCAGCACCCGGATCCCGGCCCGGGCGAGCGCGATCGCGTCCCCGCCGATCCCGCAGCACAGATCGGCGACGGAGGTCACGCCGAGCGCCTTCATCCGCTCGGCCCGATAGCCGGCCACGCTCGCCCGCGTCGACTGCTCCACCCCGTTGGGCGTGAAGAACATCCGCCCCGCGTCCTCGGCCCCGAACTTGACCGCCGCCCGCTGCCGCAGCCGCGCCTGGCCCAGCGCCGCGGACACCAGTTCGGCGGGATGCTCGCGCCGCAACCGGGTGGCGACGCCGAGCTCGTCGGCGGGGGCGGTGTCACGCACCAGGTCGAGGAGGGCACGGCCCTCGGGGGTGAGGAGGGGAGCGAGGTCGTTCACCAGGCCATTGTCGGCCACCCCGACCGCCCCTGTGGGCCAGTCGGTGGACGGTGGGCGCCCGGACGGCGGTGTCGGACGAGGTTCCGGTGCGCCGGCTGCGAGGATCCGGCGCCATGGGATCTGTCGTACAAGATGATGACAAGTGCGGACGTTTTCAGGGGCCCCGCGCTCGGACGCGCACCCGGAGCGCCGGTCTCAAGAGCGTCAGTCTCAAGAGCATCGGCCTCAAGGGCATCGGCCTGCGGAGCGCCGCTCTGCCGAGCGCCGGTTTCCGCAGCGCCGGACTCCGCAGCGCCGGTCTGCGAAGTGTCGTCGGCCTGCTGACCCTGGCCTCGATCGCGACGGGCTGCGCGGGAGCCGGCGGCGGGGTCGGCGGCGGAGCGGCCAAGGCGGTCAGCCCCGCGCCCGGTCAGCCGCCCGAGCAGGCCGCGCCCGCCGCACCGCCGGCCCGCGCCCTGCACTCGTACGCCGCCCGGCTCCGCGCCGCCCAGCAGGCCCGGGTCGCCGCGGCCAGGCGCTGGGGCCTGAAGAAGGTCCCGCTGACGCCCCCCGCGCCGCCCGCGCACAAGCCGGAGATCACGACCCGCAAGGGCTTCGAGGTCACCGACCACGAGGAACTCGGTCTCCCCCCGGTCTTCACGACGATCCCGACCAACGACAAGGTCGTCTTCCTCACCATCGACGACGGCGCCGAGAAGGACCCCGCGTTCCTGCGCATGATGAGCGAGCTGAAGATCCCGTACACCGCGTTCCTCAGCGACTACCTGGTCAACGACGACTACGGCTACTTCAAGAAGATGCAGGACCTGGGCGTGGGCCTGAACAACCACACCCTGCGCCACCCCTACCTGCCCGCCCTCTCCTACGCCCGCCAGAAGCGCGAGATCTGCGGCATGCAGGACGTGATCGAGAAGCGCTTCGGCAAACGCCCCGCCCTCTTCCGGCCGCCGTTCGGCAACTACGACCAGGACAGCCTGCGCGCCGCGAAGACCTGCGGCGTGCGCTATGCCCCGCTCTGGGCGGAGGAGGTCTTCGTCGACCACTGGGAGTACCGCGAGTGGGACCAGGACCTTCACCCCGGCGATATCGTCCTGAGCCACTTCCGTGGCCGCGAGGACTGGAAGGGCACCATGCCCGACATGGTCCGCCGCTTCCTGGACAAGGTCACGGACAAGGGGTACGCGGTGGCCCGGCTGGAGGACTACCTGTGAGGACGCGGCGGGGTCCGACGACCGTACTGCTGATCCTGACGACGACCGTCCTGGCGACCCTGACCGGCTGCGCCCAGTCCGTCGACCCCATCGAACGACTGGGCAAGAAGGCCGCCGCCCGGGTGCACCCGACCGGCCCGGCCGAGCCCGCCCCCTACCGCCGCTGGGGCCTGACAGCCCCCCTGGCTCCCGCCCCGAAGGACCCCTCCGGTTCGCTGGCGGGCAGCCCCCACGCGGCCCTCCCCCCGGTCGTCGACCGCATCCCGACCACCGACAAGGTCGTCTTCCTCACCTACGACGACGGCGCGGAACGCGACCCCCGCTTCATCGACATGGTCCGCGAGCTGCGCCTGCCCGTGAGCATGTTCCTCACGGACAGCGTCGTGGGCCCGGGCTACGCCCACTTCGCCCGGCTGCAGTCGGTCGGCGCGAACATCCAGAACCACACCCTGGACCACCCGGCCCTGCGCGGCCTGCCCTACGCCGGCCAGCGCGCCGAGATCTGCGGCCAGCAGGACAAACTCCGCTCCCGCTTCGGCCTGCGCCCCCGCCTCTTCCGCCCGCCGTACGGCGCGTACGACGCCACCACCCGACGCGCCGCCGCCGACTGCGGCATCACGGCGATCGTCCTGTGGCGCGTCTCGATGGGCCCCGCCGACCTCACCTACACCCACGGCCCCCACCACCTCCACCCCGGCGACATCATCGCCGTGGCCCCCGACGAGGCCCCGGGCCCAGGCCTGAGAGAACGCACCACCCGCCTCCTACGCCAGGCACAGGCCCAGGGCCTGACGGTGGCAAGGCTGGAGGACTACGTCTGAGAGCCCTTTCCAGCGCGGGGCGGGCGTCTGTTTTTCAGCCCGTCCGGCGTTTGAGGACAAGGCCCCTTCAGGGCCGAAATCCTGCCGACGCGCCGCAGGCATTGGCACTCCGCTTGACCGAGTGCTAACCGCGGTCATAGTCTCGCTTCTGGCACTCCCCACTGGAGAGTGCCAATAGCGACGGGCAGGTCCGGCACCCGCGACGACGGATCCACCTGGTCGCCACCTCAGACAGTTAGCCCCGTGAGATCTCCGAAGGGGGAGGTCGGATCGTGACGACCACCAGCTCCAAGGTTGCCATCAAGCCGCTCGAGGACCGCATTGTGGTCCAGCCGCTCGACGCCGAGCAGACCACCGCCTCTGGCCTGGTCATCCCGGACACCGCGAAGGAGAAGCCCCAGGAGGGCGCCGTCCTCGCCGTTGGTCCGGGTCGCTTCGAGAACGGCGAGCGCCTGCCGCTCGACGTCAAGGTCGGCGACGTCGTCCTGTACAGCAAGTACGGCGGCACCGAGGTGAAGTACAACGGCGAGGAGTACCTCGTCCTCTCGGCTCGCGACGTGCTCGCGATCATCGAGAAGTAATTCACCCAGTTTTGCAGTGAACTGCGCTCCTGGCCCCCGCGAGTTGTGATGCCGGGTGCTGGGGGCGCAGTTCGTTTCACCCACGTTTTCCGAGAGGGCTGAACCGCTCCCATGGCGAAGATCCTGAAGTTCGACGAGGACGCCCGTCGCGCCCTCGAGCGCGGCGTCAACAAGCTTGCCGACACGGTCAAGGTGACGATCGGCCCCAAGGGCCGCAACGTCGTCATCGACAAGAAGTTCGGCGCTCCCACCATCACCAACGACGGTGTCACGATCGCCCGCGAGGTCGAGCTCGACGACCCGTACGAGAACCTCGGCGCCCAGCTGGTGAAGGAGGTGGCGACCAAGACCAACGACATCGCGGGCGACGGCACCACCACCGCCACCGTGCTCGCCCAGGCGCTGGTCCGCGAGGGCCTGAAGAACGTCGCCGCGGGCGCCTCCCCGGCCTCCCTGAAGAAGGGCATCGACGCGGCGGTCAAGGCCGTCTCCGACGAGCTGCTCGCCTCGGCCCGCCCGATCGAGGAGAAGTCCGACATCGCCGCGGTCGCCGCGCTGTCCGCCCAGGACCAGCAGGTCGGCGAGCTCATCGCCGAGGCGATGGACAAGGTCGGCAAGGACGGCGTCATCACCGTCGAGGAGTCCAACACCTTCGGTCTGGAGCTGGACTTCACCGAGGGCATGGCGTTCGACAAGGGCTACCTGTCGCCGTACTTCGTGACGGACCAGGAGCGCATGGAGGCTGTGCTCGAGGACCCCTACATCCTCATCAACCAGAGCAAGATCTCCTCGATCTCCGACCTGCTGCCGCTGCTGGAGAAGGTCATCCAGACCAACTCCTCGCGCCCGCTGCTGATCATCGCCGAGGACCTCGAGGGCGAGGCCCTGTCGACCCTGGTCGTGAACAAGATCCGCGGCACCTTCAACGCGGTCGCCGTCAAGGCCCCCGGCTTCGGTGACCGTCGCAAGGCGATGCTCCAGGACCTGGCGGTCCTGACCGGCGCCACCGTCATCTCCGAAGAGGTCGGCCTCAAGCTCGACCAGGTCGGCATCGACGTGCTCGGCTCCGCCCGCCGCGTCACCGTCACCAAGGACGACACCACGGTCGTCGACGGCGCCGGCGACTCCTCCGAGGTCACCGGCCGCGTCGCGCAGATCAAGGCCGAGATCGAGAACACCGACTCCGACTGGGACCGCGAGAAGCTCCAGGAGCGCCTCGCGAAGCTGGCCGGCGGCGTGTGCGTGATCAAGGTCGGCGCCGCCACCGAGGTGGAGCTGAAGGAGAAGAAGCACCGTCTCGAGGACGCCATCTCCGCGACCCGCGCCGCGGTCGAGGAGGGCATCGTCTCCGGTGGCGGCTCCGCGCTCGTCCACGCCGTGAAGGTCCTGGAGGGCAACCTCGGCAAGACCGGCGACGAGGCCACCGGTGTCGCCGTGGTCCGCAAGGCCGCCGTCGAGCCGCTGCGCTGGATCGCCGAGAACGCCGGCCTGGAGGGCTACGTCATCACCTCCAAGGTCGCCGAGCTCGACAAGGGCCAGGGCTTCAACGCCGCCACCGGCGAGTACGGCGACCTGGTCAAGGCCGGCGTCATCGACCCGGTCAAGGTCACCCGCTCCGCCCTGGAGAACGCCGCCTCCATCGCCTCCCTCCTGCTCACGACCGAGACCCTGGTCGTCGAGAAGAAGGAAGAGGAAGAGCCGGCCGCCGGCGGTCACGGCCACGGTCACTCGCACTGACGCAGGTCGCTTCACACACCACCAGCACCGAGGCCCGGCACCCTGCAGACAAGGGGCGCCGGGCCTCGGCGTTTGTTGATGCTTGCGTTTCCCACGCTCGCGCTACTGCTCCAGCGCGTCGAGCACACCCAGCTGCCCCATCAGCCCGAGCCGGTCGTACTGCCACCAGCCCTCGACGATCTTTCCGTCCTCCTGGCACCGGAAGACGGTCGTCCCGGTCATCGTGACCTTCCGCCCGGTGGCCGGGATCCCGACGAAGTCGCCCGTGTGGGTCGCGTTCCAGGTCCACCGGTTGCACACGCGGTCACCCTGGCCGAACTGGTCGTCGAGGGCGAAGGCGAACGCGAAGCCGCCCCGCCACCGCTCGACCTCCCGCCGCATCGCGTCCATCCCCATGGTGTCCTGCTCGTTGGCGGGGTCATGATCGTGATAGTCCTCGGCGAGCAGCCCGTCCAGCGGCGGCAGCTCACCCCGGGCGCCGATCGTCTCGAAGAACCGCCGAGCCGTGTCCGCGTACAACTGCTCGTCCCGCACGACGTCGAGATCCGTGAACGTCGGCAGTTCGTCGCACAGCGCCACCAGATCCCGGAAGACCTTGTCCGTCTCCGGCAGATTCGAGTTCCGCATCGCTTCTTCGTACGACGGGAACTCCACGATCTCGATGAAGTGCGACGCGTCGGAGCGGTCCTTGCCGACCACCGCGTGCGTCGCCGTCCGCTTCCCCTTGGTCTGTTCGACCCATGTGTCCATCAGCCGGTCCATCTCGTCGAACCGGCTGGTCCTGCAGTCGATGAGCTGTACGAACGTCATGACGCCGCCTCCGGCCCCCCTGGGTCCGGTTCCCTCAGGCCTATTTTCCCACCGGAGCGCCGACGTCACCCGACCACAGCCCACGACCTGTCACTCAGTAGGCCCGTACTTCCGCCCCGTCTTCGAACTGATCCCGCCCAGCAGCGACCGGGGCGTGACCTTCACCAGCCCCATCAGCGCCTTGTAACGCGGGTCGGGGATCGACAGCGACTTCCCGCGCGCGAGATCGTTCAGCGCCGCCGCGACCAGCTTGTCCGCGTCCAGCCACATCCAGCCCGGGATGTTGTCCGTGCCCATCCCGGCCCGCTCGTGGAACTCCGTGCGCACGAACCCCGGGCACAACGCCATCAACCGGACGCCCGTACCGGCCAGATCCTTCGCCGCGCCCTGCGTGAACTGCACGACCCACGCCTTGGACGCCCCGTACGTCCCGCGCGGCACGAAGGCCGCCACCGAGGCCACGTTGACGACGCCCCCGCGCCCGCGCTCCCGCATCACCGTCGTCGCCGCGGACGTCAGCCGCAGCACCGCCTCGCAGTGCACCTTGAGCATCTTCAGCTCATCGGCCATGGACACGTCGAGATAGCGGCCCTTGTTGCCGAAGCCCGCGTTGTTGACCAGCAGGTCGACGGGGTTCTTGCGGTCTCCGAGCCGGGCGGCGACCTTCTCGATGCCGTCGTCCGTCGCCAGATCGGCCGTCAGCACCTCCGCCTCGATGCCGTGCCGGTCGTGCAACTCGGTCGCCTGCTCGTGCAGCCGCTTGGTGTCCCGTGCCACGAGGACGAGATCGTGCCCGTCCGCCGCCAGTCTGCGCGCGAACGCGGCGCCGATCCCCGCGGTCGAACCCGTAATGAGAGCCGTTGTCATGGCGCAAGGTTATTGAACCCTCCCCAGGTAGGGGATTCCTGGCTCACGTTGCCTGCGAGTCAGTGACTCGAAGGTCTTGCACGATCAGCACCAGCCGGGTTGGAACCAGCCCGGTTGAAGTCGGTGACGCGGCACGTGCTTGGTTCTCGCATCGTGCTGCACGCAGCTTACTCAGACATGCCGTACTTCTCCACATACTTCCGGGCGCTCGCCAGCGCCTCCGGATGCAGTGCCGCGCCCGCCGCGAGCAGCCGGGGCAGCAGCTCCCGGTTCGTGGTGGTGGCCCGGAACTCCATCCGCGCCGTCACCTCGTGATCCGGCACATGGACGATCTCCACCGCGTCCCCCGCGCGGATCTCACCCGGCACGATCACCCGCAGGTACGCGCCCGTCGCCGCCTTCTGCGTGAACCGCTTGACCCACCGCTCCTCACCCACGTGACCTTGGAAGGTGAGGCACGGAATCCGCCCGGCGCTGACCTCCAGCACCACTTCGGCGCCGATCCGCCAGCGCTCGCCGATCCGGGCGTCGGAGACGTCGAGCCCTTCGGTGGTGAGGTTCTCGCCGAACGCGCCGTTGGCCAGCGTGCGCCCCAGCTCGCGCCCCCAGTCGTCGAGGTCCTCGCGCGCGACGGCGTACACCGCCTGGTCGTCGCCGCCGTGATGGCGCAGGTCGCAGACGGCGTCCCCGGCCAGACCGCTGCCGCCGACCCCCTTCGGCCCGGGCGCGAAGACCCGTACGGGCCCGTCGACCGGCTGCTTGTCGATGCCGGTCAGCCCCTGCGGCTGATCGGTGTACGGCACGGCCTTCGGACGGCCCAGATTGACTGACAGAAGCCTCATACCGTCACGGTAGGCGACGATGGATCAAAGTGTCGACGCATTATTCGCCCCGCGACCCAAGGTTGACTTATGATCGATGGATGATCGAGGCCCGTCATCTCCGCGTCCTGCGTGCCGTGGCCGCCACCGGCTCTTTTTCGGCGGCCGGGCGCGAACTGGGCTGCACGCAGCCGGCCGTCAGCCAGCAGATGAAGGCCCTGGAGGCCTCCGTGGGCACGCCCCTGCTGGTCCGCAGTGGCCGCGAGATGCGGCTGACCCAGGCCGGCGAGGCCCTCGTCCGGCATGCGGCCGCGATCCTGTCCGGGCTGACGGCCGCCGAGGAGGAGGTCGCCGCGATCGCGGGGCTGCGGGCCGGCCGGGTCCGCCTGGTCTCCTTCCCCAGCGGCAGTTCCACGCTCGTCCCCACCGCCCTTGCCGCCCTGCGCGCCGCGCACCCCGGCACCCGCGTCTCCCTGGAGGAGGCCGAGCCGCCGCAGTCGGTCGAGCTGCTGCGCGAGGGCGACTGCGACATCGCCCTCGCCTTCCGCTACGAACGCGCGCCGGGCGGCGCCGGCGGCGGCCCGGCCGGCGAGGCCGGCGACACCGGGGCCGCGGCCGACGGCGAGTGGGACGACCTGGTCGTACGGCCGCTGCTCAAGGACCGGCTGGTCGCCCTCGTGCCGGAACGGCACCCCCTCGCGCGCGGGGAGTCCGTCGCCATCGGCGATCTCGCCGCCGAGCCGTGGATCGCCGGCTGCCCGCGCTGCCGCGGCCAGCTGGTCCAGGTGTGCGAGAGCGCGGGCTTCACCCCCCGCATCGACTTCGCGACCGACGACTATCCCGCGGTGGTCGGCCTGGTGGGCGCCGGTCTCGGGGTCGCCGTCCTGCCCCAGCTCGCGATCGAGTCGGTACGCCCGCGTGGCGCTCGCGCACTCAGGCTGGAACCGGCGGTGCGGCGGGAGATCGTCGCGCTCACCCTGCCGGACCTGGCCCAGGTCCCGGCGGTGACGGCCACGCTGGAGCAACTGGGGCGGGCGGCGGCGCGGAACTGAGACGTCAAGGAGAGGTCAAGGAGACATCAGGGAGACGTCAGGGAGACGTCAGGGAGCAGCAGGGGGACGTCAGGGCGAAGCGGAGGGCCCGCGCGTGCCCTCCGTTTAGGAGAAACGTTCCTTCATGTGTTCGAAGCGGTGTCCCTCGCGCCCGACGACGCCGACACCAGGCGGTTGCGCGCCCGCCCCATGAGCTCCTCGCGCTCGTCCTCGGTCAACCCGCCCCACACGCCGTACGGCTCGCGCACCGCCAGCGCGTGCGCCGCGCACTGTGCGCGGACCGGGCACCTCATGCAGACCTCCTTGGCCGAGTTCTCTCGAGCGCTCCGTGCCGCCCCGCGCTCACCCTCCGGATGGAAGAAGAGCGAACTGTCCACTCCGCGGCAGGCAGCCAGGAGCTGCCAGTCCCACAGGTCCGCGTTCGGTCCGGGAAGGCGGGAGAAATCTGCCATTGTGTGACCCCTTGTAGCCGTTCTGAGCGGATACGGTGTCCACGACCGTACAACTACGATCTAAGGAGATGAAAATATGACTCATTGCGAATCTAGCCTCAGACACCAGTAAAAGGGAAGAAATAGGGCTGAACGGGGCATGGGTTGTGGTGAAAGCTTGAGGGTCCGTGTGGCTGCCTCCACTGTGTCCGCGCCCTCACGTAGAGTGCCGAAGAATGCACGCAGCCCCGTAACTCTTTCGAGTGACCGTCGTTGAGAGTGCGGTGGCGGTTGAAAACACAAACGCTCGGGCAGGCGTCCGAGACGGTCGACCGCACAGGTGACGATTCGTACCAGCCTGGAGGCACAAGGTGACGCGCATCAGCTGCGGAGGGCGGCCATGACTTCCGTCCTCGTCTGCGACGACTCCCCGCTTGCCCGAGAGGCGCTCCGCCGCGCGGTCGCGACCGTGCCCGGCGTCGAGCGCGTGACGACGGCGGCCAACGGCGAGGAAGTCCTCCGCCGCTGGGGTGCCGACCGCTCGGACCTGATTCTGATGGACGTACGCATGCCCGGACTGGGCGGCGTCGAGACCGTACGGCGGCTGCTGTCCGCCGACCCCGGGGCGCGCATCATCATGCTGACCGTCGCCGAGGACCTCGACGGCGTCGCCCTCGCGGTAGCCGCCGGCGCCCGCGGCTATCTGCACAAGGACGCCTCGCGCGCGGAACTGCGCGCGACCGTCACCCAGGCGCTCGCCGACCCGACCTGGCGGCTCGCCCCGCGCCGGCTGCGCTCGGCCGAGATGGGCGCGGCGCCCACGCTCACCGCGCGTGAGATCCAGGTGCTCGAAGGCATGAGCCACGGCCGCTCCAACGCGGAGATCGGCCGCGAGCTGTTCCTCTCCGAGGACACCGTCAAGACGCACGCGCGACGGCTGTTCAAGAAGCTCGGCGCCTCGGACCGCGCGCACGCCGTCGCGCTCGGCTTCCGATGGGGGCTGGTCCGTTAGGGATCGCCCCTCCGGGGTCGTTCCTCCGGGGTCGTTCCTTTGGGGATCGTCCTGCCGAGGGCCGTCCCACCAGAGATCGTCCCTCCCGGGTCGTCCTCGCCCGCCCGGACTGTGGTCCCGGACCGGTCCGCAGCGGGGCGGTCCTGGGCCGTCCGACGGATCGGGCCGGCTTCGGGGTGACATCGGTCATTCACTGAGGGGAGCGGGCTCATGTGCGAACTTCCCTGCTCAGACGTGGTGCGGAGGCCCGTTGAGGCCCCCCTTCACCGCGCCGCGGGCGGGTGCGGGGCACGGTCTCGGCGGCTGCCCGCTGCTCGTTTCGCCGCCGATGCCGCATCCTTGAGGTGTGGAGTTCCTCGGGGACGAGTCGGTCGAGCGGAAGGGGAGGGCGCAGGGGATGAGTTCCGGCGCACCTGCTCATAACGCTTCGGTGCACAACGACGGGCACGGTGCCGCGGCCGGTCCGGCCGCAGTGCACCATGGACCGATGCGCGATGACGAGGCGGTCACTGCCGGGGGGACGATCGGGGCACTCGTCCATCGCGCAGTGGACGGCGACGAACAGGCCACCCATGACCTGCTGGCCCATGTCCACCCGCTGGCGCTGCGCTACTGCCGCACCCGGCTCTCCCGGCTGCCCGGCGACGCACGCCACTTCGTCGAGGACCTCGCCCAGGAGGTCTGCGTAGCGGTTCTGCTCGCGCTGCCCCGCTACCGGGACACCGGCAGGCCCTTCGAGGCGTTCGTCTTCGCCATCGCCGCCCACAAGGTCGCCGACCTCCAGCGCGCCGCGATGCGCCACCCGGGCTCGACCGCGGTTCCGTCCGACGAGATGCCCGAACGCCCGGACGACTCCCTCGGCCCCGAGGAGCGCGCCCTCCTGAGCAGCGATGCCGAATGGGCGAAGAAGCTCATGGCCAACCTGCCCGAGAACCAGCGGGAACTGCTGCTGCTGCGCATCGCGGTGGGCCTCACCGCCGAGGAGACCGGCCAGATGTTGGGAATGTCACCCGGAGCGGTCCGGGTGGCCCAGCACCGGGCGCTCAGCAGACTGCGGGCGCTCGCCGAGCAGTAGGCGGCCCCTTCGCTGAACAGGGCCCGCCCCGAGTCCGTACGAACATACGAAGCCCGGAGTCACGCTCGACCGTGGAATTCGGGAGGTGCGCTTCCCGTTAGCATGGACATCCGCACCGATCAAGGCCATTTGGGGAAGGTGTCATGACTGCCAACGTCGACGGAGTGCCCGGAAAATTCGCGACCCTCGGGCTCACCTACGACGACGTGCTGCTGCTGCCGGGGGCATCCGAGGTGCTCCCCAACGCGGTCGACACCTCGTCCCGCATCTCCCGCAACGTGCGGGTCAACATCCCGCTGCTGTCCGCCGCGATGGACAAGGTCACCGAGTCCCGCATGGCGATCGCGATGGCCCGCCAGGGCGGCGTCGGCGTGCTGCACCGCAACCTCTCCATCGAGGACCAGGTCAACCAGGTCGACCTCGTGAAGCGCTCCGAGTCCGGCATGGTCAGCGACCCGATCACCGTGCACCCGGACGCCACGCTGGCCGAGGCCGACGCCCTGTGCGCCAAGTTCCGCATCAGCGGTGTCCCGGTCACCGACCCGGCCGGCAAGCTGCTCGGCATCGTCACCAACCGTGACATGGCCTTCGAGTCCGACCGCAGCCGTCAGGTGCGCGAGGTCATGACCCCGATGCCGCTGGTCACCGGCCAGGTCGGCATCTCCGGCACGGACGCCATGGAGCTGCTGCGCCGCCACAAGATCGAGAAGCTTCCGCTGGTCGACGCGGCGGGCGTCCTCAAGGGCCTCATCACCGTCAAGGACTTCGTCAAGGCCGAGCAGTACCCCCGGGCCGCCAAGGACGCCGAGGGCCGACTGCTCGTCGGCGCGGCGGTCGGCGCCAGCCCGGAGGCGCTGGAGCGCGCCCAGGCCCTCGCCGAGGCCGGCGTGGACTTCCTGGTCGTCGACACCTCGCACGGGCACAACAGCAACGCCCTCAGCTGGATGTCGAAGATCAAGTCGAGCGTGCGCGTCGACGTGATCGGCGGCAACGTCGCCACCCGCGACGGCGCCCAGGCCCTGATCGACGCGGGTGTCGACGGCATCAAGGTCGGCGTCGGACCCGGCTCGATCTGTACCACCCGCGTGGTCGCCGGCATCGGCGTCCCGCAGGTCACGGCCATCTACGAGGCGTCCCTCGCGGCCCGTCCGGCGGGCATCCCGCTGATCGGCGACGGCGGCCTGCAGTACTCCGGCGACATCGGCAAGGCGCTCGCCGCCGGCGCCGACACCGTGATGCTGGGCAGCCTCCTCGCGGGCTGCGAGGAGTCCCCGGGCGAGCTGCAGTTCATCAACGGCAAGCAGTTCAAGTCCTACCGGGGCATGGGCTCGCTCGGCGCCATGCAGTCCCGCGGCCAGGCGAAGTCGTACTCCAAGGACCGCTACTTCCAGGCGGAGGTCGCGGCCGACGACAAGCTCGTCCCCGAGGGCATCGAGGGCCAGGTGCCCTACCGCGGCCCGCTGGGCAACGTGCTGCACCAGCTCGTCGGCGGGCTGCGCCAGACCATGGGCTATGTGGGCGCGGCCACCATCGAGGAGATGGAGACCAAGGGCCGCTTCGTGCGGATCACGTCCGCGGGCCTCAAGGAGAGCCACCCGCACGACATCCAGATGACGGTCGAGGCGCCGAACTACAGCAACAAGTGACGGCGGCGCTCGCACGGTCGTACGCGACCCGCACGCGCGCGTGAGGCATCGCAAGGGCGGCCCCGGAGACTCCGGGGCCGCCCTTGTCGTGCCCGTCGGCGATACTGGTAGACGCTGCAACGCATCAGGGAAAGGCCACACACGTGACTGAGATCGAGATCGGGCGCGGCAAGCGCGGCCGCCGGGCGTACGCCTTCGACGACATCGCCGTCGTCCCCAGCCGCCGTACGCGGGACCCGAAGGAGGTCTCGATCGCCTGGCAGATCGACGCCTACCGGTTCGAGCTGCCGTTCCTGGCCGCCCCCATGGACTCGGTCGTCTCCCCGGCCACCGCCATCCGCATCGGCGAGCTCGGCGGCCTCGGCGTCCTCAACCTCGAAGGCCTGTGGACCCGGCACGAGGACCCGCAGCCGCTGCTCGACGAGATCGTCGAGCTGGACGCGGACACCGCGACCCGCCGTCTCCAGGAGATCTACGCGGCTCCCATCAAGGAGGAGCTGATCGGGCAGCGCATCAAGGAGGTGCGCGACTCGGGCGTGGTCACCGCGGCCGCGCTCTCCCCGCAGCGCACCGCCCAGTTCTCCAAGGCCGTGGTCGACGCGGGCGTGGACATCTTCGTCATCCGCGGCACCACGGTCTCGGCGGAGCACGTCTCCGGTTCGCACGAGCCGCTGAACCTGAAGCAGTTCATCTACGAGCTGGACGTCCCGGTGATCGTCGGCGGCTGCGCCACGTACACGGCGGCCCTGCACCTGATGCGCACCGGCGCGGCGGGCGTCCTGGTCGGCTTCGGCGGCGGCGCGGCGCACACCACGCGCAACGTGCTGGGCATTCAGGTCCCGATGGCCACGGCGGTCGCGGACGTGGCGGCGGCCCGCCGCGACTACATGGACGAGTCCGGCGGCCGGTATGTGCACGTCATCGCGGACGGTGGCGTCGGCTGGTCCGGCGACCTGGCCAAGGCGATCGCCTGCGGCGCCGACTCGGTGATGATGGGCTCCCCGCTCGCGCGCGCGACCGACGCGCCGGGCCGTGGCCACCACTGGGGCATGGAGGCCGTCAACGAGGAGCTGCCGCGCGGCCAGAAGGTCGACCTCGGCACGGTCGGCACCATCGAGGAGGTCCTTACGGGCCCCTCGCACACGCCCGACGGCTCGATGAACCTCTTCGGCGCCCTGCGCCGCGCGATGGCCACCACCGGCTACAGCGAGCTCAAGGAGTTCCAGCGCGTCGAGGTGACGGTCGCGGACTCGGTGCACCGGCGCTGAGCGCTCCGCTGGAAGTGCCGCGCTGTGCCGTCGGTTGGCTGCGGCGCCATCGTGGCTGGTCGCGCAGTTCCCCGCGCCCCTTTAGGGCGCTGCCGAACCGCAGCCGACTTCGCCTGACCTGCTTAGCAGCCGCGTAGAACGACGGCAGGGGCCGGTGGACTCACTCGGGTGAGACGACCGGCCCCTTTCGCATGCCCGGACGCGCCCGGGGACACGGGGGCGCGTGGTGCGGGGCGGGGGCGCACGGTTGCCTTCGAGGCGAATCCGGGCTGGTCAGGGGGTCGCGGGCGGTAGCGTCCGGGTTCGGCGCCCCAGTTGTGTGGGGTGCCCCCTTCCAAGGACATCGTTCCGGACCCCGCCCTCGGGGCCCGGCCCGAGTTCCGACGGGCCGCCTACCGGGTCAATGGGCGGCGTCGTGGAAGGGGGCGCCCATGGGTCGCCACCGCAAGCCCACCCGCTGGGACCGACTCCGTCTTCGGATGGTGAAGTGCCGGAGGAGGTGGATCTTGCGTCTTTTCGGATGGTGAGCGGCCGCCCCCAACACAGCTAGGGGCGGACACTCCGTGAACCATCTTGGAGCCTGCCGCAGTGCTCGCTGCGGTGGGCTCCACCTATTTCGGGTGGTGCGGCCGCCCCCACAACAACTAGGGGCGGACACTCCGTGAACCATCCAGGAGCCTGCCGCAGTGACCGCTGCGATAAGCCCCACCTGTTTCGTACGTTACCGGCGGGCCCGGTCGTGCGCCACCAGCCTTCGGAGCCCGTGGCGGACGTGTGCGCCCCGGTTCACAACCGGTGCGCCGCCCCCGTAGGGGTCGCCCCCCGGGTGTCCAGCAGTAGCTGGGCCTTCACCGACAGGCCCTGGAGGTCGTAGGTGCGGTGCTGCTGGAGCAGGATCGTGAGGTCGGCTTCCGCGGCGGCCTCGTAGAGGGAGTCGGCGCGGGGGACCGGGCGGTCCAGGACGCTCCAGGACGGCACGTGCGGGTCGTGGTAGCTGACGGCCGCGCCGAGTTCCATCAGGCGGAGCGCGATCTCGCGCGCGGGGGTGTTCTGCTGGTCGGCGAGGTCGGCCTTGTAGGTGACGCCGAGCAGCAGCACGCGCGCGCCCCGCGCCGACTTGCCGTGCTCGTTGAGGAGGGCTGCGGCGCGCTGGACGACGTAGCGGGGCATGCGGTTGTTGACCTGCTGGGCGAGTTCGACCATGCGCAGCGGGCTGCCGGGCCGGCCGGTGCGGTCGAGGGGGACGGAGTGGCCGCCGACGCCGGGGCCGGGGCGGAAGGACTCGAAGCCGAACGGCTTGGTCTCCGCGCAGCGGACGACGTCCCAGAGGTCGACGCCCAGCTCGTGGCAGAGGACGGCCATCTCGTTGACGAGCGCGATGTTGACGTGCCGGAAGTTGGTCTCCAGGAGCTGCACGGTCTCGGCTTCCCGCAGGCCACGCGCGCGTACCACCTTGTCCGTGAGCCGGCTGTAGAACGCGGCGGCGGACTCGGTGCAGGCGGGGGTGAGCCCCCCGATGACCTTCGGCGTGTTGGCCGGGGTGAACGCGCGGCTGCCGGGGTCGACCCGGCTGGGGGAGTACGCCAGGTGGAAGTCGCGGCCCGCGCGGAGGCCGGACGTCTCCTCCAGGAGCGGTAGCAGGAACTCCTCGGTCGCCCCGGGGTACACCGGTGACTCCAGGATGACGGTGGTGTGCGGGCGCAAGTGCCCCGCGAGGGTGCGGGCGGCCGCCTCCAGCTGGCTCAGGTCGAGTCCGCCGTCCGCGTCGCGCGGGGTCGGGGCGCAGAGGACGGCGGTGCGCACCCGGCCCAGCTCGGAGGGGTTGGTGGCGGGCCGGAAGCCCCCCGAGAGCATCCGGCGCAGTTCGGCGGGGCTGAGGGAGCCGGCCTCGGGGCCGGTGCGGTAGCCGACGGTGGGGATGCCGGCGGCCACGGCGGCCTGGGCCAGGGGCAGGCCGAGCGGGCCGAGTCCGATGACGGCGAGATCTGCGGGCATGGCGTGAGCCGTCCTTCCCAGTAACCGAGGTGGGACAGGTGCGCAAGCCCGGTGGACAGGATGGACGAGCGCAATGTCAGACTAGGAGTAAATATGACCGTTATGCGGGATTGATCGACTGTGTTGGGCGGCTGTGTTGAGCGGCCGTGTGGCGCGCCTGCGTGGGGCGGCTGCGTGGGGCGCCTGCGTGGGGAGGCCGGTTTCCCGGCAGGTCGGTTCCGGTTCCGCGAGAGTTGTCCACAGGCTGGGGGCGCGTGGTGGCTGAAGTCGGGCAACGCGGTCAGAATCTGGGCAGGGGCGACCGACAGCGGGAGGCACCGTGAGGACAGCGACACTGGGACCGGCGCAGCGGATCGAGTCACTGGCGGCCATGGCCGAGCGCGAACTGGACGTGCTGGTGGTGGGCAGCGGAGTGGTCGGCGCGGGCATCGCCCTGGACGCCGTGACCCGCGGCCTGTCCACCGGTCTGGTGGAGGCGCGCGACTGGGCGTCGGGCACGTCCAGCAGGTCCAGCAAGCTGATCCACGGCGGCCTGCGCTACCTGGAGATGCTCGACTTCGCCCTGGTGCGCGAAGCGCTGAAGGAGCGCGGGCTGCTGCTCGAACGGCTCGCTCCGCATCTCGTGAAGCCGGTGCCCATCCTCTATCCGTTCGAGCACAAGGTGTGGGAGCGGATGTACGCCGGGTTGGGCGTCGCGCTCTACGACGTGATGTCCATGGCCCGCGGGCACGGCCGCGGCCTGCCGGCCCACCGTCACCTCACCCGCCGTCAAGCCCTGCGCATCGCCCCCGCTTTGAAGAAGGACGCGCTGGTCGGCGCGCTGCAGTACTACGACGCGCAGATGGACGACGCGCGCTTCGTCGCCACGCTGGTGCGCACGGCCGCGTCCTACGGGGCGAAGGCGGCCAACCGCGCGCGGGTGACGGGGTTCCTGCGCGAGGGCGAACGCGTCGTGGGCGCGCGCGTGCAGGACGTCGAGGCGGGCGGGGAGTACGAGATCCGCGCCCGGCAGATCGTCAACGCCACCGGCGTGTGGACCGACGACACCCAGGCGATGGTGGGGGAGCGGGGGCAGTTCCACGTCCGCGCCTCCAAGGGCATCCACCTCGTCGTGCCCAGGGACCGGATCAGCTCCTCCAGCGGGCTCATCCTGCGCACCGAGAAGTCCGTGCTGTTCGTCATCCCCTGGGGCCGGCACTGGATCATCGGCACGACGGACACCGACTGGGACCTCGACA
The DNA here is from genome assembly GCF_053594615.1 of Streptomyces sp. NPDC001858. Taxonomy (NCBI): domain Bacteria; kingdom Bacillati; phylum Actinomycetota; class Actinomycetes; order Kitasatosporales; family Streptomycetaceae; genus Streptomyces; species Streptomyces sp. NPDC001858. Next base: position 328,922 of record NZ_JBSFEV010000001.1, read on the forward strand.
AGGCCCACCCGGCCGCGTCCAGCGCCGACATCGACTACCTCCTGGAGCGGGTGAACTCCGTGCTCGCGGTGCCGCTGAGCAGGGACGACGTCGAGGGCGTGTACGCGGGGCTGCGACCGCTGCTGGCCGGTGAGTCCGAGGCCACCAGCAAGCTGTCGCGCGAGCACACCGTCGCGCATCCGGCGCCGGGCCTGGTCGTCGTGGCGGGCGGCAAGTACACGACGTACCGGGTGATGGCCAAGGACGCGGTCGACGAGGCGGTGCGCGGGCTCGACCAGCGGGTCGCCGACTGCGTCACGGAGGACGTGCCGTTGCTGGGCGCGGAGGGCTATCGGGCGCTGTGGAACGCGCGGGCGCGGATCGCCGCGCGGACGGGCCTGCACGTGGTGCGGGTGGAGCATCTGCTGAACCGCTTCGGGGCGATGGCGGAGGAGGTGCTGGACCTGATCGCCGAGGACCCGTCGCTGGGCGAGCCGCTCCACGCCGCCGACGACTATCTGCGCGCCGAGATCGTCTACGCCGCCTCGCACGAGGGGGCCCGGCACCTGGACGACGTGCTGACGCGCCGTACGCGCATCTCCATCGAGACCTTCGACCGCGGCACGCGCAGCGCCCGCGAGGCCGCCGAGCTGATGGCGCCGGTCCTCGGCTGGGGCAAGGACCACATCGAGCGCGAGGTCGAGCACTACGAGAAGCGGGTCGAGGCCGAGCGCGAATCGCAGCGCCAGCCCGACGACCTGACGGCGGACGCGGCCCGACTGGGCGCGCCGGACATCGTGCCGCTGTAGACGCCGGGCGCCGGGTGCTTGGCGTCGGGCGTCGGGCGCTGGGTGCCAGACGCCGGACGTCAGGTGCCCGGTGCCCGGGCGAGCGGCCGGGTCGGCTTCACTCGAACGAGTGTCATGAATCGGGATCTCTGTTCGGAACCGGCGCGTTGTACGGATTGCGAGGGCAGAACTCGGCGGCGGGCAGGCCGCGGAGTGCTCCCGCGCGCACTCCGGCCGGAGCGTGCTGCACCTTCTGGCCGGAATGCTCCACTCCTGGGATGCGGCCGGAATGCGGGGAGAGGCACCCTGGGCGTTGGGCACTTGTCGGGTGAGGGACAATGGAGGCTCTGTCAGGGCGGGTTGCATGAGGGGACGCATGTCGGAGGCGGAGCGGGCGGGAGCATCCCGTCAGGACAAGAGCGCACGTCTCCTCGCCGGGCGGTACCGGCTGGGAGACGTACTCGGCCGCGGCGGCATGGGGACGGTGTGGCGCGCCGAGGACGAAACCCTCGGGCGCACGGTCGCCGTCAAGGAGCTGCGGTTCCCGGGGAACATCGACGAGGACGAGAAGCGCCGGCTGATCACCCGGACGCTGCGCGAGGCCAAGGCCATCGCGCGGATCCGCAACAACAGCGCGGTGACGGTCTTCGACGTGGTCGAGGAGGACGACCGGCCGTGGATCGTCATGGAGCTCGTCGAGGGCAAGTCGCTCGCCGAGGTCATCCGTGAGGACGGCGTGCTGGAGCCGAAGCGTGCGGCGGAGGTCGGGCTGGCGATCCTCGACGTGCTGCGGTCGGCGCACCGAGAGGGCATCCTGCACCGTGACGTGAAGCCGTCGAACGTGCTGATCGCCGAGGACGGCCGGGTCGTGCTCACCGACTTCGGCATCGCCCAGGTCGAGGGCGACCCGTCCATCACCTCCACCGGCATGCTCGTCGGCGCGCCCTCCTACATCTCCCCGGAGCGGGCCCGCGGTCACAAGCCCGGCCCGGCGGCCGACCTCTGGTCGCTCGGCGGTCTGCTGTACGCGTCGGTCGAGGGCTCGCCGCCCTACGACAAGGGCTCGGCGATCGCCACGCTCACCGCGGTGATGACCGAGCAGTTGGAGGAGCCGAAGAACGCGGGCCCGCTGAAGGACGTCATCTACGGCCTGCTCACCAAGGATCCCGTACGGCGGCTCGACGACGCCGGCGCGCGGGCGATGCTCGACGCGGTGCTGCACGCGCCCGACCCGCGGCACGCCGAGCCGGCGGACGCGACGAAGCTGGTGCCGCTGCCGCCGCAGCCGGACAGTCCCGAGGGCAGGGGGAGTTCGGCGGGCGCGGAGGCGGGCGAGAAGCTGCGCGGCGCGTTCCGGTCGGTGCGCAAGGCCGCTGTCGCGGCGGGGGCGGCCACCTCGGCGGCCGCGTCCCGCGCCAAGTCGGCGAACGGAACGAGTGCTTCCGGTTCGGCGAGCGCGGATACGTCGCGGAAGGACGAAGCACGGAAGGACGAGGCGCAGCAGGGCGGTGCGGCTCGGGGCGCCGGGGCGCCGGCTTCCGCCGCCGCGCCGTCCGTTGCCCCGTCGGCGGCTGCCGGGTCTGCCGTGTCGGCAGCCTCCTCCACGGCCAAGGCCAAGCCCAAGGCCAAGCCCACGACCACGGCGACTTCCGCGTCGGCCTCGACTTCGGCCTCTACTTCGGCTTCGGCTTCGGTGAGCAGTCCGGCGTCGTCGTCCGCGTCCGTTCCGGCGGCCCGTTCCGGGTCCGGGTCGGGCTCCGGTTCGGGTGCCGATGCCGGCGCCGGTGGCCGGCGTTCGGGGTGGCCGGTCATGACGCCGCCGGACCTGCCGCCGCGGCACGTGCCCAGGGCGCCGCTGACAGACGTGGTGCCCAAGCGGACGCTGGTCATCATCGCCGTCGTGGTGGTGCTCGCGGTGCTCGGTACCGTGCTGGCCCTCACGCTCGGCGGTGGCGGCGACGACAGCGCGAGCGGGTCACCGGGCGGCGGAGCCTCCCGGCCGGCGGCCGGCGCGAGCGCGAATCCGAGCGCGAGCGCCGACACCAAGGAGGACGAGTCCGGCGGGACCCGCACGGACGGGTCGCAGTCACAGTCCTCCGGTTCCGGCTCCGGGTCGGGTTCCGGGGCGGTCTCCTCGCCGAGCAACACCGCTGCGGCCGGGGGCGCCGGGTCCGGTGCCACCGGCACCGAGGGGACCAAGGCGGCGACGACGTACAACGGCGGGCAGGGCTACTCGATCGGGCTGCCCACGGGCTGGAAGTACCAGTCCTCGGACGCCGCGGGGGACCGTTTCACCGGTCCCGACGGCCAGAAGCTGCTCGTCGCCTGGACGACCACGCCCAAGGACGACCCCGTCGCCGACTGGAAGAACCAGGAGCGCTACATGGAGCGCTCGCAGTACACGAAGATCCGAATAGCGAAGGTGAACTACCGGGGCTGGAACACGGCCGACTGGGAGTTCACCTACACCGACGGCGGGACCGCGTACCGCACCATCGACCGCGGGTTCGTCGTGAACGACAGTCTCGGGTACGCGCTGATGTACACGGCGAAGTCCGCCGCGTGGGGAACCGAGCTGCGCGCGACCACCTGGGCGACGCTGACGAACACCTTCACGCCGAAGAAGTAGAAGAAGAAGCAGCAGCAGCCGCCGAGGCAGCGGCCAACTCGGCCGTCGCGTGGCCGTGTTCGGGGCGTGAGATCTGGGGGTGAGATCTGGCATCCCCTCTTTGCGGGTTGCCTCCGGCACGTATCGTGAGTGGCTGCGGACCGTACGCATCCAGCTATCCGGCCGGATACGGCTGTAACGGCACGCAAGACGAACGGAATTGACCGACCGAGCGGCCGGGGGAGGCAACGTGGACGACTATGCAGGTCGGGTACTCGTCGACCGCTACCGCCTGCCGTTGCCGCCCTCCGACGAGTACGAACTCACCGAGAGCCGGGCCTTCGACACCTACAGCGGGCAGGAAGTCCTGGTGCGCCAGGTGCCGTTGCCGGAGGTCGTCGAGGCCGAGGTGCTCGACGCGGAGGGGCTGCCCGCGGGGTTCACGGCGCGTGAGCGCGGGGCGCGGCCGCCGGGGCCACGAGGCGTGGGCGAGGGCGCGGGGACGCGTCGGCCCGCCGATCCCGTCGTACGGCGTGCGATGGAGGCGGCGCAGGCCACGGCGAGCATTCCCGACCATCCCCGGCTCGACCAGGTCTTCGACGTGTTCGCCGAGGGCGGTTCGCTGTGGATAGTGAGTGAACTGGTCGCCGCGCGGCCGCTCTCGGCGCTGCTCGCCGAGAAGCCGCTGACGCCGTACCGGGCCGCCGAGGTCGCCTCCGACGTCCTGATGGCGCTGCGGGTGCTGCACGCCCATGGCTGGGTGCACCGGAACATCACCGCCCGCACGGTCCTGGTCTGCGACGACGGACGGGTCATGCTGACCGGCCTCGCGGTCGGCGCGGCGGAAGAGGCGCTGTGCGGCTACGACCCGGTGCCGTCGCCGGACGCGGCGCAGGGCGCGGCGCAGGGCGGGCCGCAGGGCGCGGCGGAGAGTGAGCGGAGCCGGGGGAGCGGCGGGCCCGGGGCGGCTGCGGCCCCGGTTCGGCAGGGTGGCCAGGGGAACCCGGCCGGCCAGGGGAGCCTGGGCGGCCAGGTCGGCCCGGGGGCTCAGGGTGGCTCGCGTGGCCCGGTCGGGCCGGGTGCCGGGCCGGCCGTCGGGGCCGGGGATCCCGAGGCCGCGCGGCGGGCTGCCATCGAGGCGCGGGGGCCGGGTGCGTTTCCGGTGACGGCGGGTGAGCCGTCCGGCGGAGGCGGGAGCGGAGCATCGGGGGCGGTGGCCCGTAGGGCGGCGCCCATGGAGACCGGCGGAGACATTCGCGCCGCGCGGGCCGGGGCGATCGCCGCGTACCGTGCCGGAGCGCGGGCCGCGGCCCGGGTGCAGGAGGCCCAGGAGGCCCAGCAGAACGGGCGCGCGGCGCTGCCCGGCGCCCGTACCCCGGCCGACGGCAACCCTCCTGGTCGGATCGCCGACCCGTACGGCGTCACCCCTTACCGCGTCCCGGGCGCGCCCGTCCCCGCGGTCGAGCCCGCGGTCGGGCCCGCGGCCGGGCCGCCCGAGGTGCCGGAGGCGCCCGAGGCGGTCGTCCGGCGCGGGCCCGCATCCGCGCTTGCGGCCGAGCGGGCGCGGCAGGCGCGGATGGCCGTCGTCGGGCCGGTGACCGAGCGGTGGGCGCCCGAGCAGGCCGGGCCGGTGCACGAGAACTGGCAGTTGGCCGCGCCGATCGGTCCCGCGACCGACCTGTGGGCGCTCGGCGCGCTGCTCTTCCGGGCCGTCCAGGGGCATGCGCCGTACCCGGAGGAGTCGACGGCCGAGCTGGTGCAGATGGTGTGCGCCGAGCCGCCCGCCTTCGCCGAGGAGTGCGGACCGCTCCGGCCGGTCGTGGAGTCGCTGCTGCGTCAGGACCCCACCGAGCGCCTCGACTTCGAGGAGCTGCGCGGCTGGCTGCGCTCGCTGGTCCGCTCCGCGCCGGAGCCGGAGGCGGGCACCTACGTCGTCGCCGCGCCGCCGACCGATCCGCGCCGGCTGCCGATCGTCCGCCGCAAGGGCGAGCTGGTGCGCAGACGGCGCGCGGGGCTGCCCGCGACGCACGGCCGGCACAAGCGGTCCCGGCAGGGGACGGGCGGTTCGCCCCGCAGCCTGGGCCGCACCCTGCTGCTGCTGATACTGCTGTTGATGGCCGCGGTGGTCGCCTACGCCGTGCTGTTCCTGCCCAAGGCCGGTGAGGAAGGGGACGCCGGCGCGGACGGCTCCCAGCGGACCGGTGCCACCGGCGCCGCCGGCACACCGGCCGGTCAGCCGCCGAAGGCGAGCAGCGAGCCCCGGACCGACCAGACCTCGCCGGGCGCCTCCGCCTCCGCCTCGCCCTCCTCGCAGTCGGGAGCGGAGACCACCCAGCCGCAGACGGGCGGGTCCGGCGTGGAGGTCGCCGACGGATTCACCCTCCGCACGGACGACGCCGGCTTCCGGATCGCCGTGGCCAACGGCTGGGACCGGACGCCGAAGAACGGGCGCGGCCAGGTCGTCTACTCGCACGGGGACTTCGAGTTGATCGTCGTCGCGGGGCGTGACAGTGCGTCGGCGAACGGCAGCGACCCGATGGTCTACCAGCGGGAGAAGGAGAGCGAACTCCAGCCGTACCGCGACTCCAGCTGGGCGACGGCCTCCGGGCTGCGCACCACGACGGTGGGCACCCGGACCATGGCCGAGGGGCAGTTCACCTGGACCGACGCCGACGGACGGGCGCTGTATGTGCGCAACCTCGCGATCCTCATCGCCGGGCGGTACCACATCGTGCAGGTCAGAGGCCCGGAAGCCGAGCGGGACGAAGTGACTCGACTCTACGACCAGGCATCGGCTACTTACCAGTACACCGGTTGAGCGCCGCCCCGGAACTCCCCGAGCACGCTGCGGAACTCCCCACGCCCGCCCCGGTTCCCGTGCGGTCCGGGAAGCGACAACCGTCACAGTGCTGTCTCCAAGGCACCCCCGCGGTTCCCCGGACGCGGTCCGGTCTTTACGCTGAGCTTGTCAAGACCATTGCGGGGCAACGTGAATCAGATGCAGGGCCTGCTCATCGCGGGCCGCTACCGGCTTGTCGACGCGATCGGCAGCGGCGGCATGGGCAGGGTGTGGCGCGCCCATGACGAGCTGCTGCACCGGGCCGTCGCGATCAAAGAGCTGACCGCAGCGCTCTACGTCTCCGAGGGCGACCAGGCGGTTCTGCTCGCCCGCACCCGCGCCGAGGCGCGCGCGGCCGCGCGGATCAACCACTCCGCCGTCGTCACCGTCCATGACGTGCTGGAACACGACGGCCGGCCGTGGATCGTGATGGAGCTGGTCGAAGGCCGCTCGCTGGCCGACGCGGTCAAGGAGGACGGGCGGGTCGAGCCCGCCGAGGCCGCCCGGATCGGTCTGTGGGTGCTGCGTGCGCTGCGCGCCGCGCACTCCGCCGGCGTGCTGCACCGCGACGTCAAGCCGGGCAATGTGCTCCTCTCCGATGACGGCCGGGTCCTGCTCACCGACTTCGGCATCGCCCAGATCGAGGGCGACAGCACGATCACGCGGACCGGCGAGGTCGTCGGCTCCGTCGACTATCTGGCCCCCGAGCGGGTGCGCGGCCAGGACCCCGGGCCGTCCTCCGACCTGTGGGCGCTGGGCGCGACGCTGTACACGGCGGTGGAGGGACGCTCGCCGTTCCGGCGCACCTCGCCGCTGAGCACGCTGCAGGCCGTCGTCGAGGAGGAGGCCACCGACCCGCAGTACGCCGGGCCGCTCGGCCCCGTCATCACGGCCCTCCTGCGCAAGGACCCGGCCGTCCGCCCCGACACCGCGGCGGCCGAGCAGCTGCTCGCCGAGGCGGCCGACGGACGGCGCCCCAGCGGGGCCCAGGCGTATGTGCCGACGCAGTTCGGAGGGCCGGACCTGGCCACCGGCGGCCACGCCACCGGCGACCACTACGCGATGGGCCATTCCGCGTCCCACGCCACAGCCCATCCCGCAGCCCACCCCACCGGTCACGTGACCACCGGTCACGCCACCACCGGTCATCCCACGGCCGGTACCGCGTATGTGCCGCTGCCGCCCGAGGTGTCCACGCCCGTGGGAGCGACGCAGATCGGCCCGGAGGCGAGCCCGTCCGGCCGGCCGCCCCGGCGTCGGCGCAGGCGCACGCTCGTGCTCGTGGTCGTCCTCGCCGCGCTGGTCGGCGGGGTCGCGGCGGTGTCGCTGCAGAAGTGGGACCAGGGGCGGCAGCAGGACTCCGGCTCCCCGTCCGCCTCCGCCTCGACGTCGGCGTCCGCCTCGCCGAGCCCGACGCCGACCGGCACCCCCGGCGACCAGGGCTCCGTCCCCGACTCCTGGGAGCAGGTCGAGGACCCGCTGGGCTTCGGGCTCGCCCTCCCCCAGGGCTGGGAGCGGGAGGTGTTCCAGGACGACGGCGACCTGAAGCAGATCGACTACACCCCCGACGGCGGCGAGCACTTCATCCGCATCGCGCTCGACAAGTCCCCCGACTTTAACGACCCGTACGCCCACCAGATCGACCTCGAAGAGCAGGTCAAGCGGCTGGTCGACTATGAGCGGGTCACCCTGGAGAAGAACGTCTACCGCGACCGCGCCGGCTCCGAGTGGGAGTACACGTGGACCGCGCTGGCGAAGGACACCACGTTCCCGGGGCCGCGCCGCGCCATCGAGGAGACGTACGTCGCCCGCGACGGCACCGAGTACGCGATCTACATGTCCTCGCCCGCCGCGGACTGGGCCACGACGGCCGAACAGTTCAGGTCGGTGCTGCAGAGCTGGCGGGAATCGACCGCGTAGCCGTCCGGCGACCGCGCTGCGGTCGCACGGCAGTTGGCCGGACGGAGCCCCGGAAGCGCGCCGTCCGGTGCGGCATGATGGCCCCATGGGGACCCAGGGGGGCGGGAACGACGTACGGGTCATCGCGGGCCGTTACCGGCTGGAGGCGAGGCTCGGGCGCGGCGGCATGGGGGTCGTGTGGCGGGCCACGGACCAGCTGTTGGGACGGCGTGTCGCCGTCAAGGAGCTGATCCAGGACGACACGCTCTCCACCGAGGAGGCGCGGGGCCGCCGCGACCGGACACTGCGCGAGGCCCGTGCGGTCGCGCAGTTGAGCCACCCGCACATCATCGTCGTGCACGACGTCGTCGAGGACGACCAACGCCCGTACATCGTCATGGAGTTGATCGACGGCGGCTCGCTCGCCGACCGGATCGCCGCGCAGGGCCCGATCGATCCGGCGGAGGCGGCCCGGATCGGCATCGCGCTGCTCGGGGCCCTGCGCGCCGCGCATACGGCCGGGGTCCTGCACCGGGACATCAAGCCCGCGAACGTCCTGCTGGAACGGGACAGCGACCGGGTCGTCCTCACCGACTTCGGGATCGCGCAGGTCGCGGGCGCCACCACGCTCACCGAGACCGGTTCGTTCGTCGGCTCGCCCGAATACACCGCGCCGGAGCGGATGTCCGGGGCACGGACCGGCACCGAGTCCGACCTGTGGTCGCTGGGCGCGCTGCTGTGCACGGCACTGAGCGGCGAATCCCCGTTCCGGCGCGACTCGTTGGGCGGCATCCTGCACGCGGTCGTCTTCGCCGAGATCCGCACGCCCCCGCAGGCCGCGCCCCTGCTGCCCGTCGTACGGGGGCTGTTGGAGCGCGATCCGGACCGGCGGCTGGGCGTGGCGGAGGCGGAGCGGCTGCTGCGCGCCTTCCTGGACACCGGGCGTACGCCGGCGCCGGTGTCCTGCGGCTACACCCCGACCCAGGCCGATCTGCCCCGGCCCCGCCCGGAGCCGCCGACCCGGGAGCGCTCCACGCGGGGCGTGCTGGTGGCCGCGCTGCTGGTCGCCGCGCTGGCGGGGGCGGGCGTGTCGGCGGCGGCGCTGCTGCTGCAGGGGGACGGCGACGGCGACGGAGGGGGTCCGCCCGCGAGCTCCGCGCCGCCGACGGCCGGTTCGGCGTCCGGGGCCGCGACGGGCGCGACGGCGAGCCCGAGCCCGAGCCCTACGGGAGGTTCCGCCGCGTCCCCTACGGCGACGCCCACCTCATCCCCCACCTCGTCCCCCAGTTCGTCCCCGACCCCCTCCCCGACGGCGACCCGTACGCCGTCCGTCCCCTCCGGCTACCGGGTGGCCGACGACCCGGCCGGGTTCGCGCTCGCCGTGCCGGACGGCTTCACGCGGCAGCCGCAGGGCGTGCGGGTCTTCTACATGTCCCCGGGGCAGGTCTTCCGGCTCGGCATCAAGATCTCCGACCCGCCGTCGGACGGCCCCCTCGGCGTGATGCGGCGGGCGGCGGCCGAGGGCCCCGACACCAACCCGGGGTACCACGACGGCCGCGTCACCGAGACCACCCACGACGGACGCCCCGCCGCCCTCTGGCAGTTCACCTGGAACGGCTTCAGCGCGGCGGAGGGCCCCCGGCACACCTACGACCTGTGCTGGGAGGAGGGCGGGCGGCTGTACGACGTGTGGGTGTCGGCGCCGGTCGGGCAGGCGGCGGAGGCGCGGGAGTACTTCGACGTCGCCGTCGACACCTTCGTCACCGGGTAGCCGCGAAGTCCTCACGGGCGGTGAGGCGGCGCGAGAGCGCCCGCGCCCCGGCTCGCTGAGGGCGACGGCGGTCGTGGTAGTCATGGGGCATGAGCAACGACGGTGACGCCGGAGGCGCCAAGAGCCGGATAGTGGACGGACGTTACCGGCTGCTCGAACGCATCGGCTCCGGCGGCATGGGCACCGTCTGGCGGGCCCGGGACGAGCTCATGGAGCGCGAAGTCGCCGTCAAGCAGCCCCGGCTGTCCGGCGACCCCGAGGACGACTCCTACCGCCGGGCCGCCCACCGCCTGCACCGCGAGGCCCGCGCCGCCGCCCGCGTCGACCACCCCTGCGCCGTCTCCATCCACGACGTGGTGGTGGAGGAGGGGTCCGACGTGGACGGCGGACTCCCCTGGATCGTCATGGAGCTGGTCCGCGGCGAGTCCCTGCACGAGGTGCTGCGGCGCGGCCCCCTCGATCCGGCCGAGGCCGCCCGCATCGGCCTCGCCGTCCTGGGCGCCCTGCGCGCCGCGCACGCCGTCGGCATCGTCCACCGGGACGTGAAGCCCGCCAACGTGCTGCTCGGCCCCCACGGCCGGGTCGTCCTCACCGACTTCGGCATCGCCCACATCCAGGGCGAGGAATCCCTCACCGTCAGCGGCGAGTTCGTCGGCTCGCTGGAGTTCATCGCCCCCGAGCGGATGTCCGGGCGCGGCGCGGGCCCCGCGTCCGACCTGTGGTCCCTCGGCGTCCTGCTGTACGCGGCTGTCGAGGGCTGGTCCCCGTTCCGCCGGACGACCCTGGAGTCCACGCTCGTCGCGATCCTCGCCGCGGACCCGCCCGAGCCGAAACAGGCCGGCCCGCTCGGCCCGCTGCTCGTACGGCTGCTGCGATCCGACCCGGAACGCCGCCCGGACGCGGCGGAGACGGCCGCGGCACTGGCGGCGGTGGCTGATGGGGCTGAGGGGGCTCAGGGCACGGAAGCGGTGGCCGAGCCTCAGGACGTGCGGTTCCTCCGGGAGTTCGGGGAGGACGTGGGGACGGTGCGGGTCGGGGGAGCGCCGCCCGGAGTGCCCTCCGGAGTGCCCTCCGGAGCGCCGCCCGTCGACCGCCCCGAGCCGGAGACCCCGCCCACCCGCGACACCCACGACACCCGCACGCGCACCCGGCGCCCCCTCCACCGCCGTCCCGTGGCCCTGACCGCGGCCGTCGGGCTGCTCGCGGGCGGTGTCTGGCTGGGGGCGTCCTGGCTGGAGACAGGGCCGCAGTCGCCGTCGCCGTGGGTCGTCCACCGTGAGGCCGGCATGGACGCGTCCCTCTCCCTCCCCAGCCCGTATCTGGAGTCCGACCGGGAGGGCGGCGCCGATCGGCAGCCCCGGCTGGTGGTCTACTCGGCGGGCACCGTCGATGTGCGCCTCACCCTCTGGGACCGGGCGCCCGGCACCCCGTTCGACCAGGCGGTAGAGGCGCACGAGACGTGGAAGGGCCAAGCCCAGGACGCCCGCACCCAGACCGCCCGCACCACCTTCCACGGCTACAAGGCCGCCGTCTCCGACACCGTCTACGGTCTGGAACTCACCCCGACCCGTGTCATGCAACTGTTCGTCCTGACCGCCGACAGCCGCATGTACGAGTTGCGCGTGGACATGCCCAAGGGGACGCCGGACGAGAAGCAGGGCACGGAGGTGTTCGAGGCGGCGCGCGACCGTCTGGAGATCGCGGTCGGCTGAATCGCCCGGCAGGCGGCCGGGCTCGACGCCCTGATCAGCAGGTTTGTTGCCAGTGAACGCTGGCGTCGTGTGTGCGGTCGGTGAATCCCCATTACCGGCGGGTACCCAAAGTCTTTCGCACGTCATACCCTGCGCCTCATGACGGACTCGCAGGCCCCGGAGCAGACGCAGGAAAAGACGTCGGAGACGACGCCGGAGACGACGCCGGCCAGGACGGGGACGAACCCCCTCGCCCCCACCCCCGTCGGCGTCCGCAGCGCCGCCGACGTGGTGACGCCGGAGCTGGTCGCCCAGCTCACCAAGGGCGTGACGGGCTCCGGCCGGACGGCCAACCACACGCCGTTCACCGGCGAGAAGCTCGCCGACCTGCCCGAGTCCACGCCCGAGGACGTGCTCAAGGCCTTCGAGTCGGCCCGCGCCGCCCAGGCCGTGTGGGAGAAGACGCCCGTCCGGGAGCGGGCCGCCGTCCTGCTCCGCTTCCACGACCTGGTGCTGGCCCGCCAGGCCGAGGTGCTCGACCTCATCCAGCTGGAGACCGGCAAGGCGCGCCTGCACGCCCACGAGGAGGTGCAGGCCGTCGCGGTCGCCGCCCGCCACTACGGCCGCAAGGCCCCGTCCTACCTGCGCCCCAAGCGGCACGCGGGCGCGATGCCGACGCTCACGAAGGTCACCGAACTGCGCCACGCGCGCGGTGTCGTGGGCCAGATCGCCCCCTGGAACTACCCGCTGGAGCTGTCGGTCGGCGACGCGCTGCCGGCGTTCGTCGCGGGCAACGCGGTCGTGATGAAGCCCGACACGGAGACCTGCCTGACCGCTCTGTGGGCCCGCGATCTGCTCGTCGAGGCCGGGCTGCCCGCCGACGTCTTCCAGGTCGTCCTCGGCGAGGGTCCGGTTGTCGGCCCCGAGGTCGTCCGGCACGCCGACTACGTCTCCTTCACCGGCTCCACCCGCACCGGCCGCGAGGTCGCCCAGGGCGCCGCCGCCCGGCTCGTCGGCGTCTCCCTCGAACTCGGCGGCAAGAACGCCATGCTGGTCCTTCAGGACGCCGACATCGAGCGGGCGGCCGAGGGCGCGGTCCGCGCCTGCTTCTCCTCCGCCGGCCAACTGTGCATCTCCATCGAGCGGTTGTACGTCCACGAGTCGATCGCGGACGCCTTCGTCGAGCGGTTCGCCGCCCGCACCAAGGCCATGCGCCTCGGCACCTCCCTGGCCTACGGCGCGGACATGGGCTCGCTGGTCGGCGAGCGGCAGCTGGAGACGGTGACCCGGCATGTGGAGGAGGCCGTCGCCAAGGGCGCGAAGGTCGTCGCCGGCGGCGTCGCCCGCCCGGACGTCGGCCCCTACTTCTTCGAGCCGACCATCCTCGACGGCGTCACGGAGCCCATGTCCGTCTGCACCGAGGAGACCTTCGGCCCGGTCGTCTCGATCTACCGCTTCAAGACCGACGACGAGGCCGTCGAGCACGCCAACTCCACGCCGTACGGCCTGAACTCGTCGGTCTGGACGAAGGACGGCCGACGCGGCCGGGACATCGCCGCCCGGCTGCGCACCGGCACCGTGAACGTCAACGAGGGCTACGCCCCGGCCTACGGCAGCGTCCAGTCCCCGATGGGCGGCATGAAGGACTCCGGGCTCGGCCGCCGCCACGGCTCCGAGGGCATCCTCAAGTACACGGAGGCCCAGACGGTCGCCCAGCAGCGCCTGCTGCCGATGGCCCCGTCCCTGGGGATGACGGACGAGAAGTACGCCCAGTTCATGAGCACGAGCCTGCGGGTGATGAAGGCACTCCGCCTGCGGTAGACAGCACCTGTTCTCAACGAGGAGACCCCGTGCCCCAGGACCCCTACGACTACGACGTCCTCGTCGTCGGCTCCGGCTTCGGCGGGTCGGTGACGGCCCTGCGCCTGACGGAGAAGGGCTACACCGTGGGCGTCCTGGAGGCGGGCCGCCGCTTCACCAGGGACACGCTGCCCAGGAACTCCTGGGACCTGAGGAACTACCTCTGGGCCCCCAGGCTCGGCATGTACGGAATCCAGCGCATCCATCTCCTGGGCAACGTCATGGTGCTGGCGGGCGCGGGCGTCGGCGGCGGCTCGCTCAACTACGCCAACACCCTCTACGTGCCGCCGAAACCCTTCTTCGACGACCCCCAGTGGCGTGACATCACCGACTGGCAGGACGAGCTGAGGCCGTACTACGACCAGGCCCGCCGCATGCTCGGCGTCCGGCTCAACCCGACGACCACGCCCTCCGACGTGCATCTGAAGGCGGCCGCCGAGCGGATGGGCGTCGGCGACACCTTCCACATGGCGCCGGTCGGCGTGTTCTTCGGCGACGGCGAGGACGCCGACGGCAGCGCCAAGGCGAAGCCGGGCGAGCAGGTCGCCGACCCCTACTTCGGGGGCGTGGGACCGGACCGCAAGGCCTGCACCGAGTGCGGCGAGTGCATGACCGGCTGCCGGCACGGCGCGAAGAACACCCTGAACGAGAACTACCTGTACCTCGCCGAGCGGGCGGGCGCGGTCGTCCACCCCCTGACCACGGTCGTCTCGATCACGGACGACTCGCAGGGCGGCTACGCGGTCGCCACCCTCCCCACCGACGGGCGCAGGACGAGCGCGGGCCGGACCTTCAAGGCCCGCCGGGTCGTCCTGGCGGCCGGCACCTACGGCACCCAGACCCTGCTGCACCGCATGAAGTCCGACGGCCGACTCCCGTACCTCTCGGACCGGTTGGGCGAGCTGACCCGCACCAACTCCGAGGCCCTGGTCGGCGCGCAGACCGACGACCGCCGCTATCGCAAGGCCACCGGCAACCCGAAGGTGGACTTCACGCGCGGCGTCGCCATCACGTCGTCCATCCACCCGGACGCCGACACCCACATCGAGCCGGTCCGCTACGGCAAGGGCTCCAACTCGATGGGCGGCCTGTCGATCCTGCAAGTGCCGTACGCGGAGGGCTCGTCGCGGGTCGCCGGCTGGCTCGCGAGCGCGGCCCGCCACCCGCTGCTCGTGCTGCGCTCGCTGTCCAACCGGCGCTGGTCGGAGCGGACCATCATCGGCCTGGTGATGCAGTCCCTGGACAACTCGCTGACGACGTACCTGAAGCCGACGGGCGTCGGAAAAGGCCTGCTCACGGCACGGCAGGGACATGGCGCGCCCAACCCCAAGCAGATTCGGGCCGCCTCCGAGGCGGCCTCCGCGATCGCCGCCGACATCAACGGCTTCGCCGGTTCCAACGTGGGCGAGCTGATGGGCACCCCGCTCACCGCCCACTTCCTCGGCGGCTGCCCGATCGGCGACTCGCGCGAGACGGGCGTCATCGACCCCTACCACCGCCTCTACGGCCACCCCGGCATCTCGGTCGTCGACGGCGCCGCGGTCTCGGCGAACCTGGGCGTGAACCCGTCGCTCACCATCACCGCGCAGGCCGAGCGCGCGATGTCGTTCTGGCCCAACAAGGGCGCGGCGGATCCACGCCCGGCGCAGGGAACGGCGTACGAACGGCTGAAGCCGGTGGAGCCGGCCCGCCCGACGGTGCCGGCGGACGCGTTCGGCGCCCTGCGCCTGCCCTTCCTGGGCATCCCCGCCGTGCCGCCCAAGAAGTAGGTCGAGGCCGCGCTCCGGGAAAGAGCGGAGGGACCTGCGCCCCCCTCCGAGCGCAGGTCCCTCCGCTGGTTCCGCTGCTGGTCCAGCCTCTGGTCCAGGGGTGTGGGAGTGGCCTGTGTGTCGTCAGGTGTGACCGGCGAAGGTTGTGAACGGTTGTCCTTTCTTCACCACTTCTTTATGTGGCGCGCGTCACATTCCCTGGCGGCGAAAGTCGGACACGAATTCCTCGGCGGCGAAGGCCGGACATGACGAAGGGCCCCGCGGGACGGAAACCGCGGGGCCCTTCTTTATCGTCAGCACCGGCGTCAGGGCAGCGCCGGTGCCTGGGAGCGGCGCCGGGGGGTTGCGCCGCTGGTCTGGACCTTTGGCAATGAGGTCTGGCAATGAGGTCTGGCAACGAGGTCCGGCAACCAGGTCCGGCAACCAGGTCTGGCAACCAGGTCTGGCAACGCAAGACGGTTGCCCGAGGGGGGACTTGAACCTGTTCGGGGCCTTCTACGCATCGTGCTGGATGAGCGCGGCCCCCGCAACCGTTTGACCCAGCCCTTGTGCATTTTTGCATTTTCCGCCGGTCGGCCCCGGGCGTCCCCGAGGCCGACCGTTCTCTTGGGTGACCGGGCTGCTGTCCCCTGCCGTCCGGTCACTTCCCGGAGCGAGGTCCCACGACGCACGGCACGATCCGTGCGCCTCATCGCTCCAGCGAGCCACGCGTGGTTCTTCCGGGCCCGTACCTGGCTGGAACGGACACCAGCACCAACGAAGCGGCTCGCGGGGCGGTCACGCGCCGTACGGGTGAGAAGGGGCCCGAACTCAGATGCGACCCCGGCACAGTTCGAGCAGCGTCATCGCCAGGGCGGTCCCGGGCTTGCCGAGCGCGTCCCGGTAGTGGCCGAGGACCTCCATCTCGCGGGAGAGGTTCACCCGCCGGCCGCCGGAGGTGATCCGCGCCTCCTGGATGACGGCGGAGACGGCCATCCGCTCCTGGATCAGACCGATGATCCGGTCGTCGAGCGCGTCGATGCGCTCCCGGGCGCCGGTGATCACGTCCGCGGCCTCGGAGGTACGGGCGCCGGTCACGTCGGTGGCGGTCATGGGGGCTCCTGTGGTCAGTACGGGGGAGTACGAGGTGGTTACGGGATGCCCCGGCCGGCCCGGGAAAACGACAGGCGCCCCGGGCCTTGTCGGCCCGGGGCGCCTGGGAAGTCGCTTGTCAGTTGCTCAAGCAGCACGACCATGGCAGCCGGTGGGCCGGTTGCCATAGGTAAAGACGAAGGACGTGAGCTTGCGCATGGGGAGCAGTATGCCACGGCTCCCCGGGCCGGGACCGGGGGGTCCGCGGACCCGGGGGACCTGGGGGCGGAGCTTCGGCACTGGGACCGTCCGGACGTCCAGATCGGTAGAATCGGCGGTACACACAGACCCCCGCCCCACCGCCGGAAGGCTCCCGTGTCATCAGCGACTCCTACTGCCGCCGCCCCCGACACCGTCCTGGTCGTCGACTTCGGCGCGCAGTATGCCCAGCTCATCGCCCGTCGAGTCCGCGAGGCGCGGGTCTACAGCGAGATCGTGCCGAGCACCATGCCGGTCGAGGAGATGCTCGCCAAGAACCCGGCGGCGATCATCCTCTCCGGCGGCCCCTCGTCCGTGTACGAGGAGGGCGCCCCCCGCCTCGACCGCGAGATCTTCGAAGCCGGCGTCCCCGTCTTCGGCATGTGCTACGGCTTCCAGCTGATGGCGCAGACGCTCGGCGGCACGGTCGACAACACCGGCGCCCGTGAGTACGGCCGCACCGATCTCCATGTGTCGAGGTCGTCGTCCACCCTCTTCGAGGGCACCCCGGCCGAGCAGGCCGTGTGGATGTCGCACGGCGACGCCTGCTCCGCCGCCCCCGAGGGCTTCACCGTCAGCGCCTCCACGGACGTCGTCCCGGTCGCCGCCTTCGAGAACGACGAGAAGAAGCTCTACGGCGTCCAGTACCACCCCGAGGTCATGCACTCCACGCACGGCCAGCAGGTCCTGGAGCACTTCCTCTACCGCGGCGCGGGGCTCACCCCGTCCTGGACGACCGGCAACGTCATCGAGGAGCAGGTCGCCGCGATCCGCGAGCAGGTCGGCGACAGGCGCGCCATCTGCGGCCTCTCCGGCGGCGTGGACTCGGCGGTCGCCGCGGCCCTCGTGCAGAAGGCCATCGGCTCCCAGCTGACCTGCGTGTACGTCGACCACGGGCTGATGCGCAAGGGCGAGACCGAGCAGGTCGAGAAGGACTTCGTGGCCGCGACCGGCGTCCAGCTCGTCGTCGTGGACGCGGAGGAGCGTTTCCTCAGCGCGCTCGCCGGGGTCTCCGACCCCGAGGAGAAGCGGAAGATCATCGGCCGCGAGTTCATCCGCGTCTTCGAGCAGGCCCAGGCGGAGATCGTCGCCGACGCCGGTCCGGCGGTGGAGTTCCTGGTCCAGGGCACGCTCTACCCGGACGTCGTCGAGTCCGGCGGCGGCACCGGCACCGCGAACATCAAGTCCCACCACAATGTGGGCGGCCTGCCCGAGGACCTCGAGTTCCAGCTCATCGAGCCGCTGCGCAAGCTGTTCAAGGACGAGGTGCGGATGGTCGGCCAGGAGCTCGGGCTCCCGGAGGAGATCGTCCAGCGCCAGCCGTTCCCGGGCCCCGGCCTGGGCATCCGGATCGTCGGCGAGGTGACGAAGGAGCGGCTCGACCTGCTGCGCGACGCCGACGCCATCGCCCGCGAGGAGCTGACGGCGGCCGGTCTCGACCGCGAGATCTGGCAGTGCCCGGTGGTCCTCCTGGCGGACGTCCGCAGCGTCGGCGTCCAGGGCGACGGCCGCACCTACGGCCACCCGATCGTGCTGCGCCCGGTGTCCAGCGAGGACGCCATGACGGCCGACTGGTCGCGCCTGCCGTACGACGTCCTGGCGCGGATCTCGACCCGGATCACCAACGAGGTCGCCGACGTCAACCGCGTGGTCGTCGACGTGACGTCGAAGCCGCCGGGCACGATCGAGTGGGAGTGACCCGGTCGGTGACCTGGCCGGTGGCCCGGCTCAGGTGCGCTTGACCGTGCGCAGCGGCTCGCCGGGCTTCCAGACCTGGACGACCAGGTAGGTGTCGTCCTCGACGTAGGTCCGCACGACCTCGGTCAGCTCGATGCGGAAGAGGTGGAACGGCTCCGGCGGTTCCACCTCTTTCAGATACGCCGCCCGCGCCGCGCCCTCCGTCACCTCGACGGCCCGGCCGGCGATCCGGACGTCGCCCCCGCCCATCCCCGTGCCCTCGCCGGGATTCGCCTGGAGACAGCAGCGGGGGTCCCGGCGCAGGTCGAGGGCCTTGAACGAGTCCGGCATCATGCCCAGCCACAGCTCACCGGCGACGAAGCGGACCTCGATGCCGGTGGTGCGGGGGGCGCCGTCCTTGCGCAGGGTCGCCAGGACATGGTGGGTGAACGCCCCGAAGCGGCTCTCGGCGGTCGTCGCGAGTTCGGGTTCAGCCGCGGCGAAAGCCGCCCAGTTCGATGTCATGCGCCTCGATGTCATGTGCCTCGATGTCATGCGCCGAGTCTGACCCCGATACCCGACATCTTCTGTCAGGTATCGGCGGTGTCCGAGAGGCAAGAAAAGCGGGGCAAGACAAGCGAGGCAAGATCAAGAGGGGCAAGACATGCTCCGAACGTGACGGAAATCGTCATCTTTGCATAACGGCTCTGCCCTTTTGCACTGACCGACGGTAACTTCCGCGTCGTAAACCCACCCAGTGCTGGAGGACCGATGCACGGGCCCACACCGCCTGCCCCGCTGCCCACCGACCGGCTGCAGTTCGCCATGCCGCCGATGCACGACTCGGTGGAGGACGAGCGCCGGCACCGCAAGGAACGGCTGGCGGGGGCCGTGCGGCTCTTCGGACGGCTCGGCTTCGAGGACGGCGTCTCCGGACACATCACCGCCCGCGACCCGGAGTTCGACGACTGCTTCTGGGTCAACCCGTTCGGGATGCCCTTCAAGCACGTCACGGTCAGCGACCTGGTGCTGGCCAACGCCGACGGTCAGGTCGTCGAGGGCCGCTACCACGTCAACCAGGCCGCCTTCACCGTGCACGCCCAGGTCCACGCCGCCCGCCCGGACGTCGTCGCCGTCGCCCACTGCCACTCGGTGCACGGGCGCGCCCTCGCCGCGCTCGGCGAGCTGCTCGACCCCATCACCCAGGAGAGCTGCGCCTTCTACGAGGACCACGCCCTCTACGACGCCTACACCGGCGTCGCCGTCGACGCGGAGGAAGGGCGGCGCATCGCGACCGCGCTCGGCTCCCGCAAGGCGCTCGTACTGCGCAACCACGGGCTGCTCACGGTCGGCGACTCCGTGGACGCGGCCGCCTGGTGGTTCCTGTCGATGGAACGCTCCAGCCAGGTCCAGCTGACCGCGCGGGCGGCGGGCCGGCCGGTCCTGATCGACCACCGGGCGGCCGAGGCGACCCGCGAACAGCTCGGCGGCGACCTCGTCGCGTGGATCAACTACCAGCCGCTGTGGCAGGACATCAGCCGCAGCGAGCCGGACCTGTTGAGCTAGGCGCTCCGCTGGAGTGCCGCGATGCGCTGCGATGTGCCGCGATGTGCCGTCGTTTTGCTGCGGCGCCGTCGTGGCTGGTCGCGCAGTTCCCCGCGCCCCTTGGGGGCGCGCCCGACCCGCTCAGAAGCCGCGGAGGACGACCGCCTTCGTGCGGGCGAACTCCTCGTCCGTGAGGACTCCGTCCCGGTGCAGCTCGCCCAACTCGCGCAGCCGGCGCAGCAGTACGTCGTGGTGGTCGGCCGGGGCCGGGGCCGGGGCCGGGACGGAGGCGGTGAGCCGACGTCTGCGGGCCGCGTCCTCGTGCCCGTCCGCGGGTTCGTCGTCGGCACGCGTGCGTGTCGAGGGATGCGGGAGACGGGCCGTGACCGCGGTCGCCACCAGCGCGGTGAGCAGGTCGCGGCTCACGTTGCCCCACAGGTCCAGCGCGTACGGGTCCCGCTCCGCGGGCAGTTTCGAGAACACCGTCCCGCCGGTCACGAAGCGCAGGAAGCCGTCCTCGTAGCCGGAGTTGGGCAGCCACTCGACCCGCACGACGTCGCGGACGTCGAGCACACGCGGCCCCGTCGCCCGCTTCACCCGGTCCGAGGTGTCCGCCCAGTCGACCCGCACCTGGACGCCGTCGAAGGAGACGACGCCGTCGGAGGACCGCACGGAGACCGGGACCGGCGGACCCGGCAGGAGGTAGGCCTTGGCCGGCTCGCCCGGGATCTGGTCCAGCAGCAGCGCGTGCCGGATCTCCTCGGCGAGGTACTCCGCGACCCCCGAGCGGTCGACGTCCACGGTCAGCCGGTAGGGGTCGGCCGCGTCGGGCAGCCGGCCGCCGGTCGCCTGCAACAGCGGATCGGCCCCCTCGCGCAGCCGCATCCGCAGCCGGCCGCGCCTGCGTTCGGGCTCGTAGACGACCCCGGCGACCGCCTCCAGGGGCACGGCGATCTCCCCGTACGTCTGCCGGAACAGCGGGACGGAGCGGTGCAGCCCCGGCGTGATCCTGACCGTCGTGCCGTCGAAGGCCCAGGTCCCGTCACGCTGGATGATCTCGGCCATACGGAAATTCTCGCAGCCGGGTCAACACTGCCCGCGCGGCTTCACCCCCGCTGACCAGACCTGGCGGAAACGAAGGGTGTGGCGTAGGGCACAATTCGCAGTCATCGCAGGGGAGTTGTTCACAGGGTGGCGGCAGGGGTCCGCACAGGGTCCCATCAAGGCCGCCATCCGATCGGGTAGCGGGGAAGGCAGGCGTCGGACGTGGCGGTTCAGGAGGCGAGACAGGGCGTGCATCCCGGCCCGGGAGCGGGTGCGGGAGCGGGCGCGCACGACGGCGGCTGTGCCTGCGGGGACTGCCCGCACGGCGCGCGCGAGGGGCATCGGCGCGCGGTGGCCGCGTTCCTGGTGAAACGCGAGGAGTTCGCGGCCGGACAGGGCTTGCCGGCCGCCGTCGCGCACTCGGCCTCCGCCTCGCGCCAGTGGGTCTCCGAGGAACTGGCGCAGTCCGCCGAGCTCGTGGCCGAACGCGGCCGCGCCGAGGGCGAGGCCTGGCTGGCCCGGCTCTGGCTCCGCACGGCGGTCACCGTGTGGGCGGCCGTCGTCGTGCTGTTGCTGGTCCAGTCGCTGACCGCCATCGGCGCGGGCTGGACCAGCGCCCGCACCGCCGGACTTCTTGCCGCGCTCGTCGTCGCCAGTGCGCTGACCGCCGCCTCCTGGTTCCACCGGGCGCGCGGCGGCGCGCTCGCGCCCGTGATCGGCGAGGACAATCGCCTCTCCACCTCCCGTGCGATCGCCGCCGCCTGGGTGCTGCTCGTGGCCTATGCGGTGCTGGTCCTGGTCGGCCGGCTCGCCGCCGCCTCCGGCCACGCCGAACGCGACGCGCTGATCGCCGGACTCGACCTCGCCCGCGGCGCCGGCGTGGTCACCGTCCTCGCCGTGGTCTGCGGGATCGCGGTGCTGGTACGCCGGGTGGTCGGCCTGCGCGTCCTCTCCCAACGGCTCCAGAAGGTCCGCGCCCACCGGCCCCGGGCCGCCGACCTGCTCACCGACGACGCCGGCCGCGGCACCTTCGCCGACATCCAGTACGTCGTGATCGGCGCCGTCGCCCTCGCCTTCGCCGCGGTCCGGCTGGCCCGCCGGCCCGACCAGCTGCCCGACCTGCCCTGGGGTCTGGCGGTCGTGGTCCTGGTCTCGGCCGCGACCTACCTCGCCGGCAAGTACGCCGAGGGCGGCCGCCCCGTCATCCTCTCCGTCGTCCGCTCCCGCGAGGCCGGCGACCTGGACGCCCCGATCCGCACCGGCGACGACATCGAGATCCGCGGCGCCGGCTTCGTCCCACCCGGCGCGCAGACCGCCGACCGGCTGTCCCGGATGGTCGTCCGCATCGGCCCGGTCCACGTCCACGTGCCCCTCGTCCCGGTCACGGGCGGCTTCAGCAACCCCACCGACGCGGTCCTCACCGTCCCCGTCCCGGTGGACGTGGAACCGGGCCGTCTGGACGTCCAGGTCGTCACCGCGGCAGGAGCGGAGACGAACCGCTACGCGATCGACGTCACGGAGTGATCCCGACGGTCGGAGTGATTCCGACGGTCGGAGTGATTCCGACGGTCGGAGTGATTCCGACGGTCGGAGTGATCCCGGCGGCCGGCGCGGCGGCGGTGTGAATCGGTGCGGCCGAGTGAATCCATGGAGCGCAGAAGCCGTGCCAACAGTTGAGCGCACCCCCCATTTCGTACGTATGGTCTGTTGAGGGGTCCCACCACTCAGGGCGAGAGGCGGCTACGGGCGATGACTCACGGCATGCGGACGGACACCTACCCCCCTAACCTCGACGGCGGCGGCGACTGGCGGGACACCGCCGCCCGGTACGCCCTTCTTCCCCTGCGCATCTTCCTCGGCGTCACCTTCACCTATGCCGGCCTCGACAAACTCACCGACAGCGCCTTCCTGAAGGACAGCGGCGCCGGCTCGATCGGCGAGACCATGCGCGCCGTCCGGGACTCCTCAGCCATCCCCGCCCTGGTCGACATGGCGCTGAACAACCCCGTCGCCTTCGGCTACGCCATGGCCTTCGGCGAACTCGCCGTCGGCATCGGCGCCCTGGTCGGCCTCCTCACCAGGCTCGCCGCGCTCGGCGGCGCGCTGATCTCGCTCAGCCTGTGGCTGACGGTGAGCTGGGCCTCGGATCCCTACTACTACGGCAACGACCTCCCCTATCTCATGGCCTGGCTGCCCTTCATCCTCGCCGGCGCTCCCGTCCTCTCCCTCGACGCGATCTGGCGCGCCAGGCGACGCCAGGCCGGCGGACGGGCGGCCTGACCTAGCTGGACCCCGCGCCCCTTGGACCCCCGGCCCCTTAGGCCGGGGGCGTCGTGCTTGTGCCGGTGTCCGTGGGCGGCGTGGTCCGGCGGGACGGGCCGCGTCGTTTGCGTATGCCCCCGGCCACGGAGCCCGCCGCGCCCGCCAGGAAGAGGCCGGCCATGACGACCGGGATCACCACGAACCACGGCGTCTCCCAGGCGCCGCCCGCGTCACCCACGTAGATGACGCCGGCGAGGGTGAAGAAGGCGCCGGCGACCAGCCTGCCGGGCCGGAACTCATGACGCAGCACGGGCCACCTCCGCCTGTCCGACTCCGACCTGGAGGTCGAGGTCGATGGTCCCCGCGTCCGCGTTGCCGGAGGCCGGCCGCAGGGTCACCTCCTTGTGCTTGCCCGGCTCCACGTCCACGTCCTTCTCGTCGTCGCCGGGCAGCTGGATGTCTCCGAGCCCCACGTCGATCCTCACCTTCACGATCACGTCCGGCGGCACGATCACCCGCAGCCGGCCCGCCCCCACCTCGGCATTGGTGCTCACGGTCTGCCCCTTGGCCAGGTCCAGCCGGGACAGGTCCAGGGTGCCCTCGCCGGTGCCCAGGTCGTAGGCCGAGCGCACCTGCGCCACCGCCGTGGGCCGCCAGGTCGTGTCCGTCCAGTGCGTGCCGATGTCCTTCGGCAGGGCGGCCGTGCAGGCCAGCAGGCCCGCCGTGACGATCGCCAGGAACACCGACCCCGCGCCCGTCCGCCCCAGGAACGAGCTGATCGCGATGCCCCCGCCGAGCACGATGAGCGCGGCTGCCAGACCGGCCTGCAGACTGGTGCCGAGCGGATGGTCGTCCCAGGTGAGCCGGGTGACGAGGCCGCCCGCAAGCGCGGCGAGCAGGAAGAGCCAGCCGCCGATCCAGCGGGGGCCGCGCGGTCCGGTGTACGCCTCGCGCGCGGTGCGTATGTCCTCGGGGCGGCGGTGGTGGTGCCCGGCGAGGTCGACTCTGACGGCCGCCATGATGTTCCGGCCGTGGGCGTCCCAAGGGCCCCACAGATAGCCGGTGCCGCCGTCGTGCGTGCCGTCCTTGACGATGGGGTCGCGCCACCAGGAGAGGTAGGCGGCGGGCACCGGCGGCGCCTGGGCCTCCGGCGGTGCGTCGGCCACGGCCTGGGCGGCCAGCGGGTCGGGGTCGGAGGAGTCCCGCTGCCGGGACCAGTACCCGGCTCCCGCGAGGAGAAGGGAGACGACGACGGCGAAGGTCAGCACGCTGCCGTTGTTCAGCATCGACAGGAACACCCCGCAGCCGACCAGCGCGAACAGCACGGCCGCGAGAGCCTGGCCGTCGACCCGTCCGGTGAGGAGCTTGCGCACCTCGTTCTGCCCGTTGTCGGCGTACGGGACGAAGAGCCAGGCGAAGCCGTAGAAGATGAGGCCGATGCCGCCGGTCGCGGAGAGCACGGCGAGCGTGATCCGGAAGATCACCGGGTCCATGTCGCAGTGCCGTCCGAGGCCCGCGCACACACCGGCGAGCATCTTGTGCTCGCGGTCCCGCCGGAACCCGGGCGGGGGGCCGGTCGCTTCGGCGCCTTCCGGAGTGCCGGGGGCGCCTGGTGAACCTGGTGCGCCTCCCGGTCCCGGTTCCGGTGCCGCCGTCGGCGTCCCTGCTGCCTGGGCGGCGATCGCGGCGGCTGTCGCGGCCTCGGTGGCCGCCTCGGCCACGGTCCGCGAGGCCTTTCCTCCCAGTCCTCCCCGTGCCCCCTGCTTTTCGTGCTCTTCGTGCTCTCCGTGTTCTCCGTGCGCGCGAGGCTTTTCACCGGCCGTGTCCGAGACGCCGGGGGACGCGGTGGCCGCGTCGGGCGCGGTGCCCCCGTCCGGCTCGGAGTCCGCGGCGTGCTGGTGATCTGTCATGAGTCCATGGTGGCGGGCGAGCCGCCCTCGCGGCAGTCGGAACGACCCTGGTCGGACCCTGATATCGGCCCTGATCCGGGGCAGGGGAGGCGTTCGACGTGCGGGGGCCGGGAAGATCAGGGGCGTCTCGGGGACGAACCCTGATGCCCGGGCCGACCGCCCGTGTGACCATCGTTGGCATGCCGGAAGCCGCAACAGCGCCACTCGTCGAACCGCGGCCGTCGCGCAAGCTCTACCGCAGCAGCGACGGACGCTGGCTGGGTGGCGTGGCGCGGGGGCTCGCCGGGCATCTCGGGCTGCCCGTCGTGTGGGTGCGGCTCGTCTTCGCCGGACTGTTCATGGCGGACGGCCTCGGCGCCCTGCTCTACGCGGCCTTCTGGTTCTTCGTGCCGCTCGGGGTCGGCGGTGTCGGCGATCAGAAACCCCCGTCGCTGGTCGCCACCGAGACCGCGCCCGACGGCCGCCGCAGGCTCGTCGCCCGCAAGCCCGACAAGGGGCAGATCGTCGCCCTGCTCCTCATGGTCGTCGTCGCCCTGGTCTTCGTCGGCAATGTGAACCTGGGCACCGGCGCCAAGGCGTATCTGCTGCCCGCCGTCCTCGTCGGCGCGGGCGTCGCCCTCGTCTGGAGACAGGCGGACAACGCGCGCCGGGCCCGCTGGGTCGAGGTAGGCCGCAGACGCCGTACGCTCACGCTCCTGCGCGCGGGCGCGGGCGTCCTGCTGGTCACGGCCGGCGTCTCCGGCATCTTCGTCCTGCAAGGCTCGGCCGCCCACCTCGGCTCGGTGCTCCAGGCGGCCCTCGCGGTCCTGGTCGGCATCACGCTCCTCGCCGGTCCCTACCTGGTCCGGATGACGCAGGACCTCTCCGAGGAGCGCCTGATGCGCATCCGGGCCCAGGAGCGGGCGGAGGTCGCCGCCCATGTCCACGACTCGGTGCTGCACACCCTGACCCTGATCCAGCGCAACGCGGAGAACGCCGGCGAGGTGCGCCGCCTCGCCCGCGCCCAGGAGCGGGACCTGCGCACCTGGCTCTACAAACCCGAGGGCACCGGGAAGGAGGAGGCCGACGAGCCGACCACCGTCGCCGACGCGGTGCGCCGCAACGCCGCCGAGGTCGAGGACAAGCACGGCGTCCCCATCGAGGTCGTGGTCGTCGGGGACTGCCCGCTCGACGAACGGGTCGGCGCACAGATGCAGGCCGCGCGCGAGGCGATGGTGAACGCGGCCAAGTACGGTGGCGAGGGCGGCGCCGTGCAGGTCTACGCCGAAGTCGAGGGCAGGACGGTCTTCGTGTCCGTCCGGGACCGTGGCCCCGGCTTCGACCTCGACTCGATACCCGCCGACCGCATGGGCGTCAGAGAATCGATCATCGGCCGTATGGAGCGCCACGGCGGGACGGCGCGGCTGCGCGCGGTCCCGGGCGGCGGCACGGAGGTCGAGCTGGAGATGGAGAGGGCGGAGAAGACGTCATGAGCGACCCGACCGAGACGAACGGCACGACGGGAGCGGCGGAGCAGCCGGTCCAGCCGGCGCAGGCCTCAGGCGACACCGCGAGCGGGCGCCGGGTGCGCGTGGTCCTCGTCGACGACCACCGCATGTTCCGTACCGGCGTGCAGGCCGAGATCGGCCAGACCGAGCAGACCGGAGTCGAGGTCGTCGGTGAGGCGGCGGACGTCGACCAGGCGGTCACCGTCATCACCGCGACCCGGCCCGAGGTGGTCCTCCTCGATGTCCATCTGCCGGGCGGAGGCGGGGTCGAAGTGCTGCGCCGCTGCGCCCCGTTGATGGCCGACGCCGAGCAGCCGGTGCGTTTCCTCGCGCTGTCGGTGTCGGACGCGGCGGAGGACGTGATCGGGGTGATCCGGGGCGGCGCGCGGGGCTACGTCACCAAGACGATCACCGGCGCGGATCTGGTGAACTCCGTGTTCCGGGTGCAGGAGGGCGACGCCGTCTTCTCGCCTCGCCTCGCCGGGTTCGTCCTGGACGCCTTCGCCTCCACGGACGCCCCGCCGGTCGACGAGGACCTCGACCGGCTCACCCAGCGCGAGCGCGAGGTCCTGCGGCTCATCGCCCGCGGTTACGCCTACAAGGAGATCGCCAAGCAGCTCTTCATCTCGGTCAAGACGGTCGAGTCCCATGTCTCGGCGGTGCTGCGCAAGCTCCAGCTGTCCAACCGGCACGAGCTCACCCGGTGGGCGACGGCGCGGCGACTGGTGTGACGCCGGCGGCCGGAGCGGGCTGGGTGCGCCCACCGGGTGACTCGCCGCTTCGTCGGTCGGCTCACTCGTCGGCTCAGACCACCCGGGTCGCGCCCGCGAAGGGCATCTCGTCGATCGGGGCGACGCGCACCGGTGCCGAGGGGTTCGGGGCGTGGATCATCCGGCCGTCGCCGATGTAGAGGCCCACGTGGGTGATGCCGGAGTAGAAGAACACCAGGTCGCCCGGGAGGAGTTCGGAGCGGGAGACGCGCTGCCCGGCGCCGATCTGGGCGTAGGTGGTGCGGGGGAGGGAGACGCCGGCGGAGCGGTACGAGGCCAGGACGAGGCCCGAGCAGTCGAAGGCGTTCGGTCCGGTCGCGCCCCACACATACGGGCTGCCGAGCTTGGAGTAGGCGTAGGAGACCGCGGCGGCCGCGCGGGAGCTGGGGGCGCCTACGGTGCCGGAGCCGGGGGCCTGGAGGTCGGTGCGTCCGCCCGAGGCGGTGCGTGAGGCACGATCGCCGGAGCCTGCGGCGGTTCCTCCGCTCGTGCCCTCGGCGATCCGGGCCTGCTCCGCCGCCGACAGTTGGGACAGCAGACGGCGGGCCGCGTCCAGCTTGCCGGTGATGGTCTCCTTCTGCGTCTTCAGCTCGGCCTGACGCGACTTGAGGGAGGTCAGTTCGACGCGCGCGGCACCGCGCAGTTGCTCGATCTCCCGCAGTTGTCTGCGGACCCGGGCGACGGCGGCCGACTGGCGGGCGCCGGCCCGCTCGGCGAAGGCGGCGCCGTCGAGATAGCCGTCGGGGTCGTCGGAGAGGGCCAGTTGGACGGCGGGGTCGAGTCCGGTGCTGCGGTACTGCGCCGCCGCCATCGAACCCAGCGCCTCCCGCGCCGAGTTGAGCTTCTCCTCCTTGCGTGCCGCCTCGTCCCGGATCGTCTCCAGCCGCTGCTCGGCCGCTGTCGCCCTCTCCTGCGCTCCGTTGTACTTCTCGGTGGCCGCCTCCGCCTCCTGGTACAGCTTGGCCACCTTCGCCTTGACCTCGGCCTGCGTCAGGTTCGGCTCGGCCTGTCCGGTCCCGTCGAAGGCCGTCGCCGTCGCCGCGCCCGCGAGGGCGAGGGTGAACGCCGTACGGGCCGTCTGGCCGCCGAGCGAGCGTTGTCGGGGCCTGCGGTGCGCTGCCACGTGGGACTGCACGTCCTTTCGTACGACCGCCTCGTCCGTTCGGACAGCCGCCGGGTGAGCTGGGGGCCGTCGTGGGGGAGCGGACGGACGGCCCCGGGAAGCGGCTGACGCGTCCGGCGACGGCCCGCACGGGGGAGCGGGGCCGCCGCCGGACCTTCTCGGCGGTGGTGGCCGACTGCCGCCCCTGGCCCGGGCGGCGGTGGGGAGCCGGTCACCTGGGGGAGGACGCTAGGCCCGGTGGTGTCGTTCGGGTAACGCGATGTGCGGAAGTGACTCGAGCGGACTGCCGGGTGACCGCACCTGTCCGAAATCCCGGACCGTGGCCGTCGGATTCACGCGGGGCGCTGACCGAAACGGCGTTTTCGGGACACGTCGGCGTGGCGGACTGCTATGGGACGCATATATGCAAGCCCGGTCGGCGGTCGGCGGTCGGCGGTCGGTCGGGCGGGGAGGGCCGGTGCGGGGCGGCACACCCCCGTCCCCCGTGGTGCGCAGTCGGGCGGCGTACCCGTGGCCCGGTGTCGAGCGGCGTACCGTGGCCCGGTGTCGGGGGGCGTACGCATGGCCCGGTGTCGGGGGCCCTTCCGGTGGCTGACTAGCATCCGGCCTCATGGACGTACTCATCCATCTTTTCGTCGGACTGCACATCATCGGCATCGCCGCGCTGCTGGGCGGCTTCCTCACACAGCTGAAGGCGATGGGCCAGGGCACGGCCCGCTTCGTCCCCGCGATGCTGCACGGCGCGGGCACGATGCTGGTCACCGGGGTGATCCTGGTCGGCCTCAACCAGGCCGACGACCAGCCCGTCGACAACATCAAGATCGGTGTGAAGCTGGCCCTGCTGATCGTGATCCTCGGCCTCGTCTACGTGAAGCGGGACGACGAGACGGTGGAGAAGCCGCTGTTCGGCCTGGTCGGACTGCTGACCGTGGCGAACATCTTCATCGCGGTGCTCTGGACCTGAGCGCGGCCGCGGCCGCGGTCGCGGCCGCCGCGGCGACGGCCAGCCACGCCGCCACCGCGACCCACAGCAGCACCTCCCCGGGCCCTTTCAGCGACGGGACGTCGACCTCGGCGGCCACGGCCAGGGTCGCCGCGGCGGACATCCCCATCGGGAACACCGTCGCCCAGCGGCACACGTCGTAGCGGGGCCGCGGCCAGCGCACCTCGGCGACGAGCAGGACGGCGTACCAGGCCAGGTCGAGCACGAGCAGCGCGACCGTGGCCGTGCGCAGGACGTCGGTGTCGTCGTCGTTCCACAGGTACAGGCCCCCGGCCTCGGCCGTGAGGAGATGCGCCCCCGCCAGCGCCGAGATGGCGAGCGCGCCGCCGGCCACCCACTGGTCCCCGGCTCCCTCGGCCACCTGCCGCAGGTCGAACAGGGCCAGGGCGACGCCGTAGAGCACGAGGCCGAGCCAGAACAGCACGAGCGCGGTGTGCGCGAGCCAGGCCACCGACTCCGCCTTCGCCAGGACCGCGCCGAGCAGCGCGAGCCCCTGCGTGGCCACGCAGGCCAGGAACACCGCCCCGGGCATGCGCCGCCGCCACCGCCGTACGACGGTCGCCAGCAGCACGGGCCACAGCACCGCCGCCAGCGCGAGCAGCGCCGCGGCCAGGGTCTGCCGGCCGAGCAGCGAGACGCGCGTGCCGAGCACGGCCGTCGCCGCGACGGCGGTCAGCGCCGCCGGTGTCCCCGCCTCCGCCAGCCATCGCGCGCGCTCGCGCAGCAGCCGCAGCACGAAGTCCGCCGCCAGCGCCACCCAGGCGGCGCCCGCGAGCGCCAGGGCCACGCGGGACAGCGTCTCGTAGTCCGTCTGCTGCAGGCCGATCGACAGGATCCCGGTCGCCATCACAGCGGCCCCGGCGGCCGGCTGCCGCCGCGCCCACCACACATGGAACGGCGAGCGGGGGGCGGGCCCGGGGGCAGGGGAGGGACGAGCGGGGGAGCCGGACATGCGGCGATGCTAAGGAGCGCGGCGCGTGGTGTGCGGGGGGCTCGCGCGCGGGCGGGTGGAATTACGCGCGGGTGCAGGGTGCAGGGTGCAGGTGAGGGGCGGGCGGCCACGCGCGTGTGCCCAGGGTCGTGCGGCCCACGCGCGTGTGCCCAGGGTCGTGCGGCCTACGCGCGCGTGCCGGGAAGGAGGCTCACGCGCGTGTGCGTCGCTCAGGCCGGGCGGATCACGCGCGTGTGCGTGCGGTCAGGCCGGGCGGACCACGCTGTGGATGTTCGACTCGCCGTCGTAGTGGACCGACTCCTCGCGCACGTAGGTGCCCGGCTTCGGGGCGTGGATCATCATGCCGTTGCCGATGTGGACGCCGACGTGGCTGATGTCGTCGTAGAAGAAGATCAGGTCGCCGGGCTGTGCGTCGGCGAGGCGGACCGGGGTGCCGGCGGTCACCTGGTCGTAGGCGGTGCGCGGGAGAGTGACCCCGGCGGCCCTCCAGACGGCCTGGGTCAGGCCCGAGCAGTCGTAGGAGTCGGGGCCCGCCGCGCCCCACACGTACGGCTTGCCGATCTGCTCGCGGGCGAAGGCGAGCGCCTTGGCGGCCTTGGTGGCGTACGAGGAGTCCACGGCGGTGGACGAGGACGAGGAACCCGTGCCGGCCGAGCCGGCGCCGCTCTCCTGCTGTGCCGCGGTCTGTGCCGCGGTCTGCGCCGAGGCTTGGTCGGCCGCCTGCTGCCGGGCGAGCTCCGCCGCCTGGCGCGCGGCCTCCTCCTGCTCCTCCTTCTCGATCGCCGCGAGGCGCGCCTGCTCCTGGGCCGTCAGTTGGGCCGTCAACTGGGACAGCAGCTCGCGCGCGTCGCCGAGCTTCTTCTGGACGGCGGCCTTGGCGGTCTGGAGGCCGTGCTGCGAGTCGGTGAGCGCCGCGAGGCTCTCGGCGGCCTCCTGACGCTGCTTCATCGTCGCCGACCGCTCGGTGACGTAGTCGTCGACCGTGCCCTTCTGGCGGTCGGTCAGCCGGTCCGTCAGGTGGTTCTGGTCGAGGTGGTCCTGCGGGGTGTCCGCGAGCAGGGACGTCGCCGTGTCGGGCGCGGCGGCGCCGGTGCGGTACTGGGCCGTGGCGGCGGAACCCGGCTCCTCCCGCGCCTCGTTGCGCTTCTGGGCGCGCTGGGTGCGCTGGGCGACGGCGTCCTGGAGGCCGTCGGCCTGTTTGCGCTGCCTGGTGGTCTTCTCCTTGGCGGAGTTGGACTTCTCGGTCGCCGACCCCGCCTGGCGGTAGAGGTCGCCGACCTTCTTCTCGACCTCCTCCAGGCTCGGCGTGCCGTCCTCCTGCGGAGCGGCGTTCGCCGTCTGGGAGAGCAGGGCCACGGAGGTGAGGGCGGCGGTGGCGAGCGCGGGGGTGCGTATGCCCGCCACGCGCGTGCCCGCGGAGCGCGGCTTGCGGTGCTGCGACGCCAAGGGAGGCGACTCCTTTGGTTCAGTGGGTCCGCGGTCGGCCGCCACTCGGGGGCGCGCCGGACTCGGCGGAGGCCGGGCGGCCCGGCGAGGTTTCACCGGTGGGGGATGCGTGTGGCCTGGCGAAACGGTAGCCAACTCGTGCTGCTCCTGTGAAGGTTGATGGGCGATATGCCCGATACGTCTTCGTGACCTTCGGTGAGGTCCGCAGGGGGGATCACGTGTGGTGACGGCGGAGCGCCGGAGGGTGAGAGCGGAGATGTTTCCGGGGCGGCAGCCGCTTGTCAGTGGTGCCCCCTAGACTCGGAGAGCGATGAGCAGCCTCTTTGACGACAGCTTCCTGGCGGACCTCCAGGGCCCCCGTGCCCACGAGGAGGAGCCCCCGCCGCCGCCCGAGGACGACCACGGACCGGAGTCGGTCCCGGACGATCTGTTCGGCGGGAAGTTTGACGTGCCCCCGGACCGCGACGCCCACTACCGCGGCGGCGCCCCCCGCCCGGTCCTGGACGCGGCCGCACTCCTGGAGGGGCTGAACGACAACCAGCGCGCGGCCGTCGCCCACGCCGGCACCCCGCTGCTCATCGTGGCCGGCGCCGGCTCCGGCAAGACGCGCGTGCTCACCCACCGCATCGCCCACCTGCTCGCCGAGCGGCATGTGCACCCGGGCCAGATCCTCGCGATCACCTTCACCAACAAGGCCGCGGGCGAGATGAAGGAGCGCGTCGAGCACCTCGTCGGCCCGCGCGCGAACGCGATGTGGGTGATGACGTTCCACAGCGCGTGCGTGCGCATCCTGCGCAGGGAGAGCAAGCGGCTCGGCTTCACATCGTCGTTCTCGATCTACGACGCTGCCGACTCCAAGCGCCTGATGGCCCTGGTCTGCCGGGATCTGGACCTCGACCCCAAGCGCTACCCGCCCAAGTCCTTCAGCGCCAAGATCAGCAACCTCAAGAACGAGCTGATCGACGAGGAGGACTTCGCCGCCCAGGCCGGCGACGGCTTCGAGAAAACGCTCGCCCAGGCCTACGCGATGTACCAGTCCCGGCTGCGCGAGGCCAACGCCCTCGACTTCGACGACCTGATCATGACGACGGTCAACCTGCTGCGCGCCTTCCCGGACGTCGCCGAGCACTACCGCCGCCGCTTCCGGCACGTCCTGGTCGACGAGTACCAGGACACCAACCACGCCCAGTACGCCCTCGTGCGCGAACTGGTCGGCACCTCCGAGCACCCCGTCGACGTGCCGCCGAACGAGTACGACGTGCCGCCCGCCGAGCTCTGCGTCGTCGGTGACGCCGACCAGTCGATCTACGCCTTCCGCGGGGCGACGATCCGCAACATCCTCCAGTTCGAGGAGGACTACCCGAACGCGACGACGATCCTGCTGGAGCAGAACTACCGCTCCACGCAGACGATCCTGTCCGCGGCCAACGCGGTCATCGAGCGCAACGAGTCCCGCCGCCCCAAGAACCTGTGGACCAACGCGGGCGCGGGCGCGCGCATCACCGGCTACGTCGCCGACACCGAGCACGACGAGGCGCAGTTCGTCGCCGACGAGATAGACCGACTGACGGACGCGGGCGACGCCAAGGCGGGCGACGTGGCGGTCTTCTACCGCACCAACGCCCAGTCCCGGGTCTTCGAGGAGATCTTCATCCGGGTGGGCCTGCCCTACAAGGTCGTCGGCGGCGTCCGCTTCTACGAGCGCAAGGAGGTCCGGGACGTCCTGGCCTACCTGCGCGTGCTGGCCAACCCGGAGGACTCGGTGCCGCTGCGCCGGATCCTCAATGTGCCCAAGCGCGGCATCGGCGACCGCGCCGAGGCGATGATCGACGCCCTCTCCCAGCGGGAGAAGATCAGCTTCGCGCAGGCGCTGCAGCGCGTCGACGAGGCGTACGGCATGGCCTCGCGGTCGACGAACGCCGTGAAGCGGTTCAACGCGCTGATGGACGACCTCCGCACGATCGTCGAGTCGGGCGCCGGTCCGGCGACGGTCCTGGAAGCGGTGCTCGAACGCACCGGCTACCTCGCCGAGTTGCAGGCCTCCACCGACCCGCAGGACGAGACCCGCATCGAGAACCTCCAGGAACTCGCCGCCGTGGCCCTGGAGTTCGAGCAGGAGTCCGGGGAGACCGAAGGAGAGGGCGAGGGTGCGGCCGCGGCCGCGGCGCCCGTCGGGCTCGCCGCCTTCCTGGAGCGGGTCGCGCTCGTCGCCGACTCCGACCAGATCCCGGACGAGGAGGAGGACGGCTCGGGCGTCATCACCCTGATGACCCTGCACACCGCCAAGGGCCTGGAGTTCCCCGTCGTCTTCCTCACCGGCATGGAGGACGGCGTCTTCCCGCACATGCGCGCCCTCGGCCAGGCCAAGGAACTGGAGGAGGAGCGCCGCCTCGCCTACGTCGGCATCACGCGCGCGCGTGAGCGGCTCTACCTCACCCGCTCCGCGCTGCGCAGCGCCTGGGGGCAGCCGTCGTACAACCCGCCGTCCCGGTTCCTGGAGGAGATCCCGCCGACGCATGTGGACTGGAAGCGGACGGGAGCCACCGCGCCCGTGTCCTCCGGCCCGGTGTCCGGGGTGGCGGCGTCGCTGTCCTCGTCCCGCTCGCGTTCCTCGGCCGCGGGCGCGTCCGGCTTCGCGACGCGCCGGGGTGCGGCGGAGAAGCCGGTGGTCGCGCTGACCGTCGGCGACCGCGTCACGCACGACCAGTTCGGGCTGGGCACGGTCGTCGGAGTGAAGGGCACGGGCGCGAACGCGGAGGCCACGGTCGACTTCGGCGACACCAAGCCGAAGCGACTGCTGCTGCGCTACGCGCCGGTGGAGAAGCTCTGAGCGGGTCGGGCGAAATCGGCTGCGGTGCGGCAGCGCCCCTTTAGGGGCGCGGGGAACTGCGCGACCAGCCACGACGGCGCCGCAGCAGAACGACGGCACAGCGCGGCACTCCCAGCGGAGCGCTCAGTGCGAGGCCGTCGGGTCTACGTCGGGTTGAGGCCGTGGCTGCGCAGCCAGGGCAGCGGGTCTATGGGGGAGCCGCCGGCCGGCCGGACCTCGAAGTGCAGGTGCGGACCGGTGGAGTTGCCGGAGTTCCCGGAGTACGCGATGGGGTCGCCGGCCTTGACCGTCGTGCCGGAGGCGACGCGGTAGCTGGAGAGGTGGCAGTACCAGGTCTCCGTGCCGTCCTTCGCCGTCACGATCATCATGTTGCCGTAGGCGTTGTTCCACTGCGTGCGCACGGTGCCGTCGGTCGCCGCCATCACCGTCGTGCCGTAGGAGACCGGGAAGTCGATGCCGGTGTGCTGGGACATCCAGTTGATGCCGGCCTGGCCGTAGTAGGCGCTGAGGCCGTGCTTCGCGACCGGCAGGGCGTACTTGGGGCGCAGCCGCTCCTTGCGGGCCGCCTCCGCCGCCGCCTTCTTCTTCTCGGCTTCCTGCTGAGTCTTGAGGTCGATACGTTCCTGCGTCCGGCTGGCCCGGTCGGCGAAGTCGTCGGCCTCGGCGGAGAGGGTCTCCAGCTGGCTGTCCAGCTTGGTGTTGGCGGCGGACGGTTTCACCGGCTGCGCGTCGGAGGCGGAGGCCGTCGTGTCCTTGTCGCTCTCGCCGCCGGTCAGCGTGCCGACGGAGGCGGCGGCGATGCCGGCGACCCCCATCACACAGGCCGAGGGGACCGCGATGGTCAGCAGCGCGGAGCGCTTCGCGGGCATCCGGCGCCGGGAACGGTTCGCGTTGCGGGTGGCCGCCCGCCCGACCGGTGCGGGGGCGGCGTCCTCCTGCTCGTCGAGGAGCGGGAGCGGGGCGCCGTCGGACGACTCGCCCTCGGCCGGGCCGGATTCGTCGTACCCGGCCTGTTCGATCCGTTCGATCTGATCGACGTGTTCGAAGGTGGCGGTGGCCTGCTGGTCGAACGGGACCTCGGCCGGCTGCTCGTACTCGTCGGCGTCCTGGGCCGCCTGGGCGGCCTGCGCGGACTCGCCGCCGTCGGAGTTCCACTGCGTCGCGTCGTACGCGCCGGTGTCGAAGGCCTGCGTGCCCCATTCCCAGTGCTGGGTCTGGTCGGCCGGGCTGCCGGACTGGTCGGGCTGCAGCCAGGCGTTCGCGTCGACGGGGGACCCCCACGCGCCGCCGTCGGGCCCCGTCGCCTGCTGCGGGACGGCGGCCAGGTGCTGGTGCTGGCCGGTGGCCCAGGCGGTCGCGTCGTAGGAGCCCGAGTCGTAGACCGCGTGGTGCTGGGCGGCGTACCCGTCGTAGTTCAGGGTCTGGTGGCTGCCCGTGTCCGCGGCCTGAAGGCCCTGGTGGTCCTGATGACCGTCGGTGCTCCACTGTGCGCCGGTGTCGTAGGTGCCGGTCGCCTGGCCCGTGCTGTCGCCGGGGAACCCGCCGAAGAGGGGGTCCGCTGTCGTGAAGTGTCCGGTGGCGTGCGCGCCGGTGTCGTAGGCGCCGGTCTCGTAGCCGGGGTACGTGGTGAAGCCGTCGTACTGGGCTTCCTGGGTGCCGTAGGACGCGTAGTGCGCTGCGGCGGGCTCGGAAGCCGGGGCCGGGGTGGTCATGATCCCCGACGGGTGACGGTCGTTCACCAACTTCTCTTTCGCCGACGACAGGGGCTGCCAGAGCAGTGCGGCGACTGTACCCGGCAGTACGCGGGCACGACAATCTTCTGCAGGTTTCGCGCTCGAAGGAAAGGGGCATTCGGCGGTGTTTCGGGGGACGACGGGCGCGGGTTTGGCCGTATGTTCGAATGATGTTCGAGGTGGGAGGGGTGTCGAGCGGGTCTCGGCGCGTCGTCAGGCCACGGTGAGGTCGTCGGAGCGGGGGCCGGTGCGTGCGCCGGCGGACGCTCCCGCGGCCGCGGTGGCCGACTCCGTGTGCGCGGCGTCGAGGGCCTGCCGGATGCCGGTCGCCACGGCCGGGTGCACCGGCAGGGCGAGGTGGCCGATCCCGGTCACCCGGACGTTCTGCGCCAGCAGGTCGGGATGGTCGACGCAGGCGGTCTCCAGCGGGTCCATCAGGTGGTCGAGGTCGCTCCAGAAGCTGACGAAGTGCGTCCGGCAGCCCGGCGCGGGCCGGGAGAGCTCCTCGATGACCTGCGAGCCGGGGCGCATCTGGCGCACGATCGGGTGCGCGTTCGCCAGCGGCGCCACCCGGGTGCCGGAGTGCGGGGTGCCCAGCGTGACCAGCGTCCGCACGCGCACGTCACCGCCCAGCCGCTGCACGTAGTAGCGGGCTATGAGGCCGCCCAGGCTGTGCCCGACCACATCGACCTGCGGGCTGCCGGTGCGCTCGCATATCTCCTCTATGTGCCGGCCGAGCAACTCGGCCGCGGTCCGGATGTCGCAGGTCAGGGGGGAGTAGTTGAGCGACTCCACCCGATGCCTGCCGTGCTGGGCCAGGCTGCGGCGCAGCAGGACGAACACGGAACGGTTGTCGATGAAGCCGTGCAGCAGCACGACCGGGGGCGGGGCCGCCTGCGTGGGCAGCTGTGCGGGCTCCTCGCCGCTCGGCCCGGCGAGCGCGGGGTGCGCCGCGCCACGGCGCTCCTGGGCGATGCCGGAGGGGTAGAGGAGCAGATGGCCCGCGAGGATCGCCAGATCCAGCGCGGTCGCCTTGAGGAGGGTCAGGGACAGACCGGCCAGCCTGCCCGGAAGGCCGGGAACGCTCGGCAGGCTCGTGATGCACGTGATGTTCGGGAAGGCCGACAGGCTCGCAAGGCTCGGCATGTCCGCCAGCAGACGCCGGTAGAACGGGAGAAAGGGCTGCAGTGCCCAGGTGACCTTCACTGGCCGACCTCCTGTCGGCACGCTGAGGACTTCTCTGTCCCCCGTGTGCCCTCGTTGAAGTCGCTGTCGAGGAGGTCGAGCGGGCACGACAGGGTGTGGAGCGGGTGTGGCCGGTGCTGCGGGGTGTCCACGGCTCGTGCGACACCCGTTGCACCGTTTGACGCGACGACGATCCCTGTCCGCTGTGGTGACGAGGCTCCTCGCTGTCGTGCCTTACCTGCCCTACGTGACCATCGTGCCTGCCGATGCGCCGTACCGCCACGCAGCGCGGCCTGCTGCCTGGCGGTACGGCGACCTCGTCGCGGCTCCCGGTGCGGCTGCTCCCCCTCGTGGCGCGGGCGAACAGTGCGCGATGAACGTGTCCCTGCGTGTGATTTCCCCCTCGGCCGGCACGGTGAAACTGCCGGTTGCGGGATGCTGGGGATAACGTTCGTTCACTCGGTCGCTTCATGGAGGCAGTGATGGGTGTGGCAGCCGGTCCGATCCGCGTGGTGGTGGCCAAGCCGGGGCTCGACGGCCACGACCGCGGAGCCAAAGTGATCGCGCGGGCGCTGCGCGACGCCGGTATGGAGGTCATCTACACCGGTCTCCACCAGACGCCCGAGCAGATCGTGGACACCGCGATCCAGGAGGACGCCGACGCGATCGGACTGTCCATCCTGTCCGGGGCCCACAACACGCTCTTCGCCGCGGTGATCGAGCTGCTGGCCGAGCGGGAGGCGGAGGACATCCTGGTCTTCGGCGGCGGGATCATCCCCGAGGCCGACATCGCGCCGCTGAAGGAGAAGGGCGTCGCCGAGATCTTCACTCCGGGGGCCACCACGGCGTCGATCGTGGAGTGGGTCCGGGCCAATGTGCGACAGCCCGCGGGGGCCTGAACGAACCCGGTCCGGCCGCCCGAAGGGGCTTGGTCATGCGCCCAGCCGTGATACTCCCAGTCGTCATGCCTCCAGCTCCTGCGCCATCACCGCCCGCAACCGCAAGGTCCTCCCCAGTCGCTGGAACGCCTCCGCCCAGTAACCGCCCGCTCCCGGTGACGCGTCCTCCGGTTCGTCCGGCACCGCCAGGAGGGCGTCCAGGCGGGCCGCCTCCGAGGGATCCAGGCAGCGTTCGGCCAGGCCCATCACCCCGCTGAAGCTCCAGGGATAGCTGCCCGCGTCCCGGGCGATGTTGAGGGCGTCGACCACGGACCGGCCCAGGGGCCGCGCCCACGGCACGGCGCAGACGCCGAGCAGTTGGAACGCCTCCGACAGACCGTGCACCGCGATGAAACCGGCGACCCAGTCGGCCCGTTCGGGCACCGGCAGCGTGCCCAGCAGCTTCGCCCGTTCGGCGAGCGAGACCGCGCCCGGCCCGCCCGCGCCGGGCGCCGACGGCACCCCGAGCAGCGCCCGTGACCAGCCGGGATCCCGCTGCCGTACGGCGGCCCGGCACCATGCCCCGTGCAGCTCGCCCAGCCAGTCGTCGGCCACCGGCAACGCCACGATCCGCTCCGGCGTACGGCCGCCCAGGCGCGCCGGCCAGGTGGCGAGCGGGGCCGCCTCGATCAACTGGCCGAACCACCAGGACCGTTCGCCGCGGCCGGTCGGCGCCTTGGGCGACACGCCGTCCCGCTCCATGGCCGCGTCGCACTCGTGCGGCGCCTCCACGACGAGCGTCGGCGTGTCTCCGGTGTGGTCGACGGCCACACAGGCGCCGGCCCGGACCGCCATCCGCGCGGCGAGCGCCGAGTCCGGCAGGGCCGACAGCAGCTCCGCGGCCGTCGCCCGCACATTGCGGCTGCGGTCGGCCAGCGCCCGCTCCAGGAACGGCTCGTCCCGTGCGCCGAGGCCGGTGCGCAGCGAGTCGAGGAACATCAGCCGGTCCTCGGCCCGCTCCGTCGACCAGGTGGCCATGAGCAGCTCACGGGCCGCGTCGGGGTCGCGGGAGCGGAGCGCCGCCAGCAGGGCGACCCGCTCGGCGAACAGGCCCTCCTGCCACAGCGCCTCGACCCGCCCGGCCTCCGCCGGGCCCGGCAGTGCGGCGCCGCCGCCCGGCGCGCCGCGCAGGGCGAACCGCCAGTCCGGGTTCAGCCGGGCCAGCCACAGCGCCCGCGAACCCGCGAACCGCAGCGCCGCCGGGCGCAGGTCCGTACGCGCGCGTGCCGCGTCGAGCAGCGCCGGCAGAGCCTCGGGGGGAGCGGCGAACCCGCGGGCGTTGACCGCCGTCAGCCACTGGGGCAGCAGCTCCATGAGATCCGGTGCCGTGCCTCTGCGGCCGCCCGAGCCGATGCCGGGGCGGTCGGCCAGGAGCAGGGCGAGCCTGCGGGCCGCCGCGGCGGGCAGCGGCGGACGGGTCTCCGCGGCGGCCGGCTCCGGACGGGGAGCCGCCCGGCCCGGACGCAGACCGGCCCGTCGGCGGACGGTCTCGGCGGCCGCGGCGTCCAGCAGCGCCGTCGGCGCGTCCCGGCCGGGGGCCGCTCCCGGGGGCGTACGGCGGTCGGTGCCGAGGAGGGCCGCGGTGACCAGGTCCTCCCAGGCGAGTGGCGGGGGGAGGTGCGAGGCGGCGGTCATGCGGCTCCCTTCCGGTGCTGGTGGAGTTGCTTCACGTGCCAAGCGCTCCGCTGGAAGTGCCGCGATGCGCCGTCGTTCCGCTGCGGCGCCGTCGTGGCCGGTCGCTCCCCCACTCTCGACTGCGCTCGAGCGGGGGGACCCCCATCGCGGCGGAGCCGCATATGTCAGTGCCCCGCGCCCCTTCAGGGCGCTGCCGAACGCAGCCGACTTCGCCCGACCCGCTTGGTGTCGGCCTTTCCGGTCCGGTCGTGTTCAGCACAGGCGTACCGCCTCTCCCGGGCCCGTCGGCCAGGCCGTCAGGGGGGTGAAGCCACGGTGGCCGCACTCGCCGAAGACCTTGACGGGCGCGCCGCCCGACAGCGCCACCAGGCGCCAGAGACCGGGGTGGGCGACCGCCGCGGGGGTGAGCGGCAGGGCCGTGTCGCCGTCGGCGTCCGCCAGTTGCCAGGAGCCGCCGTCCGGGGTCGGTATGACGCCGTCCAGGGTCACCGGGACGGCGTCCTGCCAGGGGTCGTGGCGCAGGGTCTCGCCGTAGCGCGCGGTCGCCTCGGTCGTCGTCGAGCCCGGGGGCCGGGTTCCGGTGAGGGTGGGCGGGGCGAACTGCTTGCCGAGGGAGGCTCGTTGCTGTCCGGTGCCGGAATGCGCGGACAGCTCGGCGTGCAGGGTGAGGCCGACCGGCAGCGAGAGCTCCGGAGCGCGGCCCGCGGCCCCGTAGGAGAGGAGCAGCGCGGTACGGCCCGACGCGGTGCCGTGGAGCCAGATACGTCGGGTCGTCAGTTTCGGGTCCGGCGTGTCGTACTGGGCGAGGACCAGCCACTGATCCCGGACCGGCGGACCCGCCGGGGACGAGGGCAGGCCCACGCGGGTGCGGACCGTCGCCGCCAGGGCCTCCGGCAGCCGCTCGCGGTGCAGCCAGCCCTGGTCGAGGAGGTGGAGCAGCGCGCACTCCTCCAGCAGCCGCACCGGCCAGCGCGGGCCGGACGCCGGGATCGCCCCCAACTCCCGTACCCGCGCGGCGAGTCCGGGAGCCTGCGCGTCGACCATGCGGGCCGCCGTCTCCTCCCACAGGCCGTACCCCGACTGCTCGGCCGTGGCCAGGCCGGAGCGCAGGAGGTCGGCGAGCCGCTCCTCGAGTTCCGTCGCCCCGGCCGTGATCCGCTCGGCGCGGCGCTCCGCCCGGCGGCGCGCCCCCTCCGGATCGGCCGGGCCGGACGCGGAACCCGCCGGGCCCGCCGCCCGTTCCTCCTGCGCAGCGCTCTCCCGTCTGCCGCTGCGCCCCGCGATCCACTCCTCGGCCCAGTCCGGCGCCCGCCCCGCCGGCACCGATCCCTCCCCCTCCGACCAGAGCAGCAACAGACCGAGCGCGTGCTTGCACGGGAACTTGCGGCTCGGACAACTGCAGTCGTACGCCGGGCCGGAACCGGCCGGCGACGGGTCGGCGACGTCGACGACCGTCCGGTACGGCGTGCTGCCGCTGCCCTTGCACACACCCCACACCGCCCCCTCCCGCGAACTGCCCGTCCCGGACCAGGGACCGGCCGCGCCGAGTTTGCTCCCCGCTTTGCGTGACGCGGGGTCAGGCGCCAGTGCCAGCACCTGATCCGCCGTCCAGCGCACCCCCTGCTGTGTCATGCCATCGAAGGTAGACCCCACCACTGACAATCGGTCCGCAGCGCATCCGCAGGGCATCCGTCGAGCGTCCGGCGAGCCGGGCTGCCAGGACGTTTTCGCAGGTCAGATCGCGTTGTCAGTGGCGTGGTGCACGGTGGACACCAGATCCGAACCGGCCGAGCTGGAGGGGGCCTCAGCCATGTCTGTGTCCGTAGATCCGACGTCCGTGGAATCGACCCGAAGCCAGTCGCCGGAGGCATTGCGTCCGCACGCCGAGGACGCTTTCGCGAGTGAACTCGCCGCGCTGGCGGCGCAGGACGACCGTCCGCGCCCGGCCCGCTGGAAACTGTCGCCGTGGGCCGTCGCCACCTACCTCCTCGGCGGCGCCCTGCCGGACGGCACGGTGATCTCGCCGAAGTACGTCGGCCCGCGCCGGATCGTCGAGGTCGCGATCTCCACCCTCGCCACCGACCGCGCCCTGCTGCTGCTCGGCGTGCCCGGCACCGCCAAGACCTGGGTCTCCGAACACCTCGCCGCGG
Source organism: Streptomyces sp. NPDC001858 (assembly GCF_053594615.1). NCBI lineage: Bacteria > Bacillati > Actinomycetota > Actinomycetes > Kitasatosporales > Streptomycetaceae > Streptomyces > Streptomyces sp. NPDC001858. The sequence continues at coordinate 371,145 of NZ_JBSFEV010000001.1, forward strand.
CCGTCAGCGGCGACTCGACGCTGCTCGTGCAGGGCACCGCGGGCACACCGGAGGAGGCCATCCGCTACGGCTGGAACTACGCGCAGCTGCTCGCGCACGGGCCCAGTCGGGACGCGCTGGTGCCCAGTCCGGTGATGCGCGCCATGGCGGACGGAATGACCGTCCGCGTCGAAGAATTGACTCGCGTTCCGGCCGACGTACAGGACACACTCATCACGATCCTGTCGGAGAAGACGCTCCCGGTACCGGAGTTGGGGCAGGAAGTACAGGCGGTCCGTGGCTTCAACCTGATTGCCACGGCCAATGACCGCGACCGCGGGGTCAACGAGCTGTCCAGCGCCCTGCGCCGCCGTTTCAACACGGTGGTGCTGCCGCTGCCGGACAGTGTCGAGGCCGAGGTCGACATCGTCGCACGGCGCGTGGGCCAGATCGGGCGCTCCCTCGATCTGCCGACCGCACCCGACGGTATCGACGAGATCCGCCGCGTGGTGACCGTCTTCCGCGAACTGCGCGACGGGATCACCTCCGACGGCCGGACCAAAGTGAAATCACCGAGTGGCACCTTGTCGACGGCCGAAGCCATCTCCGTCGTCACGGGCGGGCTTGCCCTGTCCGCGCACTTCGGCGACGGGGTGCTGCGCCCGGGGGACGTCGCCGCGGGCGTCCTCGGCGCCGTCGTGCGCGACCCGGCAGCCGACCGGGTCGTATGGCAGGAGTACTTGGAGGCGGTCGTGCGCGAACGCGCCGGCTGGACGGACTTCTATCGCGCCTGCAGGGAGGTGAGCGAGTGAACGTCAGCAAGGAAAGCAACGGGATCGACCAGAACGAGACGACCTGGGCGTATGCCCACGAAGTGCGGAGGGCGGCAGTGAACAGCGCGGCAGTGAACAGGGTGGCTGTGAACGACGACACGAAGTGGCCCCGCAGGCGCGGGTGGACGGGATGACGAGCGCCGACGAAGGCGGCGGCCGGGCCGCGGGCCGGCCGCTGCTCCTCGGGGTGCGTCATCACGGGCCGGGTTCGGCCCGGGCGGTGCGGGCGGCCCTGGCGGCCGCCCGCCCGCGGACCGTCCTGATCGAGGGACCGCCCGAGGCCGACACGCTGATCCCGCTCGCCGCCGACGACGGAATGCGGCCGCCGGTCGCCCTGCTCGCCCACGCCGTCGACGAACCCGGCCGGTCCGCGTTCTGGCCCATGGCCGAGTTCTCACCCGAGTGGGTCGCCCTCCGCTGGGCCCTGGAACACGGCGTCCCCGCCCGCTTCATCGACCTCCCGGCCACCCACACGCTGGCCTGGGAGGAACAGGAGAGCGGCGATGCCGACGAACTGCGCGGGGACCCCCTCGCGGCGCTCGCCGAGGCCGCCGGGTACGACGATGTCGAGCGCTGGTGGGAGGACGTCGTCGAGCATCGGACCTCGGGGGATCCGTTCGCGCCGTTCGCCGCGCTCGAAGAGGCCATGGGCGCGCTGCGCGAGACGTACGACGGCGATCGGCGGGACCTTGTTCGGGAGGCCCATATGCGCGGCCAAGTACGGGTCGCGCAAAGGGAGTTCGGGGCGGACGGGGTGGCCGTGGTGTGCGGGGCGTGGCATGTGCCCGCGCTGCGCCGGAAGGCCGCCGTCGCCGCGGACCGGGCGCTGCTCAAGGGGCTGCCCAAGGTCAAGGCCGACCTGACCTGGGTGCCGTGGACCCATCGCAGGCTCGCCCGCGCCGGGGGATACGGCGCCGGCATCGACTCGCCGGGCTGGTACGCCCATCTGTTCGCCGCGCCGGACCGGCCGGTCGAGCGGTGGCTGACCCAGGTGGCCGTGCTGCTCCGCGAGGAGGACCGGATCGTCTCCCCGGCGCATGTCATCGAGGCGGTGCGACTCGCCGAGACGCTCGCCGCGGTGCGCGGCCGACCGCTGCCCGGCCTCGGCGAGACCACCGACGCCGTGCGCGCGGTGCTCTGCGAGGGCTCGGACGTCCCGCTGGCGCTGGTGCGGGACCGGCTGGTGGTCGGGGACGTGCTGGGCGAGGTGCCGGCCGGCGCGCCCGCGGTGCCGTTGCAGCGCGACCTCGGCCGGTCGCAGCGTCGGCTGCGGCTCAAACCGGAGGCGGAGGACCGCGAGCTGGCGCTCGACCTGCGCAAGGAGACCGACGCCGAGCGCAGCAGGCTGCTGCACCGGCTGCGGCTGCTGCACATCGCCTGGGGCGAGCCGGCCGCCTCGCCCGGCGGCACGGGGACCTTCCGGGAGAGATGGCGGCTGCGGTGGGAGCCGGAGCTGTCGGTGCGGGTCGCCGAGGCCGGGGTGTGGGGGACCACCGTGCTCGCCGCGGCCACCGCGAAGGCGGAGACGGAAGCCGTCGCCGCACGCGCCCTCGCCGAGGTGACCGCGCTCGCCGAGCGCTGCCTCCTGGCCGGGCTGCCGGACGCGCTGCCGACGGTGATGCGGGTCCTCGCCGACCGGGCGGCCCTCGACACGGACGTCGGCCACCTCGCCCAGGCCCTTCCCGCCCTGGTCCGCTCGCTGCGCTACGGAGACGTGCGCGGCACCGACACCGGCGCACTGGCGGAGGTGGCCGCGGGCCTCGCCGAACGGATCTTCGTCGGCCTCCCGGCGGCCTGTGCCTCGCTGGACGCGGACGCGGCGGACGAGATGCGACGCCATGTGGACGCGGTGCACGGGGCGGTGGCGATGCTCGGGGACGGTCCGCGCATCCGCTGGCGCGCCGTGCTGCGGGTGCTGTCCGGGCGGGACAGCGTGCCGGGGGTCGTCCGGGGGCGTGCCGTTCGCCTCCTCCTGGACGAAGGGGAGCTGGACCCGGACGAGGCGGCACGGCTCATGGGGCTCGCCCTGTCGCCGGGCACGCCACCGGGCGACGCGGCCGCCTGGATCGAGGGCTTCGTCGGCGGCGGTTCCGGGGGCGGACTGCTCCTTGTGCACGACGAACGGCTGCTCGCCCTGGTCGACGGGTGGCTCACGGCGGTGCCGGCGGAGGCGTTCACCGACGTGCTGCCGTTGCTGCGGCGAACGTTCTCGGCGTACGAGCCGGGGGCGCGCAGAACGCTCGGCGAGCTGATCCGGCGGGGGGAGCGGACGAGCGCGGTGGAGACCGGGACGCCGGGCTTCGCGGCCGCGCTCGACGCGGGGCGCGCGGACGCCGTCCTGCCGGTGGTGCGGCTGCTGCTGGGACTGGAGGACGGGGACGGCAGGCACAGCGAGCGGGAGCCGGAGCCGGAGCGGCAGCGGGAGCGGGAGGCGGTGGTCGGCGGATGACGGGGACCGAGATCGAGACGGGGACCGAGACGGGGACCGATACGGAGACGGCGGCGGGGCGGGAGCGGCTGCGGCGGTGGCGGCTGGTGCTCGGCGGCGGGGACGGCGATGCGGCCGACGGGACCGGCCACGGGCTCTGCGGGCGGGACGCCGCGATGGACCGGGCGCTCACCGCGCTCTACGGGTCCCGTGACAGCTCCCGGGACGGGGCGCGGACCGGCGGCCGGGAGCGTTCGGCGGGGCTCGGGGCGTCGGCGCCGTCCGTGGCGCGCTGGCTCGGGGACATCCGGACGTACTTCCCCTCCTCCGTGGTGCAGGTCATGCAGCGGGACGCCATCGACCGGCTCGGGCTGTCCGCGCTGCTGCTGGAACCCGAGATGCTGGAAGCGGTGGAGGCCGACGTGCACCTCGTCGGCACGCTGCTCTCCCTCAACAAGGCGATGCCGGAGACGACGAAGGAGACCGCGCGGGCCGTCGTGCGCAAGGTCGTCGACGACCTGGAGAAGCGGCTCGCCACCCGGACCCGGAGGGCGCTGACCGGGGCGCTGGACCGAGGCGCGCGCGTCAGCCGGCCGCGCCACCGCGACATCGACTGGAACCGCACGATCGCCGCCAACCTCAAGCACTACCAGCCCGAGTACGGGACGGTCGTGCCGGAACGGCTCGTCGGGTACGGGCGGGCCGCGCGGTCGGTGAAGAAGGAGGTGATCCTCTGCATCGACCAGTCGGGGTCGATGGCGGCCTCGGTCGTGTACGCGTCGGTGTTCGGGGCGGTGCTCGCGTCGATGCGGTCGATCAGCACACGGCTCGTCGTCTTCGACACGGCGGTCGCCGACCTCACCGACCTGCTCGACGACCCGGTGGACGTGTTGTTCGGCACCCAGCTCGGCGGCGGCACGGACATCAACCGGGCGCTCGCCTACTGCCAGCAGCGGATCACCCGGCCGGCGGAGACGATCGTCGTCCTCGTCAGCGACCTCTACGAGGGAGGCATCCGCCACGAGATGCTCAAGCGGGTCGCGGCCATGAAGGCGTCGGGCGTGCAGTTCGTCGCGCTGCTCGCGCTGTCGGACGAGGGGGCGCCGGCCTACGACCGGGAGCACGCGGCCGCGCTCGCCGAGCTGGGCGCGCCGGCCTTCGCCTGCACCCCCGAACTGTTCCCGGAGGTCATGGCGGCGGCGATGGAGAAACGGGGGCTCACCGGGGTCATCCCGGCCCCGTGAGGATCTTCACCCCCGGCACCGGGTGCCAGTGATCGCGGCATCATGTGACAGGTATCACCGCTCAGGTGTGACCCTCGATTTAGGGGCCTCCTCAAAGCAGGGATAACCTGCGAGACGGACATGCCGCGCGCTCGGACACCGTGTGCGCCACCCTTGTGACAGCGGACGTCACGTTGCCCTTCGCGGCACGCCCACGCATCCAACGAACCGCGAGATCACTGATAGGGACGGAAGCGCGTGGACCTGTTCGAGTACCAGGCGAGGGACCTCTTCGCCAAGCACGATGTACCGGTGCTGGCCGGTGAAGTCATCGACACGCCTGAGGCGGCTCGCGCAGCCACCGAGCGTCTTGGTGGCAAGTCCGTCGTCAAGGCCCAGGTGAAGGTCGGCGGCCGTGGCAAGGCCGGTGGCGTGAAGCTCGCCGCCACCCCGGACGAGGCCGTCGCCCGTGCGACGGACATCCTCGGCATGGACATCAAGGGCCACACGGTCCACAAGGTGATGATCGCCGAGACGGCCCCGGAGATCCTGGAGGAGTACTACGTCTCCTTCCTCCTCGACCGTGCCAACCGCACCTTCCTCTCCATCGCGTCCGTCGAGGGCGGCATGGAGATCGAGGAGGTGGCGGCCACCCGTCCGGAGGCCGTCGCCAAGACGCCGATCGACGCCAACGTGGGTGTGACCCCCGAGGTCGCCCGCCAGATCGTCGAGGCCGCGAACTTCCCGGCCGAGGTCGCCGACAAGGTCGAGAACGTCCTGGTCACGCTGTGGAAGACCTTCATCGAAGAGGACGCGCTCCTCGTCGAGGTCAACCCGCTGGCCAAGGTCGCCTCCGGCGAGGTCATCGCCCTCGACGGCAAGGTCTCCCTGGACGAGAACGCCGAGTTCCGCCAGCCGGACCACGAGGCGCTCGTCGACCACGCGTCGGCGAACCCCCTCGAGGCCGCGGCCAAGGAGAAGAACCTCAACTACGTCAAGCTCGACGGCGAGGTCGGCATCATCGGCAACGGCGCGGGTCTCGTCATGAGCACCCTGGACGTCGTCGCGTACGCCGGTGAGAACCACGGCGGCGTGAAGCCGGCCAACTTCCTCGACATCGGCGGCGGCGCGTCCGCCCAGGTGATGGCGAACGGCCTGGAGATCATCCTCGGCGACCCGGACGTCAAGTCCGTCTTCGTCAACGTCTTCGGCGGCATCACCGCCTGTGACGAGGTCGCCAACGGCATCGTCCAGGCTCTGGAGCTTCTCAAGTCCAAGGGCGAGGAAGTCACCAAGCCGCTGGTCGTCCGACTGGACGGCAACAACGCAGAGCTGGGTCGCAAGATCCTCTCCGACGCCAACCACCCGCTGGTCCAGCGCGTGGACACCATGGACGGCGCGGCCGACAAGGCCGCCGAGCTCGCGGCTGCGAAGTAAGGACGAGGGAAAACAGCCATGGCTATCTTCCTCAACAAGGACTCCAAGGTCATCGTCCAGGGCATGACCGGCTCCACGGGCATGAAGCACACCAAGCTCATGCTCGCCGACGGCACCAACATCGTCGGTGGCGTGAACCCGCGCAAGGCGGGCACGTCCGTCGACGTCGACGGCACCGACATCCCGGTCTTCGGGACGGTCGCCGAGGCGATCGAGAAGACGGGCGCGAACGTGTCCGTCCTCTTCGTGCCGCCGGCCTTCGCCAAGGCCGCCGTGGTCGAGGCGATCGACGCCGAGATCCCGCTCGCGGTCGTCATCACCGAGGGCATTGCCGTCCACGACTCGGCCGCGTTCTACGCGTACGCCGTGTCGCAGGGCAACAAGACCCGGATCATCGGCCCGAACTGCCCCGGTCTCATCACCCCGGGCCAGTCGAACGCCGGCATCATCCCGGGCGACATCACCAAGCCGGGCCGCATCGGCCTGGTCTCGAAGTCCGGCACGCTCACGTACCAGATGATGTACGAGCTGCGTGACATCGGCTTCTCCTCGGCCGTCGGCATCGGTGGCGACCCGATCATCGGCACCACGCACATCGACGCGCTCGCCGCGTTCGAGGCCGACCCCGACACCGACCTCATCGTGATGATCGGTGAGATCGGCGGCGACGCCGAGGAGCGGGCCGCGGCCTTCATCAAGGACAACGTGAAGAAGCCGGTCGTCGGTTACGTCGCGGGCTTCACCGCGCCCGAGGGCAAGACCATGGGCCACGCCGGCGCCATCGTCTCCGGCTCCTCCGGCACGGCCGCCGCGAAGAAGGAGGCCCTCGAGGCCGCCGGCGTCAAGGTCGGCAAGACGCCGACCGAGACGGCGAAGCTGGCCCGCGAGATCCTCGCGGCCGGCTGACCCTCCGGCCCGATTTCCCAGCTTGAACACCGTTGGGCCCGACCCCGCAGCGCGCGGGGGCGGGCCCAACGGTGTTTTCGCCGGTAGCAGGTAGCAGGTAGCAGGTAGCCGGTAGCCGGTAGCCGGTAGGCGTCAGCGTCGGCTTCAGCGGCCTTCCGGGAGCAGTCGTTCCGGGCCGGGCTGGGCCGCGGCCCGCAGCTTCGCGCGCAGGTTCAGCTCCGCGCTCGAGAGCGGGCCCGGGGCCGTTCGGGGCGGGACTCCCTGCACGGTCTCGCCCGGCGGCACCGGGGGCTCGTACCGGGTGGGGGCCGTGCGCGCGGTCAGCGCCGTCGCGCCGATGATCGCGATCGTGAACGCGATCGCCGCCCTGGTCCAGAAGCGGGCCCGCCGTTCGCTGCCCGAGCGCACGGTGGGCGACTTGGCCGCGCGCAGCCGCTCGGCGGACGCGACCTCCGCCAGCCGCCGGTGGAGCTCGACGGGATCCGCCAGGTCGGGGAGGCGGGCCGCGATCACCTCGCGCGCGTGCAGCAGCCGGTTCGCCGCCGCCGGAGTGCTCGCCTCCGTCTCGGCCGCGGTCTCCGGCAGGTCGAGGCCGACACCGTCGTAGAGGAGCAGGGTGCGGCGCTGCGGGGCGGGGAGGGTCAGGAGCACATCGAGCAGGGCGCGGTCGGAGGCGTCGGCCGGGGGCGGTTCCGGGTGGCGGTAGCGGGGGCGGAACCGGTGCCAGGGGGAGAGCGCGAACTCGTACGCGGTCGCGCGCACCCAGCCTGCCGGGTCACGGTCGACGGCCACCTCGGGCCAGCGCTGCCAGGCCAGTTGGAAGGCCCACTCGACCGATTCGCGCGCCAGTTCGCGGCGACCGGAGAGCAGGTAGGTCTGCCGGACCAGGGCGGGGGCGCAGAAGGCGTAGAGGGCGTCGAAGGCCTGATCGGGGGTCAGGGAAGCGCGGGGGCGCGGGGGCTCGGGGGCGCCGGCCCCCGGCGCGAGGGATGTCGTGGATGCCAGGGATGCAGGGGGTGCGACGGGTCGCAGTTCGAGGGTGGCGACGAGGGCCGGGTCGGTCGTCTGTGGTCGAGGCGCTGTCTCCTGGGTGTTCGTCACCTTGTCCGCCTTGTTCAGCGATGCCAGCAGATTCGCGTACGCCTCCCGCTGAGGGCCGCGCGGTGTCGTGCGGCCGGACTCCCACGCGCGCACCGTCTCCCGGGCGACGCCCACCTGCGCGGCGACCTGAGCCTGCGTCAACAAGGCCGCCTCGCGCAGGCGTCGGCGTTCCTTGGGCGACGGAAGCGGGGGGACAGGGCGCTGCTGCGTCACAGGATGTCCCTTCGCGCGAAAAAGTACATAAGCGTATATTGAGCGACACAGCGGAAGTTCGCCTGTTACGACGGGAAAGCGCGTGTCGTTGGGACCATGACCGTCGTGATCCAGATGACCGCTCGCCGACTGTCGCTCTCCCCCCTGCTCACCCGGATGCGCGACCGCTCGCCCGGACTCGCCGCCGGCCTCCTGGGCGGGGTGCTCGCGGCCGGGCTGGGGCTCGGCGCGTTCGCCGTCCTCGTGATGGTGCTGTGGATCAGCTCCCCGTATCCGGACAGCGGACCCGGCGGCGCGCTGCACGTCGCCGCCGCGCTGTGGCTGCTGGCCCACGGCGCGGAACTGGTGCGCGTCGACACGCTGTCCGGGGTCCCGGCCCCGGTCGGCGTCACCCCGCTGCTGCTGCTCGTGCTGCCGGTGTGGCTGGTGCGCCGCGCCGCGCGGGACGCCGTGGACGGCGGCATCGTCGTCGAGGCGGACGGCACCGGCGCGTACGGGACGCTCGTGAGCGCCCGGACGGCATGGGCGGGCGTCGTGCTCGGCTACCTCGCCGTCGCTTCGGGCGTCGCCTGCTACGCGGCCGCCGGCGGCGCGCTGCGGCCCTCATGGGCGTGGACGGCGGTGTCGGTGCCCGCGGTCGCCGTGCTGGCGGCCGGGGCGGGGGTCTGGTCGGCCCACGGTCGTCCGCGCGGGCCTGTGGACAGCGCGCTGCTGGTGCTGCCGCGCGGGATGCGGCGGCTGCTGCTGGAGGAGGACGGGAGCGCTCGGCTCGGCGTCGCCGCGCGGGCGGCCGGGGCCGGGGCCGCGGTGCTCGTCGGGGGCGGGGCGTTGCTGGTGGCGGCCTCGTCGGTGTGGCACGCGGACGCGGCTCGGCAGGCGTTTCTGCAGCTGACGGAGGGGTGGTCGGGGCGGTTCGCGGTGCTGTTGCTGTGCGTGGCGCTGGTGCCCAACGCGGCGGTGTGGGGTGCGGCGTACGCGCTCGGTCCGGGATACGCCCTGGGGGCCGGGCATGTCATGGCGCCGCTGTCCGCCGACCCGGCCCCGCTGCTGCCGCCGTTTCCGCTGCTGGCGGCGGTGCCGGAGGCGGGCGGCGGAACGGCGTCGAACTGGGCGGCCGCGGTGGTGCCGCTGGTCGCCGGGGTGACGGTGGGCGTGTTCGTGGCCCGGGCGGCGGGTGCGGCGGGGTCGTGGTCCCGGAGAAGAACCGTGGAGGCCGTCGCGCTGGCGGGGGCGGTGTGCGGGGCGCTGATGGGAGGGCTCGCGGGGCTGGCCGGCGGGCCGCTGGGGGTGGCCGCGTTGGCTCGGTTCGGGCCGGTGTGGTGGCAGGTGGGGGGCGCGGTGCTGCTGTGGATCGTGGGGGTGGGGGTGCCGGTGGCCGTGGGCGTGCGGGGATGGCGGGGGCGTGGACATGCGGAGCCGGAGCGGGAGCCCGAGCCGGGCGAACGCGAGGCGGGCGAGGCCCGGAAGGGGTGGAGGGGCCGGTGGGGGCGCAGGGCGAAGGAGGAGCGCGGGGTCCCGGCGGTGGCGATGGCAGCGGACTCGGAGTGCGAGCCGGGGGCAGGGGCGGAGGCGGACTCGGAGCTGTACGACTTCTCTCCCCTGGAACCCTTCGCGGACCCCGCACCCGTGTCTGCACCCGCAACGGCACCCGCATCCGTGCCCCCGCCCGCACCCCCGTCCGTGCCTGCGCCGGTACCCGCCCCTGCCCCCGCCCCGGACGTACCCACCGCACCCGCCGTCGTCGAGCCCGACCCCATGGACATGGACCCGGTATGGCACGGCGATGTAGGCCGGGAAGCTCGCTGGGCCGCCCTGCGGGAGGCGGGGGAGGACGGTCCGGAGCAGCGGTGACCGCCCAGCCGGGTTGTTGTTCACCCGGCCTCGTCCTCGAGCTCCCTCGGAGAGGGAATCAGGCGTTCCCGCCCAGGATTCCCTTCAGTTCCTTCGGCAGCAGGTCGCTGCACGACTGCTTCGCCTCGTTCGTCAGCGCGTCGTTCGTGCAGGTGTAGTAGTCGCTGTAGACCAGCTGCGCGGTGAAGCTCGCGGCGACCAGGGCCAGCGCCAGGGACGCGGTGACCAGGCCGCTGACGGCGGCGGTCCGCTGGGGGCGGGCGCCCGTCTCGGGGGTGGGCGGGCTGTCCGGGTCGGGGGTGCGCGGCTTGGCGCGCAGGGCGCCGATGCCCCAGTTCAGGGCCAGCGCGCCGAGCAGCAGGGCCACGTACGGCCAGCCGAAGAGGGCGAAGAAGAACGCCCACATGCCGCAGAGCAGGGCGTAGCGTGCGCGGCGCTGGGCGGGGTCCGTGGGGTCCCAGCGTTTGCCGGGCTCGGGGGTGCCGGGGCCGCCGGGGCCGCCGCCCTCGGGGCTGCCGCCGCCGGGTCGCTCGCCGAAGCCGCCGGGGGAGCGGCCGGGCTGCTGGTTGCTCCAGTGGCTGCCCCACGCGGAGTGTCCGCCCTCGGGGGCGCCGCCCGCCGGGCGTCGGGGCTGCCACGGGCGGTCCGGGGCGCCCTCCGGCGGCGGGGCGAAGGGGTTGTCGTCCTCGGGGGGTTTGCCGTCGCCCGACGGGGTGCCGCCCGACGGGGTGCCGCCCGACGGGGTGTCGCCCGACGGGGCGTCGGGGGGAGAGGCTGGGCGCTCTCGCAGCAGCACGGCGCCGCGCTCCCCTCCCTGCGGTGACTGCGGGGGGAGCGTGAGGAGTCGCAGACTGCGGTCCGGCATCAAATGAGCGTCTTCCCCTAGGAGGTACGACTGTCTGGAGTGAGCTGTCACTTCGGGAACGCACCGCACGACCACCGCGTTCCCGATCCGGCTCGTCGCAGACGCTACCTTCCGGCCACGCCCCCGTCCCGTGGGGGCCGCCCCGTGTGCCGGTATCGTTGCTGACGGTCGGCTGCTTCGTAGGCTTCCCCGTATCCGGGGGCGCGATGCATTCGTATGAACGTACAAGTGGCGAACGTGCGAGTGGTGCAGGCCGTCGGCCGTCACCCGCTTCCCCGAGAAAGGGCCCCGCCGTGGCCGCCAAGCCCGTGGCCAAGCGCCTCGTCGTGCTGGTCTCCGGATCCGGTACGAACCTTCAGGCATTGCTCGACGCCGTCGGAGCCGCCGGCGTCGAGGCCTACGGCGCCGAGATCGTGGCCGTCGGGGCCGATCGCGACGGCATCGAGGGCCTGGCCCGTGCGGAGCGGGCCGGGATTCCCACCTTCGTGCGCCGCGTCAAGGACTACGGCACCCGCGACGAGTGGGACGCCGCGCTGACCGACGCGGTGGCCGAGCACGAGCCCGACCTCGTGGTGTCCGCCGGGTTCATGAAGATCGTCGGGAAGCGGTTCCTGGCGCGGTTCGAGGGGCGGGTCGTCAACACGCATCCCGCGCTGCTGCCCAGTTTTCCCGGGACCCACGGCGTGCGGGACGCGCTCGCGTACGGCGCGCGGGTCACCGGCTGCACCGTCCACTTCGTCGACGACGGCGTCGACACCGGCCCGATCATCGCCCAGGGCGTGGTCGAGATCCGGGACGAGGACGACGAGAGCGCTCTGCACGAGCGCATCAAGGAAGTCGAGCGAAGGCTGCTCGTCGAGGTCGTGGGGCGGCTCGCCCGCAACGGCTATCGCATTGAGGGACGAAAGGTAGTTATCCAGTGACCGCCGACAGCACTGTCACGGCCGAGAGCAGCAAGCGGGGCATCCGTCGCGCGCTCGTCAGCGTCTACGACAAGACCGGTCTGGAAGAGCTCGCGCGCGGGCTGCACGAGGCGGGCGTGGAGCTCGTCTCGACCGGGTCCACCGCCTCCCGCATCGCCGCCGCCGGCGTCCCCGTCACCAAGGTCGAGGAGCTCACCGGCTTCCCCGAGTGCCTGGACGGCCGGGTCAAGACCCTGCACCCCAAGGTGCACGCCGGGATCCTCGCCGACCTGCGGCTGGCGAGCCATCGCGAGCAGCTCGCCGAGCTGGGCGTCGAGCCGTTCGACCTGGTCGTCGTCAACCTCTACCCGTTCCGCGAGACCGTCGCCTCGGGCGCCTCGCCCGACGAGTGCGTCGAGCAGATCGACATCGGCGGGCCGTCCATGGTGCGCGCCGCCGCCAAGAACCACCCGTCGGTGGCCGTCGTCACCAGCCCCGCGCGGTACGCCGACGTCCTCGCGGCCGTGCAGGACGGCGGTTTCGACCTCGCCGCCCGCAAGCGGCTCGCCGCCGAGGCCTTCCAGCACACCGCCGCCTACGACGTGGCCGTCGCCTCCTGGTTCGCCTCCTCCTACGCGCCCGTGGACGAGTCGCGGTTCCCCGACTTCCTCGGCGCCACCTGGGAGCGCCGGAGCACCCTGCGCTACGGCGAGAACCCGCACCAGCCCGCCGCGCTCTACGTGGACGGCAGCGGCACGGGCCTCGCCGAGGCCGAGCAGCTGCACGGCAAGGAGATGTCGTACAACAACTACACGGACACGGACGCCGCGCACCGTGCCGCGTACGACCACGCCGAGCCGGCCGTCGCGATCATCAAGCACGCCAACCCGTGCGGGATCGCCGTCGGCGCGGACGTCGCCGAGGCGCATCGCAAGGCACACGCGTGTGACCCGCTGTCCGCGTTCGGCGGCGTCATCGCCGTCAACCGGCCGGTCAGCAAGGAGCTGGCGGAGCAGGTCGCCGAGATCTTCACCGAGGTCATCGTCGCGCCCGACTACGAGGAGGGGGCCCTGGAGGCTCTCGCCAAGAAGAAGAACATCCGGGTGCTGAAGGCGCCGCAGGGCCCGTCCGGCCCGGTCGAGCTCAAGCCCGTCGGCGGCGGCGCGCTGCTCCAGGTCACCGACCGGCTGCAGGCCGAGGGCGACGACCCGGCCCACTGGACCCTGGCGGCCGGCGAGGCGCTGAGCGCCGAGGAGCTGAGCGAGCTGTCGTTCGCCTGGAAGGCGTGCCGGGCCGTGAAGTCCAACGCCATCCTGCTCGCCAAGGACGGCGCCTCGGTCGGCGTCGGCATGGGGCAGGTCAACCGGGTCGACTCAGCGAAGCTGGCCGTCGAGCGGGCGGGCGAGGAGCGGGCCCGCGGCTCGTACGCGGCGTCCGACGCGTTCTTCCCGTTCCCGGACGGGCTGGAGGTCCTGGTCGAGGCGGGCGTGAAGGCCGTCGTGCAGCCGGGCGGTTCGGTCCGTGACGAGCTGGTCGTCGAGGCCGCGAAGAAGGCGGGCGTCACGATGTACTTCACGGGGACGCGGCACTTCTTCCACTGAGCCGCACACGGCGAGGCGGGCGGTCCGGCATGGCGCCGGGCCGCCCGCCTTGCGTTCGACGGGTCAGGTCAGCAGGGTCGCGCAGGCGCTCCGGGTCACCCACTGGTGCGAGCTGATCGCGTCGTTCACGCCGACGCCGTTGCTGAACCGGTTGTCGGTCAGGTTGTCGGCGTACATCTCGCCCGGCACCAGGCAGGCGTGGCCGCCGCCGTAGTTGATGTCCTGGTAGAACGCGACGACGTCCCGGCCGCCGGTGTAGCCGCGGTTCATGACGGACGTGGCCTTGTCGTTGCCGTCGCCCCAGTAGGTGCTGTTGCCCGGCGTGCCGATGAGCTGGGCGCCCTGACAGTCCAGGTCCTGCCAGGCGTACACGTTGCCGTTGCGCGGACCCCACTTGCTGTCGCAGCCGGGGCCGGCGACGGCGGACTCGGCCGCCTGAGCGGTCGCGGTGGGCACGACGGCGCCCAGCGCGGTGAGCGCGACGAGCGCTGCCGTGACGGTGAACTTGCGCATGGTGTCTTCCCCTCGTAGGTGGTGATGCCTTGCGGGTGATGCCTTGCGGGTGGTGCGTGGGCGGCGCCCGTCCGGGGCGCGGTGGTCAGCCGCGCTCCGGTACGACGTGCACCGCCCGGTCGTAGGCCTGCCGACCGAGACGCCGATAGGTGTCGACGTCCTTGCCGTACCGGTCGCGCAGGCGGTTCAGGCAGTTGCTCTCCCGGGCCGAGGCCACGGCCCGCAGGGAGGTCTCGCGGGCGCAGACCGCGTCCGCGACGGCCGTCCTGCGCTCGGCGGCGAACGCCTCGTCGGCGCGGGCCGCGCCCAGCCGGGCGGTGTTCGCCCGGACCGCGTCCCGGGCCGCCTGGGGGTCCTTGTAGGTCTGTCCCGCGGTCTTCATGCACCGCGACCAGGCCCCCACCGCGGCACTGAGCTGACGGTCGTTCATGAGCTCTCGGCCGTAGAGCGCGTTGAGGCCGGTGGTGATCTTGCCGGTGCGGAACCATTCGGCCGGGTCGCCGTAGAGCGCGCGTTCGGCCTCCCCCGTGCAGCCGCCGAGGCGTTTGCGGATCTCCCCGCCGCCCGGCAGCGGCGCCCTGAGAATGCGGGTGCCGGCGCCGCCGTCGAGGGCCTTGTCGAAGGCGGCGCGGCGGGCGGCGGACAGGCCCTGCCGGTACGCGGCGACGGGATGGCGCAGGCGCAGCCGCTCCTGCTGCGCGTCGATCCGGCCGCCGTAGCCGTACGTCCGCGCCCAGGCCACGTCGTCCTGCACGTACCGCACCGGTCTGCTCTCGCGCAGGGTCAGGGTGCGGTCCTCCCAGTACGTGAAGCCGTGCCGCTTCATGCACCGGGAGGTCAGCCGCGCTTGCGCGTCGCTGATCCGCAGCTCCTGCCGCCAGGTCAGCGGCGCGGGCCGGTCCGCCCGTTCGGCGTCCGGGCCGGTCCCGCATCCGGTCGCGACGGCCCCCGTCACCGTCGCGACCGCACACAGCGAAGCGAGAACGCGCTTCATGGGACGTACCCCCGTCTCCCCGTGGTTTCCCGGACGCCGCCCGTTTCCTGTGCGGCACTCACACCATCGGGCACGCGACGGGGGAGGGGTACCTCGGAACTCTCAGGGTCACTTCCGGCCCGCGGGCGTGTACTCCTTGAGGTAGTGGGCGACCCGGTCCGCGTAGGCGCGGTACTCCGGGGGGACGCCGTCCGCCTTGTTCACGACGTCCCACGAGGTGCGGTAGGCCGCGGCGGCCAGCACGCGCCGGTCGCCCTTGAGATCGGCGTCCAGACGGGGCGCGATCCAGCACAGATAGCGGCCCATGGCCGGAATGGACTCGGCCGGCGGGAAGGGCGGCGAGGGCACGGCCTCCCCGGGGGTGCCGTCGGCGTTCATCCACCAGCGCAGCACGCTTGGGGTCCAGCGGGCGATGCCGTACTCGTTCTTGTCGGGATCGGAAAGGTCGGGCTCGAAGTCGCTCTCCACCTTCAGCATGGCGGCGATCAGGGAGGGGGTGACGGAGCCGTGGTCGCAGTCGTGCGCCGTCTCGACGATCAGCAGCCGGTACGCGGCCGGCACGCCCTTGTCGGTGCGCAGATCCGCCGCGCCGTACAGCGCCGCGGCGCTCGCCGTCCCGCTCCCACCGCCCCTGCCGTCGCCGGAGTCGAGCAGCCCGCCGATCCACCCGCTGACGCCGTAGCCCAGGGCGACGGTCGCCAGGACGCCGGCCAGGATCGTCGGACGGCGGCGGGACGGCCGGCCGGGGAGCAGCCGCGCCCGGCGGCCACCGGACGCAGTGGCGGTGGCGGTCTCCACCCCGCGCAGCAGGGCCTCCGTGCCGACGCGGTCGGCGTGCGTGCGGGCCAGACAGGAGTGGACGATCTCCCGCCAGGGGTCCGGGAGTTCGGGGGACAGCCGCAGTTCGGCGGTGCCGCGCGCGTAGGCGACCGCCGCGTCACGGCGGGCCGTCGGTGTGCCGCCGGGCAGCGGGAAGGAGCCGGTGAGGACGAGATGGGCGAGGACGCCGAAGGCCCACACGTCGGCCGAGGGGCGGATCCGGCGGCCGCGTTCGCCGATCTCGGCCCACAGCAGTTCGGGCGGGGTGTAGTCGGGGGTGGAGAAGGCCGGGGTGTAGGCGTGGGTGCCCTCCAGTTCGGCCGCCATGTTGAAGTCGGCGAGCCGGACCGAACCGTCGCGCATCAGCAGGACGTTGGCCGGCTTCAGATCGCCGTGCACCCAGCCCGCCCGGTGCAACTGGGCCAGCCCGGCGCAGATCCCGGCGAGCAGGGCGGGACCCGTGGCGGGGGCCGGGTCGCGTGTCAGCAGCCCCGCCAGCGAGTCGTCGGCCTTCTCCAGCACCAGCACGGTGGCGCCGTCGAGTCCGGGGCGGGACGGGTCGTCCACGGTGAGGGTCTCGTAGAGGCGGACGAGGCGCGGGCTGCTCAGCCGGCTCAGCAACTCCACCTCACGCTCGGCGAGTTCGCGCAGATGGGCGAGCTGGCGGGGGGTGTGGGTGCCGGTGGGCAGGAACTTGAGCGCGGCGGACTCCGGCAGCGCCGCGGTCGGAACATCGTTGTCACCCGCCGGGCCGCGGGCGCGTCGCCTCGCCGCGTACACGCTGCCGAACGCTCCGGTCGCGATGGGCTCTTGCACCTCCCACCGGCCGACCCGGTAGCCCGTGGGCACCCGGACCGCGTACGGCTCGGTCACCGCACCGCCGCCCGGTCGGCCGACAGCACGACGAGGTCGTCCTCGCGCACCAGGTCGAAGCGGAGCGCCAGCGACACCAGCGACTCCTTCTTGCCGTTGAGCCGCGGGCCCGGATCCGCGGTGTCGGGGCCCGGCTTGAGGCGCAGTTTCACGGCCAGGTAGTCGATGTTCCACTGCACGGAGGTGCGCGAGGCGGCGGGCCAGCCGGGACGCAGCCGGGCGACGACCTGGTCGACGGTGGGCAGCGGGGCGTGCGGTTCGCCGCGCAGCCGGGGCTCGCACAGGGCGGCCAGGACCGCGAAGTAGCGCTTGGTGCGGTCCAGGGAGAACGCGGGCGCGGTGGTGGCGCCGTCCAGCCCCGACGACGTGCCCAGATAGTCGTGGCGCGGCGCCCACACCTCGACGGTGAGCAGATCGCCCGCGGCCGGCAGCACGATCCGGGCGAACTCGAAGGGGACGGGCGCGTCCAGGCGCGCGGGCCCGACCTTGATGTGCTCGCCGGCGCCCTCCGGGTTCTCCACCACGTACGTCTGCTCGCGGCTGAAGTTGCTGAGTATCCAGAACGCGCCCTGCGCGGTGATCTCTCCGGCCCGCCGGGAGACGCCCTCGTGCGGGATCGCCAGGTCGTTGTCGTGCGCCGACCGGCCGAAGGTCAGCCGCTCACCGGGGGCGAGCCGAAGCCGCCCGGGCCCGTGCGCTCCCGGCGGTACGACGATGATGCTGTACACGGTGTGTCACCCCGTCCCGACCTGCTCCTACGGCATCAGGGTGGGCGACGGGACAGGGCCGTGTCACGAGGTGACACGGCCCTGGTGAGGAATGGTGAGAAGACGCCGCTCCGGTGCTCGTTCCCTGCTCTTTTCCTTGATCTTTTCCGCCCGTTCCCGCTCGATCCCGACCGGGTCGGCTCCTTGGACGCGCATCAGGGCCTGGCTGCGACGGGGCGCGTGCGGTCAGTACCGCGGACGGCTGAACCAGGCGCCACCGCTGATCATCGCGGAGAGGATGATGCCGCCGAACGCGAGCGAGATGACACCGCCGAAGGTGCCCGAACCGCCCGCGCCTTCCACGATGTTGGCCAGGCTGCCCAGGATCATCAGGGAGGAGTACACGATGGTGGTGATCCGGATGGCGCTGCGGCCGGTCTTGAACTTCACGCCCAGGAAGATCGACAGGCTGCCCAGCGCCAGCATCAGCAGGGCGATCAGGATGATGACGCCCGTCGCCATGCTGCTGTCGTCACCGGAGCCGAAGGCGTTGGACGCGTCCTGCGTGGCGCCGGCCAGGATGCCGAAGATCAGGCCGGCCAGGAACTGGAAGCCGGCGAGGATGAACAGCAGCACCCGGGCGGTCTTCATCAGACCGGGCATCTCCTGCGGGGCGCCGTAGCCGTACCCCTGGGGGACCGGCGGGGCCTGCGGATAGCCGTAGCCGGGCTGACCCTGGGGAGCGGTGGGGTAGCCGTAGCCGGGCTGGCCCTGGGGAGCGGTGGGGTAGCCGGGCTGCTGGGGCGGCGGAGCCTGCGGCGGGTAGCCCGGCGGCTGGCCCTGGGGCGGGCCGTAGGGGTTGTTCGGGTCGCCGAAACTCATGGCGGTCCTTCCTCCGTGATGCACTCGAGTGCGGGGACGCGCGGCCAACCTCGGAGGAAACTTCTACAGATGCGGTTCGTCCCCCCGGTACTGCCCGCGGCACTGTGGCGTCAATCGTTCTGCAATGGCCGGTTTGTTGTCCAGCCGCATTCCGCGGCATTCCCCATGTGTTGTGCAAGTGCAACATCGTTGATCGCAACCCCGATCGGATCCGCACACGTCAGCCGGGGCGCCCACGTCACCTGGACAGGTCGTCAGGGGTCACCCGGATTGGAACCCGGGGGCCGTCATCCGGGAGGATGACCCCATGACCGCCCAGATTCTCGATGGCAAGGCAACCGCAGCCGAGATCAAGTCCGAGCTGGCCGCCCGCGTCGCGGTGCTGAAGACGAAGGGCGTGACGCCCGGACTCGGCACGATCCTCGTCGGCACCGACCCCGGCAGCCAGAAGTACGTCGCCGGCAAGCACCGCGACTGCGCCGAGGTCGGCATCGCGTCCATCCAGCGCGAGCTGCCCGGCACGGCCACCCAGGAGGAGATCGAGGCGGTCGTCCGGGAACTCAACGACGACCCCGCCTGCACCGGCTACATCGTTCAGCTCCCGCTGCCCAAGGGCATCGACGAGAACCGCATCCTGGAGCTGATGGACCCGGCCAAGGACGCCGACGGCCTGCACCCGATGAACCTCGGCCGGCTCGTCCTCAACGAGCCCGCGCCGCTGCCCTGCACCCCCAACGGCGTGCTCACGCTGCTGCGCCGGTACGGCGTCGAGATCAAGGGCGCCGAGGTCGTCGTCGTCGGCCGCGGGGTCACCATCGGCCGCCCGATGCCGCTGCTGCTGACCCGGCGCAGCGAGAACGCGACCGTGACCCAGTGCCACACCGGCACCCGCGACCTCTCGGCGCACCTGAAGCGGGCGGACGTCATCGTCGCCGCCGCGGGCTCCGCCCACCTGGTCCGGGCCGAGGACGTCAAGCCGGGCGCGGCCGTCCTCGACGTCGGCGTCTCGCGGGGCGCGGAGGGCAAGATCGTGGGCGACGTCCACCCGGACGTCCGCGAGGTGGCCGGCTGGATCTCCCCGAACCCCGGCGGCGTCGGCCCGATGACCCGTGCCCAGCTGCTCGTCAACGTGGTCGAGGCGGCGGAGCGCAGTGCCGGCTGAGAACACCCCCGCACAGGGCGACGGCACCGAGGCGTCGGACGCCGACGGCGTGCCGCGCCGCACCCGGCGCTTCCCGAGGTTCACCCGGGACACCGCGCGCCCCGAGGGCGCCGGCCGGGCCGCCCCCGGTGACGCGCTGGCCGCCCGGCAGTGGCCGATCATCGCCGTCCTGGCCGTCGTCGCGGTCGGTCTGCTGGTCACCGCGCTCGACGCGTTCCGGATCGGCACCATCCTGATCGGCGTCGGGCTGCTGCTCGGCGCGGCCCTGCGCTGGCTGCTGCCCGGCGTCGGCATGCTCGCCGTGCGCTCCCGCTTCACCGACATCGTGACCTACGGTCTGCTCGGCACCGCGATCGTCCTGCTCGCGCTGATGGCACAGCCCAGCCCGTGGCTGCAGATCCCGTTCCTGGAGGACACCCTGCACTTCACCGTGAGCAGCTGACCGCGCGCGTACGGCGGCCCGTCCTCATCCCCCGAGAAGGACGGGCCGCCGCGCTCCACGCTCCTCCATCGTGAACGCGCTGTTCAACCGCTGTCCGGACGCTGTGGCACGGAAGTGACCGTTCCGCCACGGTGTGCGCGCCCCGCCACAGCCGTCCGCGCCCCGGGAACCGTCCGGCGGCCGGGCGTCGTCCCCCCAACGGATCGAACGAAAGGTGGGCGGGATGGGCGGCGCCTGGCAGCCGCTGCCGGACGGGCTGCCGTCGGAGGTACGGCACTTCGTGGAACGGTTGCGGCAGCTCAAGGACGGTACGGGCCTCAGCCTGGCCGCGCTCGGCGCGCGCACCGCGTACAGCAAGTCCTCCTGGCAGCGGTACCTCAACGGCGTCCAGCCGCCGCCCCGGCAGGCCGTCGCGGCGCTGTGCAGGGTCGCGGGGCTGGCCGGCCCGGAGGCCGAACGGCACGTCGTGCGCTGGGAACTGGCGGTCGAGGCCTGGCCGCGACCGGCGGCCGCGAGTCCGGCCGACGCGTACGAGGACGATCCGACGGTCCCTTGGTGGGACCGCCTGGAGGAACCCGCGCCCCAGCCGACGCCCCGGCCGGCCGGACGCCTCCTCCTCTACGCGATCCTGCTCCTGCTCGCCCTGCTGCTCACGATCGTCGGCGGAGCACTCACCTTCGGCTGACCCGCACATCGGGTCTAACCTGGACAATGGCGAACTTGGCGGAGGGAGGGGGTTCGATGCCTCGTTGGAGGACTCTGCCGGACGAACTCGACCCGCAGGTGCGGGAGTTCGCCGAGCAGTTGCGCAGAGTCGTGGACCGCACGGGACTGAGCGTCGCGGCGGTGGCCGACCGCACGGGCTACAGCAAGACGTCCTGGGAGCGTTACCTCAACGGCCGGCTGCTCGCGCCCAAGGGGGCGGTCGTGGCGCTGG
The DNA here is from genome assembly GCF_053594615.1 of Streptomyces sp. NPDC001858. Lineage (NCBI taxonomy): Bacteria > Bacillati > Actinomycetota > Actinomycetes > Kitasatosporales > Streptomycetaceae > Streptomyces > Streptomyces sp. NPDC001858. The sequence goes on from NZ_JBSFEV010000001.1 coordinate 391,813, forward strand.
CGGAGGTCACCGGCACGCCTCCCATCCATCTGACCACCATGTGGGAGCTGGCCGAACGGGCCTGGAGCCGCTCGGAGCTGCGGCACGACCGGACCATGGAGGCCGCCCGGATCGCCCAGGCGCGCGCCGCGTTGGGGGAGTTCGGGCCGCCGCCGCCCGAGACGCGGGAGTCCCGGGAGACGCCCGAGACGCGGGAGGGTGCGGCCGGGCGGGTCGCGGTGACGCCGGGCGTCGCCGGTCCGGCGGGCGTGTCCCCGACGATCCCGTCCTCGCCGTCCTCGCCCTCCCGTGTCGGGCTGTTCCTCATCGGGGTCGTGGGCGTGGTGATCGTCGTCGTCGGCGCGTTCTTCCTGACCGCGGGCGGGGACCCGAAGCAGGCGGTGGGCGCCGCCAAGTCACCGTCGCCGCCCGCCAGTTCGGCCCCCGTGCTGCCCGCCGGAGTGCTGTGCGCCGGCTCGGACTGCACGGGCCGGGACGCGGAGGAGATGGGGTGCAGCGGCGACCTCGTGGCGACGGCGAAGACCGCGACGGTCGGGACGACCCTGGTAGAGGTCCGCTACAGCAGGACCTGCGGGGCGGCCTGGGGCAGGATCACGCAGGCCGCGCAGGGGGACTCGGTCGAGGTGACCGTCGGCTCGGTCCGCGAGACCGGGAGCATCACCGCGGCCGGCGACGCGATCGCGTACACCCCGATGGTGGCGGTGAAGGACGCGGCGGAGGCGACGGCGTGCGCGGTGCTGGCCTCGGGGCAGCAGGGGTGCACGGGCTGACCGGCTGAGAATCGGCCCCGGGGAGCGGCGCGAAAAAAACCGGCGGCGGTAGGAATACCCCCCTCCGCTCCGGGAACGCGAACCGTACCCCCACGGGAGTCCGGTCACGACCCGGTGCCCCCACCACGGCGGCCGTCGGTCACTCCTCTCCCGGACCGGCGGCCGCCGGTCTGTGCCGCAGGTCCGTGTCGCCGGTCTGTGGGCCGGGCCACACAACCCCGGGCATCCCAGATCGCCGATGCGCGATAGCCTGACCGCTGGATGGATCTCTTGATACCAAGAGATCGATCATTTGTACGTCCCACCCGGGGCAGGGACGCCCCACCGACAGCTGTCATACGGAGAACGCCATGACCCGCACTCCCGTGAACGTCACCGTCACCGGCGCGGCCGGCCAGATCGGTTACGCCCTGCTCTTCCGCATCGCCTCCGGCCAGCTGCTCGGCGCGGACGTGCCGGTCAAGCTGCGCCTGCTGGAGATCACCCCGGCGCTCAAGGCCGCCGAGGGCACCGCCATGGAGCTCGACGACTGCGCGTTCCCGCTGCTCCAGGGCATCGACATCAGCGACGACCCGAACGTCGCCTTCGACGGCGCCAACGTCGCCCTCCTCGTCGGCGCCCGCCCGCGCACCAAGGGCATGGAGCGCGGTGACCTCCTGGAGGCCAACGGCGGCATCTTCAAGCCGCAGGGCAAGGCCATCAACGACCACGCCGCGGACGACATCAAGGTCCTCGTCGTCGGCAACCCGGCCAACACCAACGCGCTGATCGCCCAGGCCGCCGCGCCGGACGTACCGGCCGAGCGCTTCACCGCGATGACCCGCCTCGACCACAACCGCGCGCTGACCCAGCTCGCGAAGAAGACGGGCTCGACGGTCGCCGACATCAAGCGCCTCACCATCTGGGGCAACCACTCGGCGACGCAGTACCCGGACATCTTCCACGCGACGATCGCCGGCAAGAACGCCGCCGAGGTCGTGAACGACGAGAAGTGGCTCGCCGAGGAGTTCATCCCGACCGTCGCCAAGCGCGGCGCGGCCATCATCGAGGCGCGTGGCGCGTCCTCCGCCGCCTCCGCCGCCAACGCGGCCGTCGACCACATCCACACGTGGGTCAACGGCACCGCGGACGGCGACTGGGCCTCCATGGGCATCCCGTCGGACGGCTCCTACGGCGTCCCGGAGGGCCTGATCTCCTCCTTCCCGGTCACCGCCAAGGACGGCCGCTACGAGATCGTCCAGGGCCTGGACGTCAACGAGTTCTCCCGCGCCCGCATCGACGCCTCCGTCGCCGAGCTGGCGGAGGAGCGCGAGGCGGTCCGCGCGCTCGGCCTGATCTGAGCATCGCTGTGCGACTGATCCCCGGGCGGCGCGGCTGCCCGGGGATCACTGCGTCCGCGGTCCGACGACCCGGTCCGCCAGGTCGAGGAACGTGTGCACCGTCGCCGACCGCAACCGGCCCAGGTCCTGGAACCGCGGTGAGCTCAGCGCCCGGTCGAAGGGGACCGCGACCACCTGGTCCACGCTGACGCCGATACGGCTGGCCAGGGCCGCCGGCACGCGCCGGGCGGACGGGCCGTCGACCTCGGTGACGACGACGATCGCCTCGGCGGCCAGTTGCCAGCGGCGGGCGGCGCGCAGCCGCTCCAGCACCTGCCGGGCCGCGGTCAGGAACCAGTCGGCGGTGCCGCAGCACAGGATCAGCCGGTCGGTGAGGTCCAGGACGGAGTCGGCCGACTCGTCGAGCCGCTGCGGGGCCCAGTCGGTGAGGACGAACGAGTAGTAGGGCTCGGTCCGGGCCAGCACGTGCTCGTAGGCCTGGGCGTGCACCAGGTTCGGGTTGGCGTGGCCGGGCGGGTGCGCGGCCACTTCCAGGCCGGACGGCAGCCGGGTGGTGAGGGCGCGGACCTCGGCGTACGACGGGTCGGCGGGCAGGCCCGCGAGGTCGCGCACGGTGGAGGGGTTGCGGGCCGTGAGGAACCGGTCCAGGGCGCCTTCGTGGGGCGCGCCGTCGACGGCGAGGACGGGTTCGCCCCGGACGGCGGCGAGCAGGGAGCCCAGCACCATCGTCGTGGTGGCCCGCCCGCTGTAGTGGTAGGCGCCGACCACCGTGAGCCGTCGGCCGTGCCGCAGCGGCGTCCGCAGCCGGGTCAGCCGGGCCTCGGCCTCACGGCGGGCGGTCCCGAAGCGGGGCACGCGCAGGGCCGGCTCACTCGCGCCGGGCCCGGCCGCGGACGGCGGCAGCGCGAGCGGCACGCGCTCCGTGGGCAGCGCCTCGACCGTGGACGCCGGCGGGACCGTGCGGGCGACCCGGGACTGGGCGATGTACCGGGCCAGGACGTCGGCGACCTCGCCCGCGCCGGGCCGCCGGGCCGGGTCCGGGTCCAGGCAGCGCAGGACGCGGTTGCGCAGTTGCCGCCAGGTGTCGCCCTGCCACAGGTGCATGCCCTCCGGGCTGCCCGGCAGCTCCCGGCCCGCCTTGCTGCTGACGAGCTGGAGCAGTTCGCCCAGCGCGCGCACGTTGTCCTCGGGGGTGGGCGGCGGCCCGGCGCCCGCGTAGCGGCCGTCCACCGAGCAGTCGGACAGGTCGGCGAGCACCACCGAGCGGCGCAGCACGAGGACGTTCTCGGCGTTGAGGTCCGCGGGCACGATCGCGTGCAGATGGCACAGGGCCAGGGCGCTCGCGAGGTGCCAGCCCACGACCAGCGCGGTGATCTTGTCGAAGGGGGCGCGGCTCTCCGCGTGGGCCGCGTTGAAGATCTCCGCCAGCCGGGGCGGGTCGGACGCGCTGCTGCTGCTGAAGGGGGCCACCGCCAGCCACGGCGGATCGTCCATGGGCGCGGCGGCGAGCAGCGCGGGGGCGTACTGGCCGCCCAGCCGGTACAGCGCCTCCGCCTCGGCGAGGGGCTCCTCGCCCGCCGGGAGGTCGGGGCGCGGGGTCCGCACCAGGACCTGGCCGCCGCGCTCGTCGAGGCCGTCGTACTCGACCGTCCGCCGCAGTCGGCGGCGGCTCAGCAGCCGGTAGGGGCCCAGGTGGCGGGGGTCGTCGGGGGTGAGCGGCCCCCAGCCGTCCGGGGCGCCGCCGCCGAACTCCCGCTCGGCGCCGAGGCCCTGCGCCTCGCGTTCGAAGGACACGCCGAAGCGGGTGAGCAGTCGCCGTTCGACGCTGGTGAACGGGCGGTGGGCGCCGGGGAGATGGGCCGGGCCGTCCGGGTGGGCGAGCCAGGCCGGGAAGTCGGGGGAGCGGCCGGCGAGTTGCTCCAGATGGCGGCCGATGCTGCGGCTGGTGCGCAGCAGTTCCGCCTGGGGGACGGCGTCGAGGAGGATCAGCCGGGACGCGTCGGTGAAGTCGAACACCAGGTGCTTCGCCGGCAGCGGGCCCGTCACCGGCGCGGGATGCGGCCGCATCAGGCCGCCGAGGAACACCTCGGCGAGATGGGAGGTCCGCGCCTGCCAGGGCACGGCCGTCTGGACGAGCCGCATGACCGGCACGGTCAGCGGGGACACGGCCGCCAGATGGGCGGCGAGGCGGTAGGCCTCCGGGGTGGCCGCGTCCCGGAAGTGCTGGGCGTCGCCGCGGCCGGGGCCCGGGGCCGGGCCGCCGTGGCGGGCGGGGCGGGCCAGCAGGGGCAGGGACACCGTGGCGCCGGGCGAGGCGAGGAGATGCGCCCACGTGCCCAGGGAGGCGGCCGTCGGCTCCAGGACCGGCACCGGCACGCCGTCGAAGGCGGCGAGGTCGGCCGGCAGGACCGGGTCGGTGATCTCCCAGGAGGTGTTGGCGCCGCCGATGCGCCGCGTCGAGGCCTGCCAGCGCTCGGCGCGGATGCCGGACCCCTCCCACAGGTCGGGCGGCAGGGTGTGCAGCACCGCGGTGGGGCCGCGGGAGGCCCACCGGGTCAACAGCCGGTGCAGCGCGCCGCTGCGCCAGGAGGCTCCCATGCCGTCGGTGACGACGAGCACGAGGGTCTGCCCCGAGGGGTCGTCGACCGCGCTGAGCGGCACGGGGGTGCTGTCGTACCGGAACGGGCGGGCGTGCAGCCGGGGTTCGTGCGCGGAGCGGGCGTCCAGGCCCATGACCCGGCTGCCGGCGAAGGCGCCCAGCCGTTCGAGGAGGGTGCGCAGTTCGGCGCCGAGGCGGTGCCACAGCAGCATCGACAGACCGTCGTCGACGAGCAGCACCAGATGCAGCCAGCGCTCCTGCACCGGGCGCTGCACCACGTCCGGCAGCCGGGTCTCGGCGAGTTCGGCGGCCGTGCGCTCCTCGTCGATCTCCAGCCGGTGCGGGCTGGGCCGCCGCCGGCGCAACGGCCGCAGGGCGCGGCCCAGTTCGAGTTCCCCGGTGAGGGCCTTGTCCTCGGGGATCCGCACGGGCATCGCCCGGCCCGGGTCGGGGCGGTGCGGCAGCCGGATGTCGGGTATGGAGGCCGGGGTCTGGCGGGCCGCCCCGTACAGCGAGGCCGTGGGGGTGAGGTCGGGCAGGTCGGGGTCGTCGGACTCCGCGACCGGCCGGGCGGGGGCGGGCCGGGCGGCTTCGGCGACCGGGGGCTCCACGGCCGCCGGAGGCTCGGCGGGCATCAGCCGGCGCAGCGGCGCGTCCGCTCCGCCGGGCACCCGCCGGGCCAGCCACAGCACGTCGAGGACCTGGTCGGCGTCCAGCTCCCGCCCGCAGGCGCGCAGCACCCGCAGCGCCTGTGCGAGCCGCTCCCCGCCGCCGCCCGGTCCCGCGCTCGCCGACCCCGGCGCCCCCGTCCCGCTCATGGCGTCACAGCGCCCCGGTGAGCTGGTGCAGTACGGCGTCCAGGAGGCCTTCCGCGTCGAGGTCGACGCCGCCGGTGCGCAGGAAGACGGCGTTCAGCAGCTGGTCGGTGGCGAGCTCGCCGGGGGCGCGCCGGCGCAGGAACGCGTCGATCAGGTCGTCGGCGTCGCGCAGCGCCTCCTCGCCGAGGTGGGCGGTGACGATGGCCCGCAGCCGCGACTCGTCGGGCACCGGCAGGTCCAGACGGACGCAGCGGCGCAGGAAGGCGGGCGGGAAGTCGCGTTCGCCGTTGCTGGTGATCACCACGACCGGGAACTCGGCGCACTGCACCCGTCCCTGACGGACCGTCACCGTGCCTCGGTGGTCGGCGGTCTGCACCTCGACATGCGCCATGTCCTCGGGGAGCCGGGTCAGTTCGGGGATGTCGAAGTAGCCCTCCTCGAAGACGGTGAGCAGGTCGTTGGGTAGATCGACGTCCCCCTTGTCCATCTCGTCGACGAGCAGCGCGCGGGGGGTCGCGGCCGGGACCAGCGCGGTGCCCAGCGGGCCGAGCCGGATGAACGTGCCGATGGACGGCTCGCGTTCGCCCCGGTCGCGGCTGAGCGTGGTCTCCCGCAGCCGCCCGATCGCGTCGTACTGATAGAGCGCCTCGCGGACGGCGGAGCGGCTGTTGATGGACCAGCGCAGCAGCTCGCCCAGCCGCAGCTCGTGCGCGACCGCCCGCGCCAGCGACGACTTGCCGGTGCCGGCCGGGCCGGTCACCAGCAGCGGGCGCCGCAGATGCAGCGCCGCGTTGACGACGTCGGCGTGCTCGCGCTCGATCAGATAGGGCAGCTCGGGCCGGACGGCCGGCGTGGGGCTGAAGCGACGCCACGGCGGAGCGGAGGGCAGGTCGACGGCCCGCGGGACGCCGTCCCCGCGGAAGAGACGCCAGTCGGCCTCGGAGGCGGGGGTCATGGGCTCTCCTGGGGTTCGGTCAGGTGCAGCCGGGGCACCGTGCGGTCGGCGTCCGCCCAGGCGAGGACCGGGCGGCCGGGATACTGCGGAGCGGTCTTCCCCTTGGCCTTGGCCCGGTAGACGCGGACTCCGTCGGGCAGTTCACGCGTGGCGACCTGCGCCATGTGCTCGGCGACGTGCGAGGCGGCGTCCCGCCCTCGGTCCCACATCACCACCGGTATGCCCACGGCGAGGCAGATCTCCACGATCGCGTCGCGAGGCCCCGCCGGCACGTCCACCGAGACGCGGACGGTGTCGAGCCTGCCCATCAGCTCGTAGTAGATCTGGTGCGGATCCTGGGCGGGGTCCGACACGACCAACGTCTCCCCGGAGTCGAGTTGCCGCCACCGCTCACGCCAGTCAGGGAGAAAACGCTCGTGCCTGCGCAGGAGTTCCGGACAGTGCACCACCAGCGGGAACTCCACCCCCAGCACCCCGGGCACCAGCTCGCCCGGCGCCTGCGCCGCCCACTCGTCCACCGGGAGGTTGAGATCGGCCCGGTCCACCAGGACCTCCACGAGCGGCCGCCCGCCGTCGGCCGCCGACGGCGCGAGGGACTCCAGGACGCGCAGCAGCTCGCGCGCCGCCTCCGACCCCGAGTAGCTGGCCGAGCTGTCGGTCGACACCTGCCGCGGCCCGGTGCCCTCGTCGCACCACACACGCAGCCGGTGCCGGCCCCGCTCGGCCCGGGTCACCCGGGCCAGCACCCGCACCCGCCGGTTCCCGCCGCGCACGGCCCGGGACCAGTCCTGGGCGTCGGAGCGCCGCTCGCGCAGCGCCGCCGACGGTATGCCCAGCCGCGCCGCCACCCGGTCCGACCAGATGCGCAGCTCCGCCTGCCGGTGCGGCGGGCTCAGCGCGGCGATGTACTCGACGACCCGCAGCAGCGCCGGGACGCGCGGCCCGCCGTCGTCGGAGTGGCCGTCCCCGGGCAGCGTCTCCAGGCGGTCGAGGACGGCGTCGAGGGTCGCGCCGTCGGCGGGCGCCGCGACCCGCTTCGTCGCCTCGCGCACCGCTTCGGGGAACCGCGCCAGCACCGGCTGTCCGATCGTGGGCAGCAACTGGTGCAGCCGGTGGTGCTCGCGCGGCGAGAGCAGCCGCGGGGTGTCCGAGAGCCGCCCGGCGACCAGCGCCCGGTCGGCCGCCCGCGGGTCCCGGGGCCGCAGGATCTCGGCGAGGGCGGCCAGCGCGCGCGGATGGGTGAGCAGGAAGGCGGCGAACTCCTCGACGGTGGGCGGCGTCACCGGGCTCCCGGTCCCCACCCCGCACGCGTGGGCGATCTGCCGCGCGGTGTCGCCGAGCGTGTACGCCGACGGCAGCGCGTTCGCGATCACCGCCACCAGCATGCCGTGGGCCGGTTCGTCGGCCTCGGCGGCGCTGAGGCCGACGGAGTTGTCGGCGTCGTGGGAGCCGCGGACGTCGTCGAGGGCGTCCACGGACCGCAGTTCGGCCTCGACGCGCTGCCAGGGGATGCCCCAACTGCGCCGGACCACGCCTTGTGAGCCGTGCCCGGCCGCCGGCATGAAGTGTGCGGCGACCAGCCCCACGACGGCGCCGTCCTCCTCGCACCACAGCGGGCCGCCGCTGTAGCCGGGCCCGACGGCCATCCCGGTGCTCTTGCCGTCGAGGTAGCCGATCGGGCCCTCCAGGGCGGCGACGGTCAGATCGGCGAAGGTCGAGCGGCTCCCGCTGCTGTGCCAGGCCCGCACCTTCTGGCCCGGGGCCATGTCCGTACGGGGTTCGGGGGCGGGCAGTTCGCCGGGCGGCGAGTTCAGCCGCAGCACGGCGAGATCGCCGAGCCAGCCGCGGGCGCCGTCCCGCACGACGCCGCCGTCCGGCGTGCGCGGTGGGATCCAGTGCACGACGTGCGCCGGGTAGCCCTTCCGCGGCCCCTCCAACGTGACGAACATCAGGCTGCGTTCGGGCCTCGGCGCCTGCTGCTCGAAGGGCCGCCTGCCCAGCGCGTCATTGACGACATGGGCGCAGGTCAGCACGGTGTCGGGGCCCAGGATCAGGCCCGCGCCCGCCGTCCTGCCGTCGAGCGCCCCGCACACGGACGCGATGACGGGCCGCGTCCCGCCCTTGTCGCCGCCCTTGTCGACCGACCCGACCGCCTTGAACCAGCCCACGCGTCACTCCGCGCCGGGCGCCGGATTCGCCGGGTGCATCGGTTGCGCCGGGCGCGCCGGGTGCGTCGGTTGCCAGGAGGCGGTCACGGTGAGATGCGCCTGTCCGCTCCCGCCCACGATCCCCAGCTTCAGATCCTGTCCGACCTGCACCCCGAAGGTGACGCTGAGCTCCGCGGGCGGATCCGGCACGGCCCGCACGCAGTCGTGCACCTCCTGAAGCAACGGTCCCAGCGGCTTCAGAGCCTGCCGCAGCGCCCCCGCCGCGAAACTCGCCACGGCGGCCCCGCCACTGGCCACGGGGACGACCGTGCCCATGCCCTCGGGCAGCTCGTCGTAGCCGCCGCCGTAGTCGCCCCCCGGCGCGGGACCGAGGACGAATCTGACAGGCGTTCCGTCGTCCAACTCGACTGACTCCACCGGCCCATTGTGATCGACGCGACGAACACGGACCAGCCCCCCGAGCCGAGGAGCGGGACGCCTACGAGTAGCCGCCCGGCGGGATGCGGCGGGCGACCATCACCCGGTTCCAGCTGTTGATGGCGGTGATCAGGGCGATGAGATGGGCGAGCCGCGCATCCGGGAAGTGCCGGGCAGCGGCGGCGTAGACCTCGTCCGGCACGAAGCCGTCCGTCAGGACCGTCACCGCCTCCGTCAGCGCGAGGGCGGCCCGCTCGCGCTCGTCGTAGACGTCGTCCGCCTCCTCCCACGCGCTCAGCAGATCGAGCTGCTTCTCGCTCACCCCGTGCTCACGGGCGATCGTGAGATGCATGTCCACGCAGAACGCGCAGTGGTTGAGCTGCGAGGCGCGGATCACGACCAGTTCGGCGAGCGCGGGATCGCCGACACCCCGCTTCGCGGCGGCGCTGAGTGCGGACATGGCCGCCGCGACCTCGCGGTCCAGCAGGTTCGTCCGGTTCGTCCGGTGCGTCCGGCTCATGCGTGCTGCCCCGGACGGTAGTGGCCCGGCACCAGCCGACAGGTCACGCCGAACCGGTTCCACGCGTTGATCACCGTGATCGCGGCGATCAGCTGCGCCAGCTCGGCCTCCTCGAAGTGCTTCGCCGCCCGCTCGTACACCGCGTCCGGCACGAACCCGTCCGTCAGCACGGTCACCGCCTCCGTCAGCGCCAACGCCGCGAGCTCCTTGTGCGTGTAGAAGTGCTCCGACTCGTCCCAAGCGCTGAGCTGGACGATCCGCTCGACGCTCTCGCCCGCCGCCAGTGCGTCCTTGCTGTGCATGTCGACGCAGAGCGCGCAGCGGTTGAGCTGCGAGGCGCGGACCTTCACCAGCTCCAGCAGCCTCGGGTCCAGGCCCTTACGGGCGGCGGCGTCGAGCCTGAGCATCGCCTTCAGGACCTCGGGGGCGTGCGCGGACCAGTCGAGCCGGGGGGTGTGCGCGGGCGCGTACCCGTCGGTGGTCGTCGCGGTCGTTGTCGCGGTCGTTGTCGTGACGGTGTCTTCCTGTGTCGTCATGTCTTCGACCCTAGGAGCGAGGCAGCCCAGCGGTATGGTCCATTTCCATGGCGAAATCCTGGGCCACTCCGGGCGTCGACCTGCATCTGGAGCCGACCGGACCGCCGCTGCGCCGGGGCCTGACCGACGCCCTGCGCGAAGCGGTCCGCGGCGGCCGACTGGCCCCCGGCACCCGACTGCCCTCCTCCCGCACTCTCGCCGCCGACCTGGGCATCGCCCGCAACACGGTCGCCGACGCCTACGCCGACCTCGTCGCCGAGGGCTGGCTCACCGCCCGCCAGGGCTCGGGCACCAGGGTCGCGGGCCGCACCGTCGTTCCGCCGACCGGCGCGGCGGCCCGACCCCCCGAACGCCACCGGCCCCTCTACGACCTGCGCCCCGGCAGCCCCGACCTCGCCTCCTTCCCGCGCGCCGAATGGCTCAGGGCGGCCCGCCGCGCGCTCACCGCCGCCCCCTCCGACGCCCTCGGCTACGGCGATCCCCGCGGCCGCGTCGAACTGCGCACCGCCCTCGCCGGCTACCTCTCCCGGGCCCGCGGGGTGCGCGCCGACCCCGAACGCATCGTCGTGTGCGCCGGGTTCGCGCACGGCCTGCGGCTGCTCGCCACCGTCCTGCGGGCCCGCGGGGCGCGCAGAATCGCCGTCGAGTCGTACGGCCTGGACGAGCACTGGCGGCTGCTGGCCTCGACCGGTCTGACCACGGTCCCGCTGCCGTTCGACGAACTCGGCACGGACCCGGGGGAGTTGACCGGACCCGGCGCCGTCCTGCTCACGCCCGCCCACCAGTTCCCGATGGGCGTGCCCCTGCACCACGACCGTCGGGCGGCCGTCGTGGACTGGGCCCGGCGCACCGGCGGGCTGGTTCTGGAGGACGACTACGACGGCGAGTTCCGCTACGACCGCCAGCCCGTCGGCGCCCTCCAGGGACTGGACCCCGACCATGTGGTGTACCTCGGCACGACGAGCAAGTCGCTGGCCCCCGGGCTGCGGCTGGGCTGGGCGGTGCTGCCGCCGGACGCGGTGGAGGACGTCGTGAAGGCCAAGGGCGGGGTGGACACCTCCGGGGTGCTCGACCAGCTGACGCTGGCCGAGTTCATCGACTCGGGCGCGTACGACCGCCATGTCCGGGCGGCGCGCACGCGCTACCGCAGGCGGCGGGACGCCCTGGTCGCCGCCCTGGCCGTCCGCGCCCCGGCGATCCGCGTCACCGGCATCGCCGCCGGTCTGCACGCCGTCCTGCGGCTCCCGCCCGGCACGGAGGGGGCGGTGGTGCGGGCGGCCGCCTACCAGGGCCTCGCGGTCGACGGGCTCGTGCCGCGCTACCGGCACCCCGACGCGGTCGCCGAGCCGATCGAGGCGCTGGTCGTGGGGTACGGGACCCCGCCCGACCACGCATGGTCCGGCGCGCTGGACGCACTGTGCGCCGCATTGCCTTTCGGCTCGAACGGCACCGGAATTCCTTTTCCCGGATGACGTCACGGGATGGCTGGATCACGAGATAAACACGAGATAGAGTCGTCCCATGACCAACAATAATGCGGTGTCCCGTGTGGCCATCAAGAAGATAACCCCCGATGTCTCCGCCGCGATGGGCTCCCTGCACGGCGCCGCCGTTTCCGCGGCGCAGGACGCCAAGGTCGAGCCGGAACTGCTGGAGCTGATCAGGATCCGCGCCTCGCAGCTCAACGGCTGCGCGTTCTGCCTCGACATGCACACGAAGGACGCCCGCGCCCAGGGCGAGACCGAGCAGCGCATCTACGCGCTGAACGCCTGGCGGGAGACCCCCTTCTTCACCGAACGGGAGCGCGCCGCACTGGCGTTCACGGAGTCGGTGACCCTGGTGCACGACGGTCAGGTCCCGGACGCGGTGTACGCCGAGGTCGCGGAGGTCTTCGACGAGGCGCAGGTCGCCGCGCTGATCTGGGTGATCACGGTCATCAACGCGTACAACCGCACCGCGATCGCCACGCGCATGGTGCCGGGGGCTTATCAGCCCGCCCCGAAGGCGAATTAGTTCGAGTAATCAGTCGAGCTGTTCCAGATTTTCGGGCACGTTTTATTGCGCCGGGGCGAATTCCCTTCGACCCGGCGCTTTCGTTTGGCTGAACCTCTCCCTGTCCTTCCCGCGCTCCCTATTCCTTCGGCAGTGGCTCTGCGATTTCGTCCAGCCAGCTTCGCCATTCCGGAGCGTGTACCGCCGGCCCCGCGTGCATCGGGTGGCCCGTCCATTCCCGCACGGGGCGGATTCCGTGCAGCGCGTTCACCAGCCAGACCTCGCGGCCGTCCAGCTCGGCCAGGGTCCGCTCGGGGTGGGTGACCCGGATGCCGAGGCCACGGGCGCGTTCCTGGATCAGAGCGGCCGTGACCCCCGCCAGGACCGGCAGCCGGGGCGAGGGCAGGCACAGGGTGTCGTCCTCCCACCACAGGACGCTCGCGGTGGCCGACTCCAGCACCGCACCGGAGGGCGTGGTCAGCACCGCCTCCGTCGCGCCCTCCTGTGCCGCCCGGTGGCGCACCGCCGCCAGCACGTCCAGGTCGGGCCCCTTGCGGCACGGCTCGGTCCGCGGATCCGGCTGGCCCGCGGCCCAGACCCCGATGTCCGGTTGCAGCGGCGGAGCGTGCCGGAGCCGGAACCTCAACTCACGGGCGTCGGCGGTGAGTTCCACGCGAGGGAACCACTCGCCCGTGCGGGGCAGCGCGGCCGTCACGTCCTGCCAGAACTCCAGGAGCCGGCGCAGCGGCGGTCCGTCGCACTCGCCGCAGGCCCGCAGGAACCGTTCCCGGTGCCGTTCGAGGCCGCGCACCCGGCCGTCGCGCACCAGCCACGAGTCCGCGACCAGCAGCCGCCCACCCACGTCGGGGTCGGCGTCGGGGGTCAGCCCGCCGGCCGGCGTCCACCGTGACAAGCCTTCCAGGACAGCCGGTTGTGCCATATGAGAGTTCCGTTCCTTCGACTACCTCTTCAGTACGTGCGGCTTCAGTACTTGCGGCCCGCCACCGCCGGAGCCCCGCCCCGGGGCCCGTACGGCGCGTGCTCCAGCCACGACCCGCACGAGGGCAGCACCGGCGCGAGGGCCGCCGCCGCGCGCTGCCTGAGCCGTACGATCCGCCGCTGGGGCCGCAGATGCTCCAGCGCCGTCCCGGCGGCGGCGCTGTTGTACAGGCCCGCCGCGCGCCGCACCTCGGCGAAGGTCTCGACCGCCTCGTAGGTCCCGGCCGCGATGGCCTCCGCCGCCGCTGCCGCGTCCGCGATCCCGCTGTTCATGCCGCGCGCCCCGAACGGCGGAAAGAGGTGCGCGGCCTCGCCCACGAGGAGCACCCGCCGGTGCGGATCGGTGAACGAGGCGGCCACCTTGCGCAGGAAGCGGTACGTCGACACCCACAGGATCCGGTCCTCGTACCCCTCGCCGACGACCGCGGGGAGCCAGCGCCGTACGGCCTCCTCGGTGCCGAACGCCTCCCGGGTGTCGTCGTCGTGGCACTGCAGGTCGACCTGGAAGCCCCCGGTGAACGGCACGCGCATCACACTGCGCCCGCCGACCCCCGGATGCTCGTAGTGGAAGACCCGCTCCAGCGGCAGTTCGGCGCCCGGGACGTCGGCCACGTCCACCACGACGTGGAAGCCCTCGCCGTGCACGCCCTCCATGGCGATGCCCAACTCGCGGCGGACGGCAGAGCGGGCGCCGTCGGCCGCGACGACGTGCCCGGCCCGCCACTCCCGCCCGTCCTCACCGGACAGCGTCACCCCGTCCACGGCGGCCCGGACGCCCACGACGCGCGCGTCCCACTCGAACACCACCCCGGTCCGCTCGCACGCGGCGCGCAGGAACCGCTCGGTGTCCACCTGTCGCAGGCTGGTGAAGGGCGGGGCGCCGGTCGGCGGCGGGAAGGTGCGGGAGTAGACCTCGCGGCCCCGGTACAGGGTCCGCCGGGTGTGCCAGGTCCGCCCGTACGAGGTGATCTCGCCGGCCAGCCCCGGACACATCGCGTCGAGCAGTCCGAGCGTCTCGCGATGCACGAACAGGGCGCGGCTGCCCGGCCGTTCGCGGTCCTTCGGGTCCGCCTCCAAGAGCGTGACGTCCAGCCCGTGCCCGCGCAGCGCGAGCGCCGCCGACAGTCCGACGGGGCCCGCGCCCACCACGACGACCGGGTTCACACGCGCACGCTCTCCGGCGTCCCGGTCAGCATGCGGGTGATCTCCACCCGCTTCACCTTCCAGGTCGCCGTCATCGGCAGCTCCTCGAACCGCCACTGCCGGGGCTCGGCCATCGCGGGCAGATCGGCCGTGGCCTCCCGCCAGCGCTCCGGGTCGAGCGGCTGCTCACCGCGCACGCACACCACCGGCACCGGCTCACGGTCGACGCCCGGCACGATGACGACCTCGCGGAGCTCCTCCAGACGCTCCATCAGCGCGTCCTCGACCTCCAGGTTGCTGTGCACGGTGTCGATCTGGTCGATCTCGCGGTCGATGAGATGGAGCGAGCCCAGCCGGCTCATGTACCCCATGTCGCCCATCTGCCACCAGTCGCCGTCGAGTTGACGGTCGTACTGCGCCTGCGCGCCGAGGTAGGTGAGGATGCGGCCGCGGGTGCGGGCCTCGATCCGCCCGGGGGTGCCGGGCGCGACCGGCCTGCCCTCCGGGTCGGCGATCCGCACCCGGGTGAAGCCGGGGATGCCGATCCCGACCCGCCGCCCGTCGGCCCGCTCGGCGCTGCGCCGGGTGAACCACTGGAACGCCACCGGACCCGTCTCGCTCTGCCCGTACAGCTGGACGAGCCAGGGCGCCCGGCGCTTCGACGCGCCCAGCAGCCGGCGCACGGTCCGCGGGTGGATCGCGTCGAACGTGGAGCCGTACGACTTCACCCGGGACAGCGGAGCGCCGGGCGCGTCCGCCAACTCCTCCCACAGGACGAAGGTGTTGGGGTGCGTCTCGACGATGCCGGGGCGGTGGCGGACCAGCAGCGGGCCGACGGCCGCCGGCTCCGGGTCGGTGATCAGCACCAGCGGGCTGCCGAAGTGCAGCAGGACGCCGAGCAGGTGGTAGAAGCGCGAGTGCACGAACGACATGTGCAGCGCGGCCGTCTCACCGCGGGTGGGCCAGCCCATCGCCTTCTGCGGCACGAGCCGGTTCCACATGGTGTTGGGACAGTGCACGGCCAGCTTGGGCAGGCCGGTGGTGCCCGAGCTGTGGGTGATCAGGGCGGGGTCGCGCGGATGCAGCCGCACGGGCGCGGCCGGTTCGGCGCCCGCGTACTTCTCCAGCGGCTCGGCCCCGGGCGCGTGGTCGACGGAGAGCGTGCGGCGCACGGCCGTCTCGACCCCGGCGAGCGGGCCCTCCAGCTTGGCCCGGTCGGTGATCAGCCAGGGCTGCCGCAGCCGCTCGATCAGCTGCCCGACGACCGGGCCCGCGAGGGCCGGGGACAGCAGCACGGGAACCGCGCCGATCCGGGAGAGCGCGCAGGTCAGCAGCACGATGTCGACGTTGTCCGTCTTGTGGACGACCACCTGCTCCGAGGGCCGCACCCCGGCCGCCCACAGCCGGCCCGACAGGTCCTCGACCACCTGGGCCAGCGTCGAGTAGTCGAGATCGACCCCGAGGTGGGGGTGGGTGTCCAGCGGCCGGTCCAGGGTGACGAAGACGGCGCCGTGGCGCTCGGCCGCCCGCCGGAACAGCGGGCCCAGGTAGAACCCGCGGTCGGCGAGCAGGGATTGCTGCGACATGTGGCTGTTCCTCTCAGACACGGTCACCACGCGCCCTGGCGGACGAGGTGGCGGCGGAGCTTTCCGGTGGCGGTGCGGGGCAGGGACGTCACGAAACTGACGCTTCGGGGCACCTTGAAGGCGGCGAGGCGCTCCCGCGCCAGGGCGACGAGATCCACTTCGAGGCCGTCCGCGCTGAACCGGCCGTCCGGGCCGGCCGGGCCGACGGGGACGACGAAGGCGCGCAGCCGGCTGAAGCCGCGTCCGTCCGTGACGGCCGCGACCGCGACCTCGCGCACCGCCGGATGGGTGCGCAGCACGGCCTCCACCTCCAGCGGGGAGACGGTGATCCCGCCGACCATCTCCATGTCGTCGGAGCGGCCCAGATGCCGGAAGGCACCGTCCGGCTCGCGGCGCGCCCGGTCGTGGGTGGCCAGCCAGCCGCCGACCAGGGTGCGTTCCGTCTCCTCGGGCCGGTTCAGATAGCCGGACGTCACCGTCGGCCCGCGCACCCACATCTCGCCCTCGGCGCCGTCGGGCACGGGCCGTCCGGCCCGGTCGCGCAGCTCCACCTCGAAGCCGGGCACGGGACGTCCGACGGTGCCGTCGTGGTGGTGGTCCAGGCTGTTGGCGCAGAAGGCGTGACCGGCCTCCGTGGAGCCGATCTGCTCCAGCACGGGCGCGCCGAGCAGATCGGCGACCTGGCCGCCGAGGCCGTCCGGCAGGCCCTCGCCGGCCGACACCGCGGCGCGCACCGAGGCGAAGCAGGCCGCGTGTCCGCTGCCCCGGTCGGCGACCAGCGCCGCGTACGCCGACGGCACGGAGTAGAGCAGGGTCACCCGGTGCCGGGCGACGAGCTCGTCCACGGCGGCGGGGTTCGGCCGCCGGTCCACCAGGACGGCGCTGGAGCCGGAGAACAGCGGGAAGACGAACGCGTTGCCGAAGCCGTAGGCGAAGTACAGCTTCGACACCGACAGGGTGACGTCCTCCTCGGTGATCCCGAGCAGCCGCCGGCCGATCAGGTCGTGGTACGCCTTCGGGTCGCCGTGCGTGTGCACGACCCCCTTGGGGCGGCCCGTCGTGCCGGAGGTGTACTGCACGTACAGCGGCGTGTGCGCGTCGACCGGATGGGCGGCGGCCGGCTCGGCGGCGGGGGCCAGCGCGAGGAACTGGTCGGCGCCGAGCCGTTCCCGGTCGGCGAATCGATCCTCCAGCCCCGGGCCGGTCACGCACAGCACGGCCTCGGTGTCCTCGGCCATGAACGCATGCTCGGCCGCGGGCAGTTCGGGGTTGACCAGCACGGCCACCGCCCCGAGCCGGGCGACGCCGAGGAAGGCCGCGACCCACGCCATCCCGTCGGGCAGCGCGATCAGCACCCGGTCCCCGGCCCGCACGCCGTGCTGCGCGAGCACCCCGGCCGCCCGCGCCCCCAGCTCGTGCACCTCGCCGTGCGTCCAGAACTGATGCCCCTGATGGAACGCGGCCCGACCGGTCCAGCCGCGCCGCTCGACGAGGTCGGCGAGATACGCGGCGAGGTTGCCGGGCGTGTCGGTCTCGGAACCGGAGCCGGTTCCTGAGCCGGTGCGGGGCCGAGGCGCGGTCGTCGTGGGCTGGGAGATCGTCATCGGCGGGCCTTCTTCGGGGTGGCCGGAGTGGCCGGGGCGGCCGGGTCGGGCGTCCGACGGCGGGCCGGCGTCGGCTCCGGGGCGTCCGGACGGGCCCCGCGGCCCACGGACCGTGCCTCGTCGCCGAGTTCACCGCCCGCCGGCGTGCCGTTCACGAGCGTGCTGTTCGCGAGCGTGCCGTTCGTGCCGCCGCGCGGTCGGCCGGCGCCCACCCGGGCGGTCTCCTCGTGGGCCGGCGGCAGCGCCGCGGTGTGCTCCCGCAGGGCGCGCATCTGGGCGGCCGTCTTCAGCAGCATCTCGTCGTACTCGGCGACCGGGTCGGAGTCCAGGACGATCGCGCCGCCGGCGCCCAGCTGCATCAGACCGTCGGCCATGACGGCCGTGCGGATGACGATGTTGAGGTCCGCGCCGCCGCTGCAGCCCAGGTAGCCGAGGGCCCCCGAGTACACGCCGCGCGCCTCGGTCTCCAGCTCGTCGATGATCTCCATCGTGCGCAGCTTCGGCGCCCCGGTCATCGACCCGCCGGGGAAGCAGGCCCGCACGCAGTCCACCGCGTCCGTGCCCGCGCGCAGCCGTCCCTCGACCGTCGAGACGAGCTGGTGGACGGTGGCGTACGTCTCCGCGGCCATCAGCCGGGTGACGCGTACCGTGCCGGTGCGGCTGACCCGGCCCAGGTCGTTGCGGAGCAGGTCGACGATCATCAGGTTCTCGGCGCGGGTCTTGGCGTCCGCCGCGAGCGAGTTCCGCAGCCGGTCGTCCTCCAGCGGATCCGCGCCGCGCGGGGCGGTGCCCTTGATCGGCTTGGCCTCGGCGACGCCGTCCCGGGTGATCCGCAGGAACCGCTCCGGCGAGGAGCCGGCCACGTCGAGGTCGCCGAATCTCAGGAACGCGGAGTACGGGGCCGGGTTGACGCGGCGCAGCACCCGGTAGAAGTCGTACGCGTTCTCCGGAGCGGGTAAACGCGCCGCGTTGGTCAGACAGATCTCATAGCTGGTGCCCGCCGCCAGCTCCCGCTGACTGGCCGCGATGTCCGCGAGGTAGCCGGCCCGGTCCCGCACCAGCCACGGCTCGACGGCGCCGGGGTCCACCGCGCCCGGGGCCGGCAGCGGCGGCCGCGCCAGGTCGCTCTCCGCGGGCAGCGAGGCGAGCGCGGCCAGCGTGCTCTCCAGCCAGTCGGCGGCCTCCCGGGCGGCCTGCGCGGTGTCCTCGGCCAGGCAGACCGCGTAGGTGAAGCCCTCCTGGTGGTCCACCGCGACCAGCCGGTCGGCGAACAGCCAGGCGGCGTCCGGGGTGGCGGCGCGGTGCCGGTTCGGCGAGCCGCAGTCGGCCTTCAGCTCGTAGCCGAAGTAGCCGACATAACCGCCGGTGAAGTCGAAGGGCAGCCTGCCGGGGTCGACCTGACGGTTTGCCAACTGCCGCTTGAGATAGTCGAAGACGCTGGCCTGGACCTTGCGCGTCGGCCGGCCGGCCCGCTCGATCTCGCAGCGCCCGGCCTCGACGTCGTAGCGGACGAACTCGGCGAGCGGCCCGCTGTCGTCGCCGAAGAACGAGAACCGGGACAGCCCCTCCTCGACGCGGGAGCTGTCCAGCCAGAACGACCGCGGCGAGTCGGCGTACAGCCGGGTGAAGGCGGCCTCCGCGTCGATCGCCGCGGCGATGCGGCGGGTGTGCAGCCGGTACGCGGGACGGTCGGCGCGGCGCGGGCGGGGGACGGTCACGGCGGAGATCGGCATCGCGGCCGCCGCCGGGGTGACCGCGGTGTTCTTCGTCCGAAGCTTGCGGGCCCGCTCGGCCGTCAGGTTCCGGAAGTTCATCAGCATCCGGTGGCCGTACTCGGTGAGCACCGACTCCGGGTGGAACTGCACGCCCCACAGCGGCCGTTCGCGGTGCCGCAGCCCCATCAGGACGCCGTCCTCGGCCCAGGCGGTGGCCTCCAGGGAGGCGGGCAGCGGTTCGCCCACGGCCAGCGAGTGGTAGCGCACGGCGGTGAAGTTCTGCGGCAGCCCCTGGAACAGGTCCCGGCCGTCGTGCCGGACGGCCGACAGATACCCGTGCCGGGGCTCCGGGGCGGACTCCACACGGGCGCCCTCCCCGTGGGCGATGCCCTGGTGGCCGAGGCAGACGCCGAGCACCGGTATCGGGGACTCGGCGAGCACTCTCGCGCTGATGCCGAAGTCACGCGCCTGCGCCGGGTGCCCGGGTCCCGGCGACACCACCACGTTGTCGAAACCCGCAAGATCGGGAACGGCGCCCGCGGGGGCGTCATTGACGATCACCACCGGTTCCTCGCCGTTGACCTCGGCGATCAGCTGGAACAGGTTGTACGTGTACGAGTCGTAATTGTCGATGAGCAGGGTCTTCACCCGCCCACCTCCCTAGGGTCGTTCTCTGGTCTACGCGGTCCGTTTATGCCGTCCGCGGAGCGCCTGGAGCGGTGGATACAGCCATTTCTTGAAGAAACGCTGAAGGCGGGGCATGAGAATCCAGGTGACAAGTGCCGTCACGCACAGACAGAGCAGCAGTGTGCGAATGAACGGATTGAGCCCGCCGAGGTAGGGAAGCACGATAATGTTGAACAGGAGCACCGGTGGAAAAACGGCGCTCATATTCACGAACCATAACTTCCATTTCGACGGCGGGGCCGGCGTCTTCGGCATGGGGGTCTGTGAGTCGAACCACGTCTTGGAGCCCCGCACGCTCCTGCGGTCCGTCTGCTGAGCGAAGCCCTGCGTCCGGGCGTCCCACTGCTGCCGGGTGGACGAGTCCTCCCAGGCCCTGGCCGTTCCCTCGCTGGCGAAGCGATAGACGACATGCCAATCCGCCTCTCCATCGGCCAGCACGCCACCCCCGAGGAAGCCGGGTTGCTGCGCACTCGCGCCCAGCATCGCCCACCCCCAGGAGTGAAAGTCGGCCTCGCGGCCCGGCATCACGCGATAAGCAGCGGTGACGGTGACGGGATTACTGGTCACGGCATCGAGTACGGAAAGCGGGCGGTCCGCGTTCACAGGTTATTCAAACTTCTACAACTGTCCGGAACGTGACTCTTTGAGGCTTTTTCGGCGGGGTTGGCATCTTCTGTCGAGTGATGCGAATGACAACTTCCGAGTAATTCGGGGAAGCGGTTGCGAGCAAAGTCGGGGAAAGAGCACGATCGGCCTCCCGAAGACGGGGACGGGGGCGACCGAAGGAGGGACTTTCATGTCCAGGTACGACTGGGATCTGACCCACGAAGGAATCGAACGAGCCCGTTCCGAGATCGAATCCGCCCGGAAAGAAGTGACCGCCCACCCGATCTACCAGCGGATCGAGAGCCGCGAGGACATGGCGGTCTTCCTGACGCACCACGTGTTCGCGGTCTGGGACTTCATGTCCCTGCTCAAGTCGTTGCAGCGGGACCTCACCTGTGTCGACGTCCCCTGGGTGCCGCGCGGCTCGGCCGTGAGCCGACGGCTCATCAACGACATCGTGCTGGTCGAGGAGAGCGACGAACTGGGCGGCGGCTTCATCAGTCACTTCGAGCTGTACCGCGCCGGCATGGACGAGGCGGGCGCCGACACCACCCGGATCGACACCTTCCTCGCGCTGATCGGCGAGGGTCACGACCTGTCGTCGGCGCTACGCGTCGCCCAAGTGCCCGCCGCCGCAGCCGAGTTCGTCCGCACGACCTTCGAGATCATCGCCGACCGCCCGCTGCACGCCCGGGCCGCCGCCTTCGCCTTCTCCCGCGAGGACCTCATCCCGGACATGTTCGACCAGGTCATCAAGAAGGAGGGCACCGACCGCTTCCCCCTCTTCTGCGACTACCTCGCCCGCCATATCGAGGTCGACGGCGAGGAGCACACCCCGATGGCCATGCAGATGGTCGCCGACCTCTGCGGCGAGGACGAGACCCGCTGGCGCGAGGCCGTCGAGACGGCCACCCTCGCCCTCGAAGCGAGGACCCGCCTGTGGGACGGCATCACCAAGGCAATGAACTGAGCCCACCGAAGTCGGGCGAAGTCGGCAGCGCCCCTTCAGGGGCGCGGGCTCTGACATATGCGGCTCCGCCGCGCGGGCGCGACCAGCCACGACGGCGCCGCACCGGAACGAACCACGGTCGCGCCGGAGACGGTCGCTCACGGCCGGGCGGGCGTTTCCGGTGAGGGCGAGGGCGAGGGCGTCGGTTCCGGGGCCTCGCCGAAGCGGGCCAGCGCCAGTGCGCCCGCGACCGCGACGGCGAAGCCCAGGACGGCCAGCCAGGCGAGGCCCTCGCGGGTGCGGTCGCCCAGCCAGATCACGCCCACCAGGGCCGGCCCGATCGTCTCGCCGATCACCATCCCCGCCGTGGCCGTCGTCACCGAGCCCCGTTGCAGCGCCGAGGTCAGGAGCAGGAAGGCCGCCCCGCCGCCCAGCAGCAGCGCGTAGGCCGCCGGGTCGGTCAGGAGGTCCGAGGGGGCGAGCGAGTCGATCAAGCGCACCGCGACCTCCACCACCCCGAACCCGAACCCCGCGCCCAGTCCCAGGACCAGCGCCCGCCCCCGCCCGGCGAGCCGCCCACCGGCCAACCCCAGCAGCAGCACCGCAACCGCCGTGCCGAGCATCGCCCACGGCAACGCCTCCGGCCCGCTCTCCTCGCCCTCCGTGCCCGCGGCCAGCCCCAGCATCGCCAGCCCCGCGCACACCACCCCCACCGCCAGCCACTCGGTCCGGCTCAGCCGCACCCGCAGCAGCCGCGCCGCGACCACCGCCGTCACCGCCAGGCTCGACGCGAGGGCCGCGCCCACCGCGTAGATCGGCACCGACCGCAGCGCGGCGATCTGGAACAGAAAGCCCAGGCCGTCCAGCCCGAGACCCGCCAGATAACGCCACTGCCGCACCGCCCGCAACAGCAGCGCCGCCTCCCCGCCGCGGGAGCCCTCGTCGACGGCGACCGCCCGCGCGGCCATCGCCTGCAGAACCGTCGCCGTGCCGAAGCAGACCGCCGCACCGAGGGCGCACATCATTCCAAAGAGCACGAAAGGACTGTAGGGGAGCGGCTCGTGGGCGGGCCGCCTCCGCGCGTCCTCACCTTCATGTCTAGGCTGACGGCCGGAAATCGCCGTAGAGGCGGATCAGACAGCTGGGACAACGGGGAGACAGGGACATGGCGGACACCACGGCACCACGCAGACGACTTCGTTCGGGCACGGTCGTACTCGGCGGCATGGGCATCCTCGCGGCGGCGCTCACCGCCTGCTCCTCCGACGCCCCCGACAAGCGCTGCGTCGACCGCGACAGCTACAACGCGGCCAAGGGCTACAAGGTCGTCGCCGACAAGAACTGCAAGTCCACCAAGGTCTCCGCGAACTCCGCCTGGTACTACGGCGGCAAGAAGAAGGGCTCCTGGGTCGACGGCGGCTCCTTCACCGAGCCCGGCAAGGGGTCGAGCAGTTCGACCAGCAGCAGCGGGGGCAGCAGCACGGGCGGCAGCGGCGTGGACCGCGGCGGCCTCGGCAGTGACAGCGACAGCGGCAGCGGCGTCCACAAGGGCAGCTCCGGCGGCTGAGCCGGTCGGCGACCGATCGCGGACCGACCGAGGACCGACGAGGACGACACCGTGCGACGTCACACCATCGAGCCCCGCCCCGGCTGGCAGCAGACCGTCGAGGAGCAGGGGCTCGTCTACCCCCTCACCCGCCACCCCGACGGCGTGCTGCGCCCCTACTGGGACGAGAGCGCCTACTACGCCTTCACCCTCGACGAGGTCGAGGCGCTGGAGGAGACCGTCGAGGAACTGCACGCCATGTGCCTGACGGCGGCCGCCCACCTCGTCGAGTCCGACCGGCTCGCCGACCTCGGCATCACCGACCCGCGCGTGGCGG
This sequence comes from Streptomyces sp. NPDC001858, assembly GCF_053594615.1. Taxonomy (NCBI): domain Bacteria; kingdom Bacillati; phylum Actinomycetota; class Actinomycetes; order Kitasatosporales; family Streptomycetaceae; genus Streptomyces; species Streptomyces sp. NPDC001858. The sequence continues at coordinate 415,100 of NZ_JBSFEV010000001.1, forward strand.
GCGCGGTCGCCGAGGCCTGGCGCCGGCGCGCCGAACTCCCGTCCGTCTACGGCCGTTTCGACCTCCACTACGACGGCTCGGGCCCGGCGAAGCTCCTGGAGTACAACGCCGACACCCCCACCTCCCTCGTGGAGGCGGCCTCACCCCAGTGGTTCTGGATGGAGGACCGTTTCCCCGGCGCCGACCAGTGGAACTCCCTCCACGAACGCCTGGTCGCCGCATGGAAGGACCAGGCGGCGCTCCTCCCGCCCGGCAACCCCCTCTACTTCGCGCACTCCTCCGCCGACGAACTCGGCGAGGACCTCATGACCGTCGCCTACCTCAAGGAGACCGCCGAGCAGGCCGGCCTGGACACCGACTGGATCTCCATGGAGGAGATCGGCTGGGACCCGCTCTCCGGCCGCTTCGTCGACCGGCAACTCCGCTTCATCCGCAGCTGCTTCAAGCTCTACCCCTGGGAGTGGCTGACCACCGACCGCTTCGCCGGCCATGTCCTGGACACCCTCGACAACGGCGGCGGCACCGGCGCCACGATGTGGATAGAACCGGCCTGGAAGATGCTCCTCAGCAACAAGGCGCTGCTGGCCGTCCTGTGGGAGCTGTACCCCGGCCACCCCAACCTCCTGCCCGCCTACCTGGACGGCCCCCGCGACCTGGCGGCCACCACCGGCTACGTCGCCAAACCCCTGCTCGGCCGCGAGGGCGCCGGCGTCACGATCCACGAACCCGGCGCCGAGCCCGTCCCGCGCACCGACGAACCCTGCTGCTACCAGCAGCTGGCGCCGCTGCCCGCCTTCGACGGCAACCACGTCGTGCTCGGCGCCTGGGTGGTGCGGGACGAGTCGGCGGGCCTCGGCATCCGCGAGTCCGCCGGCCTGATCACGGACGAGTACGCCCGCTTCGTGCCGCATGTGATCCGCTGAAGCGGCAGCCGGTAGGCTGCTGAAAGGGCCGTGACTGGCGCGCTGGGATGGGACCGACCATCGGGGAGCGGCCCTGTGCAGCACCGAGTGCCGTGCGCCTGGGCCGAACCGAACATGCCGAACAGCCACGTCCGGAGGTCCCCATGTCACCCGAGCCCCTCTCCACCGGCTCCCTCTCCACCGAGTCCACCGCCTTCCGCGCCGCCCTCGACGTGATCCGCGCCGTCGAGCCGCGCGTGGCCGACGCCATCGGCCAGGAGGTCCACGACCAGCGCGAGATGCTCAAGCTGATCGCCTCCGAGAACTACGCCTCCCCGGCCACCCTCCTCGCGATGGGCAACTGGTTCAGCGACAAGTACGCCGAGGGCACGATCGGCCGCCGCTTCTACGCCGGCTGCCGCAATGTCGACACCGTCGAGTCCCTCGCCGCGGAGCACGCCCGTGAGCTGTTCGGCGCCCGCCACGCCTACGTCCAGCCGCACTCCGGCATCGACGCCAACCTGGTCGCCTTCTGGGCCGTCCTCGCGGACCGGGTCGAGGTGCCGTTCCTGGCGAAGACCGGCGCGCGCCAGGTCAACGACCTCTCCGAGGCCGACTGGGCCGAGCTGCGCCAGGCCTTCGGCAACCAGCGCATGCTCGGCATGTCCCTGGACGCCGGCGGCCACCTCACCCACGGCTTCCGCCCGAACATCTCCGGAAAGATGTTCGACCAGCGGTCGTACGGCACGGACCCGGCGACCGGCCTGATCGACTACGAGGCGCTGCGCGCGTCGGCCCGTGACTTCAAGCCGCTGATCATCGTGGCGGGCTACTCCGCGTACCCCCGGCTGGTGAACTTCCGGATCATGCGCGAGATCGCCGACGAGGTCGGCGCGACCCTCATGGTCGACATGGCCCACTTCGCGGGCCTGGTCGCGGGCAAGGTCCTGACCGGCGACTTCGACCCGGTCCCGCACGCCCAGATCGTGACGACCACCACGCACAAGTCCCTGCGCGGCCCGCGCGGCGGCATGGTCCTGTGCGACGACTCCCTCAAGGACCAGGTCGACCGCGGCTGCCCGATGGTCCTCGGCGGCCCGCTCCCACACGTCATGGCCGCCAAGGCCGTCGCCCTCGCCGAGGCCCGCCGGCCCTCCTTCCAGGACTACGCCCAGCGCATCGTCGACAATTCCCGCGCCCTCGCCGAGGGCCTGATGCGGCGCGGCGCGACCCTGGTCACCGGCGGCACCGACAACCACCTGAACCTGATCGACGTCGCCTCCGGCTACGGCCTCACCGGCCGCCAGGCCGAGGCCGCGCTGCTCGACTCGGGCATCGTCACCAACCGCAACGCCATCCCGGCCGACCCGAACGGCGCCTGGTACACCTCCGGCATCCGCATCGGCACGCCGGCGCTGACGACGCGCGGCCTGGGCACGGCGGAGATGGACGAGGTGGCGTCCCTGATCGACCGAGTCCTCACCGCCACCGAGCCCGGCAAGACGAAGTCGGGCGCGCCGTCGAAGGCCTCCCACATCCTCGACGAGAAGGTCGCACAGGAGATCTCCCAGCGGGCAACAGACCTGGTGGCGGGCTTCCCCCTGTACCCCGAGATCGACCTCGGCTGATCAACACCCTCAGGGGCAGCGAACCCAGGGGCGCGGGGAACTGCGCGAACGGCCCCCACCGGCCCGCAGCTCCCCGCGTACCGAAACCACCCCACACCTCTGAGACAATAAAAAGCATGGCCTCAGACCGTCCCCGCGTGCTCTCCGGGATCCAGCCCACCGCAGGCTCGTTCCACCTCGGCAACTACCTCGGCGCCGTCCGCCAGTGGGTGGCGCTGCAGGAGACCCACGACGCGTTCTACATGGTCGTCGACCTGCACGCGATCACGGTCCCGCAGGACCCGAAGGAGCTCACGGCCAACACCCGCCTGGCCGCCGCCCAGCTCCTCGCCGCCGGGCTGGACCCCGAGCGCTGCACGCTGTTCGTCCAGAGCCACGTCCCCGAGCACGCGCAGCTCGCCTGGGTCATGAACTGCCTCACCGGCTTCGGCGAGGCCGGCCGGATGACCCAGTTCAAGGACAAGTCCGCCCGGCAGGGCTCCGAGAGCGCGAGCGTCGGCCTGTTCACGTACCCGATCCTCCAGGTCGCGGACATCCTGCTCTACCAGGCCCACGAGGTCCCCGTCGGCGAGGACCAGCGCCAGCACATCGAGCTGACCCGTGACCTCGCGGAGCGCTTCAACGGCCGCTTCGGCGAGACGTTCACGATCCCGAAGCCGTACATCCTCAAGGAAACGGCGAAGATCTACGACCTTCAGGACCCGTCGATCAAGATGAGCAAGTCGGCGTCCACGCCGAAGGGCCTCGTCAACCTGCTCGACGAGCCGAAGGCCACCGCGAAGAAGGTCAAGAGCGCGGTCACGGACACCGACACGGTCGTCCGCTTCGACGCCGAGAACAAGCCCGGCGTGAGCAACCTGCTCACGATCTACTCCACGCTGACCGGCAAGAGCATCCCGGAGCTGGAGCAGAGTTACGAGGGCAAGCTCTACGGCGCGCTCAAGACGGACCTCGCCGAGGTCGTCGTCGACTTCGTGACGCCGTTCCGGGACCGCACCCAGCAGTACCTGGACGACCCCGAGACGCTCGACTCGATCCTCGCCAAGGGCGCGGAGAAGGCCCGTGCCGTCGCCGCGGAGACGCTCGCGCAGGCGTACCAGAAGGTCGGCTTCCTTCCCGCGAAGCACTGACAGCGCTCAGCAGCACCGAGGGCGCACCGCACACCTGTTCCACCGGGCAGAGCGCTGCACATCACTTCCCCTGCGCCTGCCCAGAGCTCAGCCGTGGCCGTACAGTCGATAGCCGTACGACTGAGTACGAACCCGGCACGACAACCGAGGAGAAGACGTGGGGACCGTAACGATCGGCGTATCGATCGCGGTCCCGGAGCCTCACGGCAGCCTGCTCCAGGAGCGGCGCGCGGGCTTCGGCGACGCCGCGGCTCACGGTATCCCCACGCATGTCACGCTGCTGCCGCCGACCGAGGTCGAGCCGGGCGTGCTCGCGGCCGTCGAGGCGCATCTGACCGAGGTGGCCGAGGCCGGCCGCCCCTTCCCGATGCGGCTGTCCGGCACGGGCACCTTCCGGCCGCTTTCGCCGGTGGTCTATCTGAAGGTCGTCGAGGGCGCCGAGACCTGCGCCTGGCTCCAGCAGCTGGTCCGGGACGCGTCCGGGCCGCTCACCCGCGAGCTGCAGTTCCCCTACCACCCGCACGTCACCGTCGCGCACGGCATCGACGAGGCGGCGATGGACCGCGCGTTCGAGGAGCTCGCCCACTACGAGGCCGAGTGGTCCTGCACGGGCTTCGCGCTCGCCGAGCAGGGGCCCGACGGCGTCTGGCGCAAGCTCCGCGAGTATGCCTTCGGCAGCGCGGTCGTCCCCCCGCAGCCCGCCCACGCGGACCGCGGCTCCCTCCCCACCCGCTAGGCGCTCCGCCCTGAAGGGGCGCGGGGAACTGCGCGACCAGCCACGATGGCGCCGCAGCGGAACGACGGCAGATCGCGGCACTTACAGCGGAGCGCTTAGAGAGGCAGCCGTCGGAACACCGCTCGTGGTGTGTGCCGCAGGACCGCCGTCACCATGCGCAGGATTCCCGGCACCCACACCGTCTCCGAGCGGCGGCGCAGCCCCAGTTCGACGGCCGTGGCGATTGCTGCCGGCGTCGTGCTCAGCGGCTCCTCGGCCGGCCCGGCGGCCGTCGTCGTCCGGACGAACCCGGGGCGGACGACCATGACATGGACGCCCGTGCCGTGCAGCGCGTCGCCCAGGCCCTGGGCGAAGGCGTCGAGGCCGGCCTTGCTGGAGCCGTAGATGAAGTCCGAGCGGCGGGCCCGCTCGCCGGCGACGGAGGACAGCACGACCAGCGAGCCGCTCCCCTGGGTCTGCAGGGCCCGCCCGCAGATCAGCCCCGCCGACACCGCGCCCGTGTAGTTGGTCTGCGCCACGCGCACCGCGGCCGCCGGATCGCGCTCGTCGTTCGCCTGGTCGCCGAGGACGCCGAAGGCGAGCAGCACCAGATCGACGTCGCCCTCGGTGAAGACCTTGCCCAGGACCGTCTCGTGGGACTCGGTGTCCAGCGCGTCGAAGGGCACGGTGTGCACGTCCGCCCCCAGCACACGCAGCTCCGCCGCCGCCGTCTCCAGGGCGGCCGACGGACGTCCCGCCAGCCACACCGTGCGGGCGCTGCGGGCGATCAGCCGGCGCACGGTGGCCAGCGCGATCTCCGACGTACCGCCGAGGACGAGCAGGGACTGGGGGAGGCCGATGGCGTCAGACATGGAAGTGAACGTATCGCCCATTTGCGGGCAATCGGTTATTGAACCTCCCGTGCTGCCCGCTCGCTCCCCGAAATGGGGGTACCAGGACATCGGGTGTCCCCGAGCAGGGCAGAGACGGGTCATGGACTGGCTGAAAAAGCTTCCCGGAATCGGGCCGTTGGTCACACGGCTCACCGCCACGCACGCGTGGCGGTCGTACGAGCGCCTGGACCGGGTGAAGTGGACGCGGCTCGCCGCCGCGATGACGTTCATCAGCTTCATCGCGCTCTTCCCGCTGCTGACCGTCGCCGCCGCCATCGCCGCCGCCACCCTGAGCACGTCCCAGCAGCAGGAGCTCCAGGACAAGATCACCGATCAGGTGCCCGGCATCTCCGACCAGCTGGACATCGACGGCCTCGTCCAGAACGCCGGCGCCATCGGTCTCATCGCCGGCGCGCTGCTGCTGCTCACCGGCATCGGCTGGGTCGGCCAGATGCGGGACTGCTTGCGCGCGGTGTGGGAGCTGCCCGACAGCGAGGAGAACCCGGTCCTGCGCAAGACCAAGGACGCGGGCGTCCTCATCGGGCTGGGCGGCGCGGTCCTGCTCACCCTCGCCATCTCCACCGTCGCCTCGGCCCTGGTCGGCTGGATCACCGACCAACTCGGCATCGACAAGGCGGGGTGGGGCAGCCTGCTGCTGCGCGTCGCCGCGTTCTCCGTCGCCGTCCTCGCCGACTTCCTGCTCCTGCTCTACGTCCTGACGCTGCTGCCGGGCGTCGAACCGACCCGTCGTCGGCTGCTCGTCGCCGCGTTCCTCGGCGCCGTCGGCTTCGAGCTGCTGAAGCTGCTGCTCAGCGGCTATATGCAGGGCGTGGCCGCGAAGAGCATGTACGGCGCGTTCGGCGTGCCCATCGCCCTGCTGCTGTGGATCAACTTCACCTCGAAGCTCGTCCTGTACTGCGCCGCCTGGACGGCGACCGGCAGTACACCCGACGACGTCCAGGACATCGACGTCAGCGACGACGTCGTACCAGGTCCGGCAGCGGCCAGCGGCGGTTGACCAGGAACGCGCCGCCCGCCAGCAGCACCAGCAGACCGCCGGCGATGGCCAGCGCGACCCACATGCCCCCGGCGCCGTTCTCCGCCACCGCGCCCGCCACCGGCTTCTCCGACACGTTCCCCGCGCCGCCGGCCTCCCCGGCCGCCTCGGGAGAGGCCTTCGCACCGGGCTGGGCGCTGGCCTGCGTCGTGCCCTGCGGTGCGACCAGCTCACCCACCGGCGTCACCTTGCCGGCCGCCTGGAAGCCCCAGTCGAGCAGGGCCGCGGACTCCTTGTAGACCTCGTTGTGGTCCGTCTTCGACGGGTTCATGACCGTGACCAGCAGCACCCGGCCGTTGCGCTCGGCGACCCCGGTGAAGGTGGCCCCCGCGTTGGTGGTGTTGCCGTTCTTGACGCCCGCGATGCCCGGGTACTGGCTCATGTCGTAGTCGCCGCTGAGCAGCCGGTTGGTGTTCTGGATCTCGAAGGTCCCGCGGGTCGTCTTGCCCTTCTTGTTCTTCGTCGTCGCGCCCGGGAACTTGGCCGAGACGGTCGAGCAGTACTCCCGGAAGTCCTTCTTCTGCAGACCCGAGCGGGCGAACAGCGTCAGGTCGTACGCCGAGGACACCTGGCCGGGCTTGTCGTACCCGTCGGGGGAGACGACGTGCGTGTCGAGGGCCTGGAGCTCCTCGGCGTGCTCGTTCATCTCCTTCACCGTGTCGGCGACGCCGCCGTTCATCGCCGACAGGACGCGCACGGCGTCGTTGCCCGACCGCAGGAAGACGCCGAGCCACAGGTCGTGGACCGTATACGTCTCGCCCTCCTTTATGCCGACGAGGCTGGAGCCGGCACCCAGGCCGGCCAGGTCCTTCGGGTCGACCTTGTGCGCGGTGGTCTTGGGGAACCTCGGCAGGACGGTGTCCGCGAAGAGCATCTTCAGCGTGCTCGCCGGGGGCAACCGCCAGTGCGCGTTGTGCGAGGCCAGCACGTCCCCCGACTCGGCGTCGGCGACGATCCACGAGCGGGCGCTGATGTCCTTCGGCAGCACCGGCGCGCCGCCGGCGATCGCCACCTGCGTCCCGGCCCGACCGAGCCGCGTCCCGCCGACGGTCGACATGTTCGCCGGGGGAGTCACCGACGGACTGCCCGAGGGCTTCGCGGTACTCGAAGGGGAGGCACTGGTCTTCGGCGACGGCGACGGGGACGGAGTCGGCGCCGCGAGCGAGGCGGGCGCGGTGAGCGCGAAGGAGGCGAGGGTCGCGGAGGTGACCAGCAGGGAGCGCCTGACGGTCTGCTTCATGGGTGCGGGCACGTCGGAGAAAGTACCTGGCACACGACGGGAAGTCCCACCGCCCTCCCGACCCCGGTCACGGAACCGGACACCCGCCGGAGATACTGAACGCATGAAGCTCAGCCGCCCGGTCTCCTGGTTCCTGCTCGCCTTCGGGGTGTGGAGCTGGGTCATCTGGGTCACTTTCGTTAAAAATCTCATCAAGGACAGCAGCGGGCTCGCGTTCGAGGACGGGGACCCCACGGCGTACTTCTGGGTGCACCTGACGCTCGCCGTCGTTTCCTTCGTATTGGGGACGGTCGTCGGGGGCATCGGGTTGCGCGGTCTGCGCGCACTCGGCCGGCCCGGACGGACGTCCTAGGCCATGGTGATCGTGGCCGTGCTGGTCGCTCTCCTCGCGCTGACCGTGATCGTCGCGGCCAACTGGTACCTGTGGCGCCGGTTGTTCCGCGACACGACCCGCGGCCCCGGCCGGGCGCGCCGCGCGGGCGCGGTGCTGATCGCGGGCTGCTGGGTGCTGGCCATCGGCGCGCTGGTCGCCGAACGCACGGGCGCGCCGTTCTGGCTCCAACGCGTCCTGGCCTGGCCCGGCTTCCTGTGGCTGGCCCTGTCGATCTACCTGCTGCTGGCCGTGCTCGCCGGCGAGGCCGTCCGCCCCCTGCTCCACCGCGTCCTGGCCCGCCGCGCAGCGAGGGCCGAGACACCCACGCCTCAGCCCCAGCCCCACCCGGACCAGCAGCCCCTCCCGGTGGGCGCCCCGGACCACGAACAACCGCTGCCCGACGCGCGGCGGCCCGACGCCTCCACGCCCGACGGGAGCGGGGCCGACAAGCCTGCCGCCGGCGAGTTCGATGACGGGCTTGCGCGGCGGGTGTTCGTGGCTCGGGTCGTGGGGGGTGCGGCTGCTGCGGCTGCCGTCGGGACCGTCGGTTACGGGACCTACGGTGTGCTGCGCGGTCCGCAGGTCAAGCGGGTGACCGTGCCGTTGGCCAAGCTGCCGCGCGCCGCGCACGGCTACCGGATCGCGGTCGTCAGCGACATCCACCTGAGCCCCGTCCTCGGCCGGGGCTTCGCGAGCCGGGTCGTCGACACGATCAACTCGACGCAGCCCGACCTGATCGCGGTCGTCGGCGACCTGGTCGACGGCAGCGTCAAGGACCTGGGCCCGGCCGCCGCCCCGCTCGCGCAGCTGAAGGCGCGGCACGGCAGCTTCTTCGTCACCGGCAACCACGAGTACTTCTCCGGCGCCGAGCAGTGGGTCGAGGAGGTGCGCCGGCTCGGCCTGAACCCGCTGGAGAACGCCCGCACCGAGCTGCCCTGGTTCGACGTGGCCGGCGTCAACGACATCGCCGGCGAGAGCGACGGCCAGGGCCCCGACTTCACCCGTGCGCTCGGCGACCGTGACACCGCACGCGCGTGCGTGCTCCTCGCCCACCAGCCCGTGCAGATCCACGACGCCGTGCGCCACGGCGTCGACCTCCAGCTCTCCGGTCACACGCACGGCGGCCAGCTGTGGCCCGGCAACCTGATCGCCGCCGCCGCGAACCCGACCGTGGCGGGCCTGGAGCGCTACGGCGACACCCAGCTGTACGTGTCCCGGGGCGCGGGCGCCTGGGGCCCGCCCACGCGCGTGGGCGCCCCCTCCGACATCACCGTGATCCAACTGGCGTCGACCCGGGCCTGACGGCAGAAGAGACAGCTGAACAGACGGCAGAGGCTGTGAAACTCGGCCGAAACACTACGTGCGTATCCGCGGGTAAGGGTTTTCTCATGTCGGCAGAATCCTCTTCCGCCACAGGAAACCCGTGTGATTAGGTGAGCCCGCCGCCAGGGGAGTGGCACTTTGTGGACTGGGCCCGGTCTCGCGGGCCGGGAGGCAGGACACCACCATGCGATCTGTTCGCATGCGGATTCTCGTGACGCTGCTGGTTCTCGCGGTCGTCGCGGTGGGCGGCTGGCAGCTGCTGCCGGCGCAGGACGAGAGCGACGCGACCATCACCGTCGGCACCACGGACGCCGTCACCTCGCTCGACCCGGCCGGCGCCTACGACGCCGGCTCCTGGGCGTTGTTCAGCAACGTCTTCCAGTCGCTGCTGACCTACGAGCCCGGCGGCATCTCGCCCGTGCCGGACGCGGCCAAGAGCTGTTCCTTCGCGAAGGACAGCCTGACCACGTACACCTGCGAGCTGCGCGACGACCTCACCTTCACCGGCGGCGGCAAGGTCACCGCCGAGGACGTGAAGTTCTCCTTCGACCGGGTCAAGAAGATCAACGCGGACGTCGGTCCCGCATCGCTGTTCTCCACCCTGAAGTCCGTGGACGCCAAGGGCATGACCGTCACCTTCCACCTGTCGTCGCCGGACGCCACCTTTCCGTTCAAGGTGGCCACCGGAGCCGGTTCGATCGTCGACCGCACCCGCTATCCGGCCGACGCCCTGCGCACCGGCGACGACGTCGACGGCTCCGGCCCGTACCGGCTGACGGGGTACGCGAAGGGCAAGAAGGTCGACCTGTCGCCCAACTCGCGCTACCAGGGCGCCGTGGACACCGGCGCGCCGATCGAGCTGCGCTACTACGCCGACCCCGAGGCCCTGAACAAGGCGTGGCAGGCCAAGGAGATCCAGACCGCCACCCGGCAGCTGCCGCCCAAGGTCCTCGCCGCGCTCAGCGCCAGCGACCCCGACATGCGCGTCACCGAGGCCGAGAGCTCCGAGACCCGCAACCTGTACTTCAACACCCGCTCCGGCTCCCCGCTGCACGAGACGGACGTCCGCAAGGCGCTGGCCTGGCTGATCGACCGCTCGCAGCTCGCGTCGACCGTGTACGAGGGGACCGTCGAGCCGCTGTACTCGCTCATCCCGACCGGCATCGCCGGCCACACCACCTCCTTCTTCGACAGCTACCCGGACCCGGACGCCAAGAAGGCGCGCAAACTCCTGGAGGAGGCCGGCGTCAGCCTCCCGGTGCGCTTCACCTACGGCTACGGCCTGGGCAGCGGCTCCGCGGCGGCCGAGGCCACCGAGCTCAAGCGGCAGCTGGAGGCGAGCGGCCTGTTCAAGGTGGACGTCAAGGGTTACGAGTGGACCGACTTCCAGAAGCGGTGGGCCACCGGCAAACTCGACGCCTACGCCGTCGGCTGGGTCGCCGACTACCCCGACCCGGACACCTTCGCGGCCCCGCTCGTCGGCACCGACTCCACCATGAACACCGGCTACAGCAGCAAGAAGGTCGACGGCTACATCGCCGACAGCCAGCGCTTCGCCGACCGCGGCCGGGTCGACGACGACTTCCACGCCCTCCAGCAGGCCGTCGCCGAGGACGTACCGGTCATCCCGCTGTGGCAGCGCAAGGAGTACGTCGTCACCAGCTCGGAGATCGGCGGCGGCCAGTATCTGGCCGACGGCAACGGCGTGTTCCGGCTGTGGAAGCTCGACTGGATCTGAGCCGACCCGCCCCGGCCCGCGGGCTTGATCCCGTCAGCGGGCATGCGCACCCTCTGCACCGGGCAGGCACCCCACGCGGCACCATGTGACGGAGGTGTGCGGGAGGTGAGGAGCAGACGTGCTGAGACGCAAGTCCTTCCGGCTGCCCCGGCATCCGGCGTCCGTCGGTCTCGCCCGGCGCCGGGTGCGTGAGCATCTCGCCGACTGGGGGCACGGATCAGAGGACCGGGCGCTGGCCGACGCCGTCCTCGTGGTGTCCGAGCTGGCCACCAACGTCGTACGCCACGGGCCGCTGCGGGAGCGGGAGTTCGAGGTGGCCGTCACCGCGCTGGGCGACGGCTCCTGCCTGATAGAGGTCTCCGACGAGGGCCGGGTCGAACCCCGGCCGCGGGTGGTCGGCGAGTGGGAGGAACATGGCCGCGGCCTGCACCTGGTGGAGCACATCGCCGCCGCCTGGGGCGTCTGGAGCAGAGGCCGCCACGGCCAGACAGTCTGGGCCCTGATCACCGAACCGGGGCGCTGACATCCGCGGTGCGGCAGCGCCCCAAAGGGGCGCGGGGCGCTGACATATGCGGCTCCGCCGCGCGGGCGCGACCAGCCACGACGGCGCCGCACCGAAACGACGGCAGATTGCGGCACCTCGCAGCACATGGCGGCACCAGCGGAGCGCCTACTCGCAGGCCGCAGGCCGGTTCGGCAACGTCACCGTCACCGCCAGGCCCTCGCCCGGCGCCGTCCGCACGCCGACCTCGCCGCCCTGGGCCCGGACCGCCCCCTGCACGATCGCCAGGCCCAGCCCGCTGCCCGCGCCGCCGCCCGCCCGGAAGAAGCGGTCGAAGACCCGCGCCGCGTCCTCCGCGCCCAGCCCCGGCCCCTTGTCCTCGACCGACAGGCGTACGACGCCGTCCGCGCGCTCCACGGCCAGCCGCACCGGCACATCGGCCGCCGTGTGCGTGCGGACGTTCGCCACCAGGTTGCCCAGCACCTGCCGCAGCCCCGACTCGTCGGCCCACACCAGGACGGCGCCGTCGGCCTCCACCGTGACCGGCCGCGCGGGCTGCTGGGCCCGCAGGTCCTGCGCCGAGTCCCGCACCAGACGGCTCACGTCCACGTTGCGCAGCCGCAGCTCGGGCCGCTGGTCCAGGCGGGCCAGGGTGAGCAGCTCGTCGACGAGCCGGCCCATGCGGTCCACCTCGCCGTTCATCCGGTCCCAGGCCCTTCTGCGCTCCCCCGGCTCGACCAGCATCCCCTGCTCCAGCAGCTGGAGATAGCCGCGGATCGCGGAGAGCGGGGTGCGCAGTTCGTGCGAGGCGTCGGCGACGAAGCGGCGCAGCTGGCCCGCGCTGCGCTCGCGCGTGCGGTACGCCGTCTCCACCTGGTGGAGCATGGAGTTCAGGGCGAGCCGCAGCTGTTCGACCTCCTGCGTGGGGTGGTGGCTGGAGGGCACCCGCCGGGTCAGATCCCCCTCGGCGATCGCCGACGACGTCTCCACCATGTCCTCCAGCGGCCGCATCCGCCGCCGCACGCTGAACAGGGTCAGACAGGCCAGCAGGGCGAGCAGCAGCGTGCCGACGGCGACGTCGAGCTTCAGGGCCTTCGCTATGCCCTGGTGGAGGCCCTCGGTGGAGGTGGCCAGCAGGATGTACGTGCCGTCGGGGAGCCGGGTCGCGGTCGCCCGGTAGGCGGCGCCGTGCACGCCGACGTCGTGCGGGCCGCTGTCGGCGGCGAGGGCGCGCGGATCGCGCACGGCGTCCGCCAGCCCGCGCTGGGCCTCGGTGGGCCGGATGTCGAACAGGGTGAGGACCGTGCCCTCGCCGTCGACGGCGGTGAAGATCGAGTCAGGGGCCGGCCGGTCGTCCGTCCCCGCGGACGCGTAGCGGTCGCTGATGACGCTCAGCACGCTCAGCGAGTCGATCTCCCGCATGGTCAGCTGCGAACCGGCCAGCGAATCCCGCGACTTGATCAGCTGCGAGTCCACCTGGCCGAGCAGATAGTGCCGCATCCCCATGAGACTGACGGCGGTGGCGACGACGATGCCGAGCGCGAGCAGGAAGACGTTCGCGGCGGTCAGCTTGATCCGCAGGGAGTGGACGCCGTGCCGGTGCGCCCGCCTCATGCCAGCCCGTATCCCACGCCCCGCCGCGTGGTGATCACCGGCGCTCCCAAGCCGTCCAGCTTGCGCCGCAGATAGCTGATGTAGGTCTCGACGACCGTCGACTCCGGCGGCGTGTGCTCGTACTGCCAGACATGGCGCAGGAGTTGCTCCTTGGGCACGATCCGGCCCGCGTTGCGCACCAGGAACCGCAGCAGCGCGTACTCGGTGGGCGTCAGCTCGACCGAGCGGCCCGCGCGGTGCACGCTGTACGTCGTGTCGTCCAGCTCCAGATCGCCGTACCGCAGCGGCGGCCGCTGCGGGAGGACGTCGGCCGGCCGGGTGCGGCGCAGGACCGCCGTGATCCTCGCGACGACCACGTCGATGTCGAACGGCTTGGTGATGTAGTCGTCGCCGAAGCCGAGCGCCCCGACGATCTCGGCCGGCGCGTCCCGCGCGGTGAGGAAGACGAGCGCCAGGTCCGGCCTGCGGGCGCGCAGTTCACGCCCCAGCGCCCGGCCGTCGCCGTCCGGCAGCATCACGTCCAGCAGCGCCACGTCGGGCCGGGTGCGGCCGGCGAGCGCGAGGGCCTCGCGGACCGTGCCCGCGATCATGACCTCGAAGCGGTGGTACCGCAGGGCGATGGCGAGGACGTCCGCGATGCTCGGTTCGTCCTCCACGACCAGCACAGTGCCTTGAGCCGTCGTCATGCCCCCAGTATCGGGCGGGCCGCCGACAGCCGGGCCGAAACGGTCTTTGGAGTTCCTTGAGAGTCATGGGCGCGCCGTGTCCACACGCGTGTGCCGCTGCCGATCCTGTTGCCAGGACCTGGGGGGACCAACCGACTCTGCGTGAGGAGCTCGATCGTGGCGGTATTGGCACGCTGGTGCTACCGGCATCGGCTGGTGGTCCTGTTGCTGTGGGTGGGGGCGCTGTTCGGCCTGGGATTCTCGGCCTCGACGGCGGGCACGGACTACGCGAACGTCTTCTCCCTCCCCGACACGGACTCCAAGAAGGCGTACGACCTGATGGAGAAGGCGTTCCCCGCGCGCGCGGGCGACACCGACACCGTCGTGTGGAAGGTCGACGAGGGCTCGGTCCGCGACCAGGACGTACGGTCCCGGATCCAGCCCGCGCTCGACGAGATAGCGGGCATGAAGGGCGTCGGCGAGGTCGCCGGCCCCTACTCGGGGGCGCAGGGCACGGCGCAGGGCCCGGCGCAGATCAGCGATGACGGGCGGATCGCCTACGCCCAGATCACCTTCACCGAGCAGGCCAACGCCGTGCCCAAGGAACTCGTCCAGGACGTCGTCGACACCGCACAGGGCGCCGAACGCGACGGCCTGGAGGTCGAGTTGGGCGGGCAGGCCATCATGCGGGTGCAGGAACCGCCCACCGGCCTTGCCGAGATGGTCGGCCTCGGCGCGGCGGCCGTGGTCCTGTTCCTCGCCTTCGGCTCGCTCTTCGCGATGCTGCTGCCGCTCGCCATCGCGATCTTCGGCGTCGGCATGGGCCTGTTCGGGACCCAGCTGCTGAGCCATGTCACCGACATCCCCGACCTGGCCCCGCTGCTCTCCTCGTTGATCGGCCTCGGCGTCGGCATCGACTACGCCCTGTTCATCGTCACCCGGCACCGCAAGGGCGTGCTGCGCGGCCTGGACCCCGAGGAGGCGGCGGTCACCGCCCTCGACACCTCGGGCCGGGCGGTGCTGTTCGCGGGCGGCACGGTCTGCATCGCGCTCGCCGGAATGCTCGTCACGAACCTGCGCTTCCTGGACGGCGTCGTCATCGGCACCTCCCTGACCGTGGTGCTGAGCGTCCTCGCCGCCACCACCCTGCTGCCCGCGCTGCTCGGTTTCCTGGGCGGACGCGTGCTCAGCCGCAGGCAGCGGCGCCGGCTGGCGGCGACCGGCCCCGAGCCGGAGAAGGAGAGCGGACCGGCGGCCCGCTGGTCGGCGGGCGTCCAGCGCCGGCCCCGGACGGTCGCCGTCCTCGCGCTCGCGGTCATGGCCGTCCTCGCCCTGCCCGTGCTGTCGCTGCGCCTGGGCGCCACCGACCAGGGCAACGACGACGCCGCCACGACCACCCGCAAGGCCTACGACCTGCTCGCCGAGGGCTTCGGGCCGGGCTTCAACGGCCCGCTCCAGGTCGTCGTGCAGGGCGGCGACACCACCGCGCTGGTCAAGAGCATCGAGGAGACGCCCGGCGTGGCCCAGGCGGCCGCGCTGCCGCCCGCGCAGGGCGTCACCGTCATCCAGGTGGTGCCCACGACCTCCCCGCAGTCCGAGGAGACGGACGCGCTCATCGACCGGCTGCGCGACGACGTCGTCCCCCTGGCGGGGGCCGAGGCCCACGTGGGCGGGGTGACGGCCGTCTCGAAGGACTTCGCCACGGTCACCGGCGACCGGCTGCCGCTGTTCGTGGCCACCATCATCGGCCTGGGCTTCCTGCTCCTCCTGGTCGCCTTCCGCTCCCTGGTGGTGCCGCTGACGGCGGCCGTGATGAACCTGATCGCGGCGGCGGCCTCCTTCGGCGTCCTCGTCGCGGTCTTCCAGTGGGGCTGGGGCCTGGAACTGCTCGGCCTCGGCAAGGAGGGGCCGATCAACGCCTTCCTGCCGGTCATCATGCTGTCGCTGCTCTTCGGCCTGTCGATGGACTACCAGGTCTTCCTGGTCAGCCGGATGCACGAGGAGTGGGTGCACACGCGCGACAACGCCCGCGCGGTCCGCGTCGGCCTCGCGGAGACCAGCCGGGTCATCAACTCGGCGGCCCTGATCATGGTCTGTGTGTTCCTGGCGTTCGTCCTCAGCGGCGACGCGGGCGCGGCCATGGCGGGCGTCGGCCTCGCCGCCGCGGTCGCCCTGGACGCGTTCATCCTGCGCACGGCCCTGGTCCCGGCCGCGATGCATCTGCTCGGCGACTCCAACTGGTGGCTGCCGGGCTGGCTGGAGAAGCGGCTGCCGCATCTGGCGGTGGAGCCGAAGGAGGAGGCCGCGGCGCCGGCCGCGGGCCCGTCCTCCGTCGTCCACGGCTTCGTACGGGACCCGGCCGGCGATCCGGTCGAGGGCGCGGCGGTCACGCTCCGGTCCACGGGCGGCCGGGAGCTGGACCGCGTCACGTCCCTGGCCGACGGCTCCTACATCGTCTCGGTCCCGACCCCGGGCACGTACCTGCTGGCGGCGACGGCCGAGTCCTACGACTCCCGGGCCCGCCAGGTGACGGTCGCGGGGGACCCGCTGGTCCACGACGTGGAGCTGACGGAGATGTCGGAGGTCAACTGACCTTGCGGTCGCCTGACCTGTGCGGTCGCCTGACTCTGTGATCAACCGGCTTTACCCGAACGCCCTGCCGGATCCGGCAGGGCGTTCGTCATGCCGGGCAGGAAGTCCGTGAACAGGTCGTGCACCTCCAGGACGAGCGGCCGCAGCACCCGGAACCGGGCCAGCGCCACGCCCCGCGCGGTGAGCCGCGCACCGCGCCCGGCCAGCCGGTAACTGCGCTCGCGCCCTTCCGTACGGTCGTAGATCCAGTACATGACGAGGCCCATCTGCGAGAGCCACATCAACTCCGGCAGCACCTCTCGCAGTTCCTCCGGCACCTTCGCCTTCGACCCCGCGAGCACCTCCTTGTGGACGGCGATGGCCTCCACGCGCGCGTGCTCCGACTCGGCGGAGAACGGGCTCAGCGGGCTGTCCGGGTCGGCCGCGTTCTTGAAGAACTGGACCGCGAACTCGTGGTAGGGCGTCGCCACGTCCAGCCAGACCCGCAGCACCCCCGCCAGCCGGGCCTCCAGGCTCGTCTCCCGCGCCAGGACGTCCCGGACGGCCGCCCGGTGCTCGGCGGCCAGCCGGTCGTAGAAGCCCTGGATCAGGTGCTCCTTGCCGGCGAAGTAGTAGTACGCGTTGCCGACCGAGACCCCGGCCTCCTTGGCGATGGCCCGCATCGTCGTCTTGTCGTAGCCGCGTTCCTGGAACAGCCGCATCGCCGTCTCCAGGATCAGGGCACGGGTCTGCTCGGACTTGCTGACGGGCGCGGCGGCGTCGTCATGGCCGGTGTCGCCACGGTCGCTGTCGCCACGGTCGGCGTCGCCACGGTCGGCGTCCTCGCCGGGGTTCTCGCCGGGGTTCTCGATGTTCGCAGGCACGGAAGGGAGCCTAACGAGTGGAGCAGGAGCCGTCGGCACAGGTGGGCGGGTCGTAGGTCCAGCCCGCGTACGGGTCGTACGACCACCCGTCGCCGCGGCGGTACACGCCCCCGCCCCAGCCGGCGCCCTGCCCGTCGCCGCGCCACCTGGCGGCGGCCAGGACGACGGCCCGCGCGATCTTCGCCCCGGCGGGCGTGCTCAGCCGGTGCGCCATCGGGCGGTGCTCGCGCAGCGCCCACAGGGTGACGACCCAGGCGGCGGCGCCCGTGTAGACCTGCCCGGAGTCGCCGACGACGGTGATCTCGTCGAGGGTGGCGCGGTGGTCGAGCCCGGGGAAGCGGGCGCGGGCCTCGGCGGAGGCCGCCGGGACGAACTCCAGCGGCACCAGCTGGGGCTGCCGGCCCAGCCAGTCGCGCAGGAACGCGCACAGGGAGCATTCGGCGTCGTAGAGGACGGTGAGCCCGCGGACCGGGACGCGCAGGGCGTCCCGGTCCGCGGCGGCGGCCTGTTCGGCGGCCTGTTCGGCGGCCATGGTCGTCACGCCCCGGCCGGAGGCGCCGAGGGGGTGGCCCAGCCCTGCGGGGCGACCGGCGGGAGCTGCTCCCGCTCCATGATCCCGCGCCGCCGGATCCGGTTGAGCACGTACACGTTGCCCAGGTGCATCGCGCCGAGTACCAGCAGCACCACGCCCACCTTGGTCGACAGGGCCTCGAAGATGCCGCGGGTGTTCTCGATGGTGTCGTCGCCGCTCAGGTAGAGCGCGACGAAGCCGAGGTTGACCAGGTAGAAGCCGACCACCAGGAGGTGGTTGACGGCGTCGGCGAGCTTCTCGTTCCCCTGCAGCACGTCGGCCAGGAAGATCCGCCCGTTGCGGCTGAGGGTCCTGGCGACCCAGACGGTCAGTCCGATGCTGACGACCAGGTAGATGACGTAGGCGATGACCGTGCGGTCCATGTTCCCCACCCTTTCGTGAACGCGTGCACGCATGCGTTCGTGAAATTGAACGCGTTCAAAACGCTGACGGGGGAAACTGTAGACCTGTTTTTGAACACGTTCAACCGGGTCTGCTCAACCTGGTCGGCGGCCGAGCTCGGGCCGCTTGGAGTAGTCCGTGAACCCGAGGACGTTCCCCCACGGGTCCGCGACCTCGACGGTCCACCCGGTGGCCACGGAGAACGGCGGATCGAGCGCGGCGATGCCGGCGCCGGCCAGCCGCCGGGCCGTCGCGCGCGCGTCCGGCACCTCCAGCCACACACGCGTGGACGGCCACGCGGGCGGCCGATGCCCGAGCCCGTCCTCCTGGCGCAGCAGAATCCCCGGCGTCTCGCCCCCGACCTTCAGCAACACGATCCCGGCCTCGTCGAGCCGGAACGCCACCGCGAACCCGGCCCGCTCGTAGAAGCGCACGGCCTCACCGAGATCGCCGACAGGCAGCAGGACGTTGTCGAACCCGAGCAGGTCGTACGACCGGTCATCTGACATACCGTCAGATTAGGCGTGGGGAACCCGAAAAACGGTCAAGCGCACCCCGGTCTCCGTGTGGCGGGCCCCTTGCTGCAAGATGTCCTGCACCCATCTCGCCTGCGGATGATCCGATCACCTGACATCGGGGGAACTCACCTTGTCCGAAACGCCCCAACAGCCACAGCAGCCACAGCAGTCGGAGCAGCCTCAGCCGCCGCCGCCCGGCTACGGGTACCCCGGCTCCGGCACCGGCGGCCCGCACGATGCGGGCCAGCCCGGCCAGCCCGGTCCCGGCCCCTACGGCCATCCGTATCCCGGCCAGCCGCCGTACCCGGGCTACGCCCAGCCCGGTTACCCGGCCCCCGGCTACCCCGCCCCGGGTTACATACCTCCCGGCACCTTCACCGGCGACCCCCAAGCCCCCTACGGGTACGACCTGATAGGGCGCCCCTACTCCGAGAAGTCGAAGATCGTCGCGGGCGTGCTCCAGCTCACCCTGGGCACCTTCGGCGTCGGCCGGTTCTACATCGGCAACGTGGGCCTCGGCCTCGCCCAGCTGTTCACCTGCGGCGGCCTCGGCATCTGGGCCCTGATCGACGGCATCATCCTGCTGGTCAGCGAAGGCAAGACCGACTCCAACGGGCGGATCCTGCGTGGCTGACGCCGAGCGCCTCTCCGTGAGGTGTTCGGCCGCGCTGCGGCACCCGGCGGCGGGCCCCCTCGCGGGGCTCGCCGCCGGCGCGGTCGGTGCCGCCTATCTCTACGTCACCGACCCGCACGAATCCGGTCACTGGCTTCCGCAGTGCCCGTTCCGGCTGGTCACCGGCCTGCTCTGCCCCGCCTGTGGCGGCACCCGCATGGCGTACGACCTGATGCACGGTCACTTCACCGAGGCCTGGCTCGACAACCGGGTCCTGCTGCTCACCGCGCCGTACCCGCTCGCGCTGCTCGCCCGCTGGATGTGGGAGGGCCTGCACGGCCGCCGCTGGCGTCCGCGCCTCGGCCCGAAGGCCCTGACGGTCGTTCTGGGCATCGCGGTGACCTGGACGGTGGCTCGGAACGCAATTGTCTGATTTTGATCACGGATCAGGAACGATGGATCATCCGTACTCCCTTTTTACCCTCTGTTTTCTCTAGGCTCACGAGTCACAGGGGGGACGTCCTGTCGCGGCGGAGCTGCGCGAGGGCGTTGGTCGGCATCGGCGGACATCGGTCGACGCGCGTCATCGCGTCGTCGTCGCATCCCTCCTGGACTCCCCATTCCGGAGCGGGCCGCCCCGGCCTCCCGCAAGCAATTCAGGAGCAGTTCTCATGACCGTCCCCACCCCGCAGGCCCCCCACGGGGTCGACCCGCAGGGTCGCCCGTACTCCGACAAGTCCAAGATCGTCGCGGGCATCCTCCAGCTCTTCCTGGGCACCCTCGGCATCGGACGCTTCTATGTCGGCTCCGTCGGCGTGGGCATCGCCCAGCTCTTCACCTGCGGCGGCCTCGGCATCTGGGCCCTGATCGACGGCATCCTGTTCCTCACGAGCAACGACCGTACCGACAAGCAGGGTCGTCCCCTGCGCGGCTGACCTCTCCACCGCCACACACCGAGGGCCCCACTCCTTCCGGGAGGGGGCCCACGGCGTTTACCCATCGGCCAGGGTTGTGCGGGGCGTGGATCTGTGAAGGATGAGCGCATGTGGATCGAGCTCATCTCCTCGCTGTCGGGGGACGTGGAAGTGGCGGGCGGGCCCGGCTGTGAGCAGGAAATGCGGGCGGCCGAGGTGGTGTTGGGGCATCCCCTGCCTGCCGCGCTCAAGGATTTCTGGCGCGTGGCGGACGGCGCCCGCGACAAGTACGGGGCCGGTGTGGTGTGTTCGGTCGGGGAAGTCGTGGACCGCAATCTTGAGTTCCGGAGTTCGGCGGAATTCCGGGGGCTCTATATGCCGTTCGATCCGCTGCTGCTCTTCGGGGAAGGCGGCAACGGTGATCTCTTCGCCTTCGTCGTCAAGCCCGAGCGGCCGGACATCTTCGTCTGGGATCACGAGAGCGACAGTCGGCGGTGGGTGGCGAACAGCCTGGAGGACTACCTTCGGCGCCGGCTCGGCAGCGGAGATCCGGAGTGGTACGCGTTCTGGTGACGGCCGCTCAGTCGCTCTTCTTCGGCTGTCCCGCTGTGAGGATCTCGGCGACGTCGAGGGTGACCTCGGCGCCGATGGAGCGGGGGAGGGTGAGGGACTGGCCGGGGGCGTGGAACTGGTGGTTGGCGTAGCCGCCCACGGTCGGTTCGGTGAGGACGTGGACGCGCTGGTGCTTGCGGTCGACGATCACATACACCGGTACTCGGGCCTGGGCGTACGCGGCGACCTTAGTCCTCAGGTCGTCTTTCCAGTTGCCGGAGGTCACCTCCAGGACCAGACGGAACGGGGCCGGATCGTACGCGTTGTTCTGCACCAGGTGGTCGTCGATGTCGGAGTCGACGATCACCAGGTCGGGGATGGCGTAGTCCTCCTCACCGGTCGGCAGCCACAGGCCGACGCTCTGCAGGACCTCGGTGTCGCCGTCGTCCAGCCCTGCGGCGATGAAAGGGCGCATGAGCTTGGTCAGGGCGCGGGCGTGAGGGGCATCCGGTGACGGTGCCACGAGGAGGTGACCTCCGATGATCTCGACTCGGTAGCCCGGATGGCGCTCCATGATCTCTTCGGCGATGGCCGTGAGGGAGAACGGCTCGTCGT
Source organism: Streptomyces sp. NPDC001858 (assembly GCF_053594615.1). Classification (NCBI taxonomy): domain Bacteria; kingdom Bacillati; phylum Actinomycetota; class Actinomycetes; order Kitasatosporales; family Streptomycetaceae; genus Streptomyces; species Streptomyces sp. NPDC001858. The sequence goes on from NZ_JBSFEV010000001.1 coordinate 436,520, forward strand.
CGAAGGGCTGCTCGGCGGCTGCGGCGGACATCGCGTGCCTCCTAGGGGCTGGTGTCGAGAGCATCATCGTAGGCCGGGCGGCACCGTGATGTCCCTCTTGATCACGTTCACCCGATCGGGGCGTTTGAACGCCCGAGGGCCCCGCCTCCGGTGGATCCAGTGGAGGCGGGGCCCTCAGCGACGTGCCGAAGCCGATGGAGTCAGTAGCGGCGCGTGATCAGCGCCTTCTTCACCTCGGCGATCGCCTTCGTGACCTCGATGCCGCGCGGGCAGGCGTCCGTGCAGTTGAACGTCGTGCGGCAGCGCCAGACGCCGTCCTTGTCGTTCAGGATCTCCAGGCGCTGCTCGCCCGCCTCGTCACGCGAGTCGAAGATGAAGCGGTGGGCGTTCACGATGGCCGCCGGGCCGAAGTACTGGCCGTCGTTCCAGAACACCGGGCAGGACGAGGTGCAGGCCGCGCAGAGGATGCACTTCGTCGTGTCGTCGAAGCGCTCGCGGTCCTCGGCCGTCTGGAAGCGTTCCCGGGTCGGCTCGTTGGTCTCCTTCGTGATGAGGAAGGGCATCACGTCGCGGTACGCCTGGAAGAACGGCTCCATGTCGACGATCAGGTCCTTCAGGACCGTCAGGCCCTTGATGGGCTCGACCGTGATCGGCTTCTCGGGGTTGATGTCCTTGATCAGCGTCTTGCACGCCAGCCGGTTCTTGCCGTTGATCCGCATCGCGTCCGAGCCGCAGATGCCGTGCGCGCAGGACCGGCGGAAGGTCAGCGTGCCGTCGAGATCCCACTTGATCTTGTGGAGCGCGTCGAGGACCCGCTCCTTGGGGTCGATCTCCAGCTGGAAGTCTTCCCAGGTGGCCTCCGCCGAGACCTCGGAGTTGAAGCGGCGCACGCGCAGCGTGACCGTGATGTAGGGGGAGTCGGCGAAGCCGGGCCCGGGCCGGCCGGCCGCGTCCGCCTTGTCCAGAACAGGGGTTGCCATCAGTACTTACGCTCCATCGGCTGGTAGCGGGTCTGCACGACCGGCTTGTAGTCGAGACGGACGGTCTCGCTGCCGTCGTCGCCGACCTCGCGGTACGCCATGGTGTGGCGCATGAAGTTGATGTCGTCGCGGTTCGGGTAGTCCTCGCGGTAGTGACCGCCGCGGGACTCCTTGCGGGCCAGCGCCGACACCGCCATGACCTCGGCCAGGTCGAGCAGGTTGCCCAGCTCGATGGCCTCCAGCAGGTCCGTGTTGAACCGCCGGCCCTTGTCCTGGATCGACACGTTCCGGTAGCGCTCGCGCAGCTCGGCGATCTTCTCGACGGCCGTCTTGATCGTCTGCTCGGTGCGGAACACCATGACGTTCGCGTCCATGGTCTCCTGCAGCTCGCCGCGCAGGACCGACACCCGCTCGGTGCCCGTGGACGCGCGCAGCCGCTCGACCTGGTCGATCACCTGCTGCGCGGGGTTCTCCGGCAGCTCGACGTAGTCGGACTGCTGGCTGTACTCCGCCGCCGCGATGCCCGCCCGCTTGCCGAACACGTTGATGTCCAGCAGCGAGTTGGTGCCCAGCCGGTTCGCGCCGTGCACCGACACGCACGCGACCTCGCCGGCCGCGTACAGACCCGGGACGACCGTGATGTTGTCGCTGAGGACCTCACCCTGGACGTTCGTCGGGATGCCGCCCATCGCGTAGTGCGCGGTGGGCTGGATCGGGATCGGGTCCGTGTACGGCTCGATGCCGAGGTAGGTGCGCGCGAACTCGGTGATGTCGGGGAGCTTCGCGTCCAGCTGCTCCGGCGGGAGGTGCGTCAGGTCCAGGTAGACGTGGTCGCCCTCGGGACCGCACCCGCGGCCCTCACGGATCTCCGTGTAGATGGAGCGGGACACGACGTCACGGGACGCGAGGTCCTTCATGACCGGCGCGTACTTCTCCATGAAGCGCTCGCCGTCCTTGTTGCGCAGGATGCCGCCCTCACCGCGGGCGCCCTCCGTCAGCAGGATGCCCATGCGCCAGATGCCGGTCGGGTGGAACTGGAAGAACTCCATGTCCTCCAGCGGCAGCCCACGGCGGTACACGGCGGCCTGGCCGTCACCGGTCAGCGTGTGCGCGTTCGACGTCACCTTGAAGAACTTGCCGGTGCCGCCGGACGCGTAGATCACGGCCTTCGCCTGGAAGACGTGGATCTCGCCGGTCGCGAGCTCGTACGCGACGACGCCCGACGACTTCTTGACGCCGTCTTCCTCGGTGATCAGCTGGTCGAGGACGTAGAACTCGTTGAAGAACTCCACGCCGTGCTTGACGCAGTTCTGGTAGAGCGTCTGCAGGATCATGTGACCGGTGCGGTCGGCCGCGTAGCAGGACCGGCGGACCGGGGCCTCGCCGTGGTTGCGGCTGTGACCGCCGAACCGGCGCTGGTCGATCGTGCCGTCGGGCGTCCGGTTGAACGGCAGGCCCATCTTCTCCAGGTCGAGGACGGAGTCGATGGCCTCCTTCGCCAGGATCTCGGCGGCGTCCTGGTCGACCAGGTAGTCACCGCCCTTGACCGTGTCGAAGGTGTGCCACTCCCAGTTGTCCTCCTCCACGTTGGCCAGCGCGGCGGCCATGCCGCCCTGCGCGGCGCCCGTGTGGGACCGGGTGGGGTAGAGCTTGGTCAGCACGGCGGTGCGGCTGCGCTTCGTCGACTCGATCGCGGCGCGCATACCGGCGCCGCCGGCGCCGACGATGACGGTGTCGTACTTGTGGATCTTCATGATTCTCGCAACCCCGTGCCTAGCGGATGTTCGGGTCGAAGGTGAAGATCACCAGCGTGCCCAGCAGGATGGTGAACACCGTGGCGGTGTAGAGCAGGCCCTTCAGCCACAGTCGGGTGTTCGCGCGCTCCGCGTAGTCGTTGATGACCGTGCGCAGGCCGTTGGTGCCGTGCAGCATCGCGAGCCACAGCATCGCCAGGTCCCAGAGCTGCCAGAACGGGCTCGCCCAGCGGCCGGCCACGAAGGCGAAGCCGATCTTGGAGACGCCGCCGTCCAGCACGAGCTGGATCAGCAGGTGGCCGATGACCAGGACGACGAGCACGACGCCGGACAGCCGCATGAACAGCCAGGCGGCCATCTCGAAGTTGCCCCGGGTGGACTTCGGGGTCTTCTTGGTGCGCTGGCGCGGGGGCTCGATCACGGGCGCCGGGTTGTCCACGCCGTAGAGGGAACCGCCCTCGACGGGGCCGATGCCGGCCGCGGTGGTTTCAGTGGTGGCCATCGGTGTCAGCTCCCGAATACTTCACGAGCGGCGTGCCAGAGGACGGGGTAGATCGCCCCGAGCATCAGCACGAGCCACAGGCCCACGACGCTCCAGAGCATCTGCTTCTGGTAGCGCGGGCCCTTCGACCAGAAGTCGACGGCGATGACCCGCAGACCGTTGAGCGCGTGGAAGAGGACGGCGGCGACGAGGCCGTACTCCAGCACGGCGACGATCGGCGTCTTGTACGTGGCTACGACCCTGTCGTAGTCCTCGGGGGAGACACGCACGAGAGCGGTGTCCAGCACGTGTACGAACAGGAAGAAGAAGATGAGGACGCCGGTGACTCGATGAGCCACCCAGGACCACATTCCTTCCCGGCCGCGGTACAGCGTTCCAGCCGGCACGGAAGAACCCTCCGGGAGCGGGGATTGGAGCCTGCCGGCTTGGGGTGTCGGACGGGCCCGGCCGGGTACGGTCCACCGGCCCCCAGCATGGTAGCTATCCGCTGGCTCGGCGCTTACGGCGGGCCTACCCGTGTGATCAAACTGGCACGCGTATGGGTGAGCTTTGCGGCATCTGGCGTGGGGTGTCCTGCTATGTGCCGGGTGCGGCGCCGTTGTGGCTGGTCGCTCCCCCACTCTCGGCTGCGCTCGAGCGGGGGGACCCCCATCGCGGCGGAGCCGCACATAGTTACAGCCCCGCGCCCCTCAGGTGGTCGGTCAGCCGTTGTTTGGCCAGGCGGCGGAGTTCTTCTGCCGCCACGACGCGCTCGTCATCGGGATCGTTTGTCAATCGTGACCGGATGGCTTCGAGGACGTGGTCCAGGGACTCGTCCTGCGGGACGCCGTCCAGGCAGATGACGAACACATGACCGAATTTCGCCTCGTAGGCGGCGTGGGCCGCGCCCAGCGCCATGTGCGCCGCCCCGTAGGTGTCCTCCGGCAGGGTGGGCAGGGCCTCCGCCGCCAGCGCCTCCGCCAGGTCGCCCGGGGTCAGGTCGTAGGCGGCCTCGTCGGCGGCTGCCATGAGGGCTTCCAGCGTCGGGTAGGGGCGGTGGTCGGCGACGCGGCGGGCCCAGCGGAGGCTGTGGAGGCAGGTGAGGAGGATGTGGTGCGCCGCGTCGGCGGAGGCGGAGTTGAAGCCGTCCAGCCGAGGTGCGGGTGAGGTCCGGGTCTGCGCCGGTATGGCGAGGCGTCCGGAGAGAGGGGAAAGGCGGTGCGCAGGCAGCGTGGATCCTCGCGTCACGAGTGATGTGGCAGGGGATGCAGTGAAAGATGTGTCGTCACGCTACCGAGAGCGGTCAGTACGTGTCTGACGGATGCCTGAATTTCACCCGAACGAGAGAGTTTCAGAACGTGTCGTGGACTCCATCGCGCGGTCCTCGGCGCGCTTGAGCCGGACGAGCGTCGTACGGTTGGCGGAGTGAGCAGGCACAGGCATCGGAAAACCCAGCGGAAGCCGCAGCGGAAGGTCGTCGCCCCGGCGCTGGTGGCGGGCGGGCTGGTCGCCGCACTCGGCGTAGGGGCGGGGCTGTGGGTCTCGTCCGGCTCCGGGAGCGCCGGGACGCCGGCCGGGTCGGCCCAGGCCGCCGCCGGGACCTCCGCGGGGACCTCGGCCTCCGTGGCGACCGCGAGCCCGACCCCCAGCCGCTCCTACGCGCTCTCCACCACCCCCCGCACGATCCCCGCCGTCCGCGCCCACACTCCGGCGCGCGGCCCCGGCTGGCGTCCGGCGACCACACACCGCGTCGTGGTGAGCGACCCCGCGCTCGCCGACGAGGGGCGGCTGATCGCGGGCGAGCTGAAGATGACGTACGCCGGTGAGAAGGACGACGTGCGCGCCGGGGACCTGCGGCTGGCGCTCAACGACGACGAGGGCGCGAACCCGGAGTCGTACACGATGACCGTGCAGGGCGGGCGGGTCACCGTCAGCGGGCCCTCCGACACCGGCGTGTTCTACGGCACCCGCACCCTCAAGCAGGAGGTGCACGGCGGCGGCACCGCGCCGGAGGGCGTGGTCCGCGACCAGCCGGCCAAGCCGCAGCGCGGGTTCATGCTGGACATCGCGCGCAAGAACTTCAGCGCCGACTGGATCGAGGACCGGGTGCGCGAACTCGGCGACCTGAAGTTCAACCAGCTCGGCCTGCACTTCTCCGACGACCAGGCCTTCCGGATCGAGTCCGACACCCACCCGGAGATCGTCTCGAACCCGCACCTCACCAAGGCCGAGGTGAAGAAGATCGTCGCCCTCGCGGCGAGCCGGCACATCACCGTCGTGCCCGAGATCGACTCGCCCGGACACCTGGGCGCGGTCCTCGCCGCCCACCCCGAGCTGCAGCTGCGCAACGTGAACGGGGTGGCGACCCGCGGGGCGATAGACATCTCCAAGGACGCCTCCGCGAGCCTCCTCGACGACCTGCTGGACGAATACGCCCCCCTGTTCCCCGGCGCCTACTGGCACCTCGGCGGCGACGAGTACCAGGCCCTGACCGTGTCCAGCCCCTCCGCCTCCTACCCCCAGCTCGCCGCCGCCGCGGCGGCCCGGTACGGCTCCGGCGCGGGCGTCGCCGACCTGGCCACCGGCTGGCTCGACGACCGCGCCGACACCGTCCGCGCCCACGACCGGACCATGCGGGTGTGGAACGACGGCTTCTTCCGCGGCACATCGGTGAAGCCCGCCTCCGACCTCGTGGTCGCCTACTGGACCGGCAAGGAGATCGGCGCGCGGCAGCCGGTGGAGTACCTGAGCGCGGGACGCAAGGTGCTCAACTACAACGACGAGTACCTGTACTACGTCCTCGGCGAGCCGCAGACCTTCGTCTACCCGACCGGCCGGCGCATCTACGAGCAGTGGACCCCGCGGGTGCTGCGCGGCTCGACGCCGGTGGCCGCGAAGTACGACGCCCAGATCCTCGGCGGCTCCCTCGCGGTCTGGTGCGACCTCGCCAACTCCCAGACGCAGGCGCAGGTCGCCGCGGGCGTCCGGATGCCGCTGCGGGCCACCTCGCAGAAGCTGTGGGACGCGGGGACGCCGGACCTGACCTGGACCCAGTTCAAGGCACTGGCGACCCGACTGGGCTGACGCCCGGCCCAAGCACGGACTGAAGCCCGGCCCGAAGCCCTGGTTGGCTGAAACACCTCCTGTGACACTCCCGGCCCGTCGCACGCAGTAAGGGGAAGTGTGGGCTCCGTTAAGGTCGGCGCCCTGGCGAGGGAGGCGTGGATGAGCCTGGTGGAACTGATCGCTCAGGCCGACGAACGCGGACTGGCCGCCAGCGGGCTGGCTTGTTTGGACCGGTGCGTACCGCTGCTCGGCGGCGACGACGAGATCCTGCGGCCCCTGTGGGGGAACCTCACGGAGTCCTCCGACGCCGCCGACTGGGGCGAGCTCCTGGAGCAGGCGCGCGGCCGGCTGGAGTCCCCGCAGGAGGACGGCGACGAGGCCACGCTGCTCGTCCGCCGGATGCTGGCCGCCGCCCCCGGCGACCGCTCCGACTCCTGCGTACGGATGTGGGCCGACGCCTGCTCCGTCGCCGCGCTCCAGATCCACCGCCTCCTCGACCGGCCCCTGGACGCCTCCCCGGTCGACCCCCGCCGGGAAGGCAGTACGGAGGGCATGTCGCCCCTCGTCGCGGCCGAGCTGCGCCGCCAGATCACCGTCCTGGAAGTGCTCGCCGACCACGGCGCGGGCGGACTGCGCCGGGCCCTGGAGGTGTCCACCGAGGGCCGCCGGGTGCTGCGCGCAGTGGTGTCCCGGCGGGCCAGGGGACGCAAGTGAGCGGGGCAGGACGGCTCACGGCACGGGCATCAGCCGCTTGACGACGGCGTCCCGGTGCTGGGCGGTCGCGGTGTAGAAGGCCGTCAGCTCCCGGTGCGCCGAGGCGAAGGCGGCCCGGGTGCGGGCCTCCTCGGCCGTGCCGCCGTACCGGGGGAGCAACTCGGCGCGGGCCGGACGCCACAGGTCGTCGAAGTCGCTCTCCGAGAGGAAGCCGGCGACCCGGATCGTCTGGGCCACCGTCAGCAGCACGCACGGCGGCTCCTTCGAACCGGTCCGGTGCACGTGCTCGCCGCCGACCACGACAGGAGTGTCGTGGTAGAGCAACTGGTGGTCGCCGTAGCGGCCGTCGAGGGTCCGCGCGCGGTGCCGGTTCATCCGGTCCCGCACGCTGTCCTGGTCGTCGTCGAACAGCTTCCGCAGCCAGGTGCCGCTGTTGCGCAGTGCCGCAGGCGGTACGGCGCGGAGCTGGAGGTACGCGCTCATCACTCAAGGAGCGCACGGGAGCGCGGAAGTATCACTTCTGTGTCCGTGGTGCGGTGGAGCCGGGCCGGTTCTGCGGCGGTCTCGGGGAGAGCCCGGACATGAGTGACAGAACCCGGCCTGACCTCGCTCTTCTGAGTGTGACGCGTACGACGACCGAGCAGACCGGACAGCCGCCGCCCCGACCCTCCGCCGCGACGAGACCCGTGCGGTGGGCCGCGGAGGCGGTGGCCGCCGCGCCCGACGGCGTGCGGCGGCACCTCGACCACTCCGCGCAGAGCCTGTGGCGCGTCGACCGCCTGATCGAGGACCTGCGGCGCGCGGGCACGCCGCACGGCGCCGTGGCGGGCACCCTGCGCGGGCTCGGCGCCTACGCCGGCGAGGTGATCGTCCGGCAGACCGGCGCCGAGTGGTGGGCCGCGGGCGGCGACCACTGGGTCCGCACCCCTGACGGCCGCCTGTGGGAACCCCTCGACGAGGCCCGCCGCTGCTTCGGCGGCCATGGGTCGCTGCGGCTGCTGTGCCGGGACGCGATGAGATGAGACGAGGGCGTGCGGGGGCGTCCTGTGACGTTTCGCGGGCGCCGTCCGCTGGGACAGCGGAGAGCCGATCCGGCTCGCCCCGGCCGAGCGAAGGGTGCGGACGCTGTGACACTTCTGTGTGGCCCGGCGCTGATGACCGTGAGAGCGCGGCCGCGTCAGGACCCGGCGTCCGGCGGGGGAGTCGCGTGCCCGCAACGAACTCCGTACGAACGAGGACAGTCTTGGGCCAGGGAGGGGAACCCCGGCGCGCACAGCCGTACGACGGGGAACTGGGCGCGGCGGTGGCACGGGCCCAGGGCGGCGACGAGGCGGCGTTCGCCGTCGCGTACCGGATCGTGCAGCCCGGACTGCTCGGCTATCTGCGCGGCATCGTCGGCGACGACGCGGAGGACGTGGCCTCCGACGCCTGGCTGGAGATCGCCCGGGACCTCGGCCGCTTCAAGGGCGACGGCGCCGGGTTCCGCGGCTGGACGGCGACCATCGCCCGGCACCGGGCCCTCGACCACCTGCGGCGGCTGCGGGTGCGGCCGCGCTCGTCGGCGGTGCTGGAGCAGGACGCCGTCCTCGACCTGCCCGGGCCGCACAGCACCCACGACGAGGCGCTGGAGTCCCTGTCCACCGCGCGTGCCCTGGACCTGGTCCGCGGGCTGCCGCGCGACCAGGCCGAGGCCGTGCTGCTGCGGGTCGTGGTCGGGCTGGACGGGCCAGCCGCCGCCCGCGTCCTCGGCAAGCGCCCCGGCGCCGTCCGCACGGCCGCGCACCGCGGTCTGAAACGGCTCGCCCGCCAACTCGGCGTCGAGGGCGCAGGGGAAGGCGCGGGCGAAGGTGTGACGGATGACGGCCCTCGGACGCTGGGGGAGTCAAGGTGAACGGCGGCGGCCACGGCCCGTATCGATCAGGGACGGCGAACCTTCCCACAAGCGTCGCCGCGAACGTTCCCACGAACGTTTCACGGGCCATCGCGCGAACGAACCGAACAGAGAACGAACCGAGCAGAGAACGAACCGGACAGAGGCGGAAGCGGACATGGGTGAACGGATGAGCGGCGGCGCGGCGCGCGGCCGTCGGCGTGCGCACCCTGGCGACGCCGGATCCGGACCGCACGGCGCAGTGGAGGAGCTGCTCGCGGCAGCCCTGCGCGAGTCCGACGGCCCGGAAGCCGTTCGGGACGTCGGCGAGCTTCGGGCCGTCGCCGCGTTCCGGACGGCCCGTGACGAGGGCGCGCTCCAGGCCGCCCGTACCCGGCGTCGGGACGACTGGCGGCCGCGGGCGGCCCGGCACACCGCCCGCTCGCTGCGGACCACGCTCTCCGTGGCGGTCGCCGGCCTCGCATTGGGCGGCGCCGCGTACGCCGCGATCGGCTCCGCCACGGACGGCGGCGACGGCGACGCCGGTCGCCCCGAAGCGTCGGCCACGGCGTCCGAGGCCCGGTCCGCCGCCCCCTCCGGGACCCCGGACGCTCCCGCGGGCCGCGAGCGCCCCGCGAACGCCAAGGACACCGAGGCCCACTGCCGGGCCTACGAGAACGTGCGGGGGACGGGCAAGGCGCTGGACTCGACGGCCTGGCAGCGGCTGGTGACGGCGGCGGGCGGCGAGGAGCACGTCCCCGCGTACTGCGCGGCGCAGGCCGGGCCGAAGGCCGAGAAGACGCCGAATGCGGAGAAGTCCGAGAAGCCCGAGAAGTCCGCGAAGCCCCTGAAGCCCGAGGCCACCGACAAGGCCGCGGACGACGCCGCGAACGGGGCCGCGGGCAGGGCGACAAGCAAGTAAGCCCTTGTGCCAAGGCAGCGGCCGAGGCCGCCACTCCTGGTCGGACAGAAGCATAAAGAGCCTCTGACCAGGCACTTTGTTGTCCTGGTGCAGGTTCTTGCCTTCCATCTAGATCGGCCCTCATCTAGGTGTTTCTGGCTGTTCCTGACCGCTACTGGTCACGCGCTGGTCACATGTTCAACGGTCTGGTGAGTCAGTGCGGGCCGTCAGCGCAACCCTCAGTGCTCCACGTCGGCTTGGCTGCATTTGATGAGGGCGAGCGAGGTCGGTTCAGGGGCGAATTCCAGTACGACGGATTTTGTCGAAGTAGACTTAGACGCATTCCGTCGAAGTAGAGGTGTAGGAGGGCAAGTGAAGGAGGGGCTGCCGGCCAAGCCGGACGATGTGGTTGACCGGGACAGGGAGTGGGATCTGCTCGCGCGGTTTCTCACCGATCCGGACCCGGCGATGCGGCTCGGCATTGTCTCCGGGCGGCGGCGGCATGGGAAGTCGTACCTTCTGCAGGCTCTGTCCGAGCAAGTCGGCGGCTTGTACGTGACGGCGGTTCGGGAGGAAGGAAGGCTGCCCGCGATCCAGCGGTTCAGTGACGCGGTCGCCACGCATGCCGGTCTGAGGCCGGGGAGCCTGCGCCTGACAGACTGGCGCGACGTCTTGTCCAACGCCCTGGATGTGACCGCCCGTTCGTCGCACCCGCTGCTGGTGATCGACGAGTTGCCTTACCTGCTCCAGCACTCGCCCGAGATCCCGGGACTGCTTCAGCAGCTCTACGACGAGCGCCAGCGCGGTGCCCAGCCGGGTGCCGGGCCGGGGCCGCGGCTGATCCTGTGTGGCTCCGCGATGAGCGTCATGCATGAACTGCTCTCGGGGACCAAGCCACTGCGGGGACGTGCCGTGGTCGATCTTCGGCTGGGGCCCTTCGACTACCGGGACAGCCGGGCCTTCTGGCAGATCACCGACCCGCTGACCGCGCTCAAGGTGCACGCGGTCCTGGGCGGGGCCCCTGGCTACCGTCCGGTTGCCGCCCGCCCACATCCTGACGACGGCTTCGACGCCTGGCTCGCCCGGACGCTGCTCGACCCGGGCCGGGCTGTGTACTCGCGGACCGAGACCGAGTACCTGTTGCGTGAGGATCCGAGGATCACGCAACACACGCTGTACTACGACATCCTCACCGCGATCGCGAACGGCGCCACCACGCCCAGCAAGATCGGCGCTGCTCTGGAGCGCCCGCGCAACGCCGTCGCTCACCCGCTCGGGGTCCTGGAATCCACCGGCTACATCCGTCGGGAACAGGACATCCTGCGCTCCAGGCACCCCGTCATCACGCTCGCCGACGCCGTCATCCGTTTCAACCAGCTCATCACTCTCCCGCAGGCCGCCGCCGTGGAGCAGGGTTTCGCCGGGCAGGTCTGGCAGCAGGCCGCCCCGACCTTCAACTCCAAAATCCTCGGGCCGCACTTCGAGGACCTGGCCCGCGACTTCACCCGTCGTTACGCCCACACTCTGCTCCCCGGTGGACTGCCCGGTCCGGTCGGTACCACCGAGGTCGCCGACCAGGCCGCCCGGACGAAGCACGAGGTCGACGTCATCGCCCTGGCCGCCGGCGAGCGCCCACAGGCTCCCCGCGCGAGGATCGCACTGCTGGGCGAGGCCAAGGCGACGGCCGCCCGCCGAGGGACCGGTGACCTGGAGCGCCTGGAACGTATCCGTGCCCTGCTCGCCGATCAGGGGTACGACACTGAGGCCACCACGCTGGCCCTGTACTCCCTGCACGGCTTCTATCCCGACCTGATCGAACTGGCCGACCGTCGTGACGACCTCCTCCTAGTCGATCTGCCCACCCTCTACAACAGCTGACACCAAGAGTGCGAGCTGCGTCGGTGCGGATGCCAGCGGCGCGGAGAAGCCCGAACCTCTCTCTGCGAGCGCTGTGCGTGCCACTTCGAGACGTTGAGGGCCGATTGCGGTGTCGGCGTTGAGAAACAGGTGGACCTCGCCCTGTTGCCGATCTCCGACAGCTTTTTGGATCAGCTCAGGTCGCATCTTGTTGAGTACTTCGACGACGGGCGGCGAACACCGGTGATTGTCGTGCTTGGTGATCGGCTTGAGTTTGGGATGAGCTTCGACGAGGCGGAGCGAAAGTGCGATCACCTCGTTGTGAGAGATGCGGCCCTCGCTCAGCTTCCGACCTCGATCGGAGTACGTAACGACGGGGGGCGAGGCAAGCTCGCTGAGGTCTTCGGGCTTCTTCAACGTCTCGTTGTAGGAAAGGACCTGTTTCCAGAGTTCACGCTGGTACCGCTGGATGACGCTCCAGAGGAATTCATGGATAGTACCCACGGCCACCAGTGGGTCTGCCGAAATACGCTCGAGGATCTCCCTCTTGGCGACGTTGGTGTACGTGATGCACGCGATGTGCCGGCCGTTCGCCTCCAACTGGGCGCGATGGCGGCCGAGCAGAAACTGCAGGGCCTTGACGAGGGTGGTGGTCTTGCCTGCGCCTGCGCCGGCCTCTACGAGGAAGCTCCGGCGGGCCTCCAATTCTTCGATGACAGCTTCGAGCGTGTCTAGGCGAGCCACTGAAGTCCTTCGGCGATGTAGCGGGGAACGGTCCAGCCGTCCAGGAGCAAGACGTCGAACGCGAAGTCGGTCTTGTGCTTGGAGAGCCGCTTGGCGATGGCGAACGCGTTGGCTTCGACTTCCTCGGCGGTAGGGTCGGCTCCCACTTCCTGAATGAAGGCTCTCTTCAGCGCCAGATGTCTGAGGTCTCGGGCGAGGACGGCTGAGTTGGCGATGATGAAGGCGTCCTCGAAGCTCCGCGCGCAGACGCCCGACTCCTTCTCCGGGACCTGATATGCCACGCGCACGTGGCCGTGTTCCTTACCCGCAGGATCAACGGCGAGGAGCTTGGCGATGCTGGATTGACCCGGGAGCCGGTTCTTGAGCGTGGAGTTCGAGGCGACGGCCTGATCGGTGCTCGGTGCGCAGGCTTTCTGATCCTTCGGACTGACGGAGTCGATATCGGTGATGACCAGGGTCTTCACGTCGAGGAACTCCAGCAGTTCCCGGAACCGGACCGCGTAGGCGTCGCCGACCTCGATGACCGACACGTATTGGTGTAGGAGTCCTTCGGCGCACCGGCGGACCATCTCGGGCAGCAGCAACCGTTCTGCGGTGCCCTCTATCAGGATCACCTTGTCGGCGAAGAACATGTCGCATCGGTGCAGGATCATGTACTGGCGCAGGAACCGCAGTGTCTCGTCGCCGTTCGGTGTCGCCTTGACTTTCGCCCTGCGCAGATCCTCGAAGACTGGGTCGAACAGCGATTCGTAGCCAGTATCGAGTTCCGTTGACGCGGCAGCGAGGGCATCCTCAATGCGCTCAACACTCTGGTGGCGACCTTCAGGGCCGCTCTTGACCTTGTAGTAGGTCTCGAACGTCTTGGACCGGGTACGCGCCTTGTCTCCCGGCGTGTCGTCGACCTTCGTCTGCGCGTAGACGAACTTCACCGAGACGATCGCCTGCGCGGCACTGCGCTTGATTTCCCTTGTCACCTCCTCGTCCACCGGGCTGATCGCCCGATAGGCGGGGGCGAAGTAGTCCGAGAAGTTCTTACGCAGCCACTTGATGGGGGTCGAACTTCTGCCTCTGGCTCGCGGTCCAGAAGTCCTTGAGGAAGTCGTGCGGCCTTGGTGCCCCCAGCGCGGCCTGGATCTTCACCGTGAAGCAGTCGTCGTCGAGGTCCAGGATCACGTCGGTCAGCGGAGCGCGGAAATTGATCACTTCGGCACGGGTCAGCTGCATCGCATTCCCGAAGTAGGTTTTAACCCCCACTTGCGGGGCGGCATATGTCTACGGCCACCGGGAGTCATAAGTAGTATCTGACACTGAAGGGGTGGAAGTTCCTGCATGGCCCATAGTGGTCAACGGTGCGTCATAATGCGTCTGTTCTGATCGATATCGATCAGAACTCTGGTTGTGCCTCACCTGCTCGGCTGCGGCATGGTGGGCGACGCGAGCACAACGGGCGGCGGCCGACTCGGGCTTGCTCCGCATCGTGTGGCGCGAGCGCCGCACCCCGGAGCTCGGCTCTCACTTCTCCTGTCCGGACGAGGGCAGGCGCCACCAGGTCTTCCTCGCTGACGTGCCCATCGTGGGTGCCGAACCTTCGGTACCTGGAGGGCCGTCATTGTGCGTACGCCCGTGGCGAGGAACGCATCCGCTGCGGCACCTGTTTCGACCTGGGGGGATTCAGACCACACGGCACGGCTGCGTCAAGAGCTGGACCCCCGAGGTCACAGTCTCTGTGCTGGTCACTGCCTACTGGATTCAGCGACCGGGAGGGGGCGCACGCGTCCGTTCGCCGACCACCGCCACGTCAACGGAGAGCCCATTCTTCGCGAGGGGCGGGCGCATGTTCCAGAAAGACGGGATCACCTGCGGAGGGGCGAAGGATGCCGACCAGGTCAGCGCCCGGCGAGAGACAAGCTGCCCCCCGAGCGGTTCCGAGTCCATGTGTGGTGCCACAGCAAGGTCATCAACGACCTGAAGGCCCAGGTCATGGCCCTAAAACCCGGGCAACGGCCGAGGCCGCCACCCCCCACAGGAGAGGCCCCGGCCGTCGCGCGGCACGGGCCGCGCGGCGGCCCGTATCCCCTACAGCGCCATGAGTGCGTTTTCTGTCACACCTCGCTGCGTCACGAGTCAGTTGCATGTTCTACGGACATGGACGTGCGGCGGTTTCAGGTCGTAACGTGCCTTTCGCGCCGGACGGCCAAGCGGCAGACCACCGCAACGACCTGCGGTCCAGAAACCGCGATCCATCGACCGAGGAACCACGACGTGGGGGACGACGCGGAGCTGACAGCCGCGGTGCTCGCGGCACAGAACGGGGACGAGACCGCGTTCCGGACTGTGTACCGCACGGTGCACCCGCGGCTGCTCGGGTACGTGCGGACGCTCGTCGGCGACCTCGACGCCGAGGACGTGACCTCGGAGTCCTGGCTGCAGATAGCCCGGGACCTGGAGCGGTTCAGCGGGGACGCGGACCGCTTCCGGGGCTGGGCCGCTCGCATCGCCCGCAACCGAGCCCTGGACCACATACGCATGCGCGGACGGCGGCCCGCTACAGTCGCCGATGAGACGGAGCTGACCGGCCGGGCCGCCGAGTCCGACACCGCGGGCGAGGCCATCGAGGCGTTGGCCACCGGCCGCACCCTCGGCCTCATCGCCCGGCTGCCGCAGGACCAGGCCGAGGCCGTCGTCCTGCGGGTGGTGATGGGACTGGACGCCAAGACGGCCGCCGAGACGCTCGGCAAACGGCCCGGCGCCGTACGCACGGCCGCGCACCGCGGTCTGAAGAAGCTCGCCGAGCTGCTCGGCGAGGATCCGGAGACGGCCGGGGCGCTCGACGCACTGCCGCCTCAGCGAGGATCGCGCTCGCGCGCGGTGACGTCCGCGGGTGTGACGCATGCGCGTCCCCGGACGCAGAAGGACATGTGATGGCCGACAAGCAGGACAGGTGGCTCGACCGCGAGACGGCGGAGCGTCTGCTGCGCGGTGAATCACCGGACAACGCTGTCGCCGGCGGGCCCGTGGCCCGCGAAGAGGCCGAGCGGCTCGCGCGGACGCTGTCCGCCCTGTCCGCGCCGGCCGCCGAGCCGCTGCCCGCCGACGAGGAACTCCCGGGCGAGGCCGCCGCGTTGGCAGCCTTCCGCAAGGCCCAAGCCGCCCGCACGGACCTCGCCGCCCACCCCGACCCCGCCCCCCTCACCGGCCTCCCCGGCGTGATGGGGTCCGGCTCGGTCGGTGCGGGCGCCGCTGACGCCGGGCTGGTCCGGATCGGCGGCCGGGGGCGGGAGACGGGACGTTGCGCTCGGCGGAGTCGGCCCGCGCGGTGGGGGTTGGCCGCGGCGCTCGCCGTCGGGATGGTCGGCGGGGTCGCGGTCGTGGCCGGGTCGGGCTTACTGCCGATCCCGTTCGACGACGAGGAACCCGGCCGCCCCGCCGCTTCCGTCTCGGCCCCCGTGGTCACCGAACGCCCGCTCGTCCCGCCCGCCCCGGAGGTCTCGGGCGGCGCGGAGCACTCAGCGACCCCGGACGGCGGTGAAACCGACGGGAGCGGGGACACCGGTGAGGCCGGTGACAGCGACGGTACCGCGGGCGACGACGGCGCCGTGGCCGCCCCCGACACCGGCGGCAGTCGGCAGTCCGAGGCGACCTCGTCCTGCCGGGACCTGAACGCCGGCAAGCCGCTGGCCTCCGACCGCCGCAAGAGCCTGGAGAACCTGGCCGGCGGCGCGAAGCGGGTACAGGCGTACTGCGCGAGCGTCCTCGGCAACGCCCCCGCGGGCAACGCCCGCGGCACCGGCGGCACCGGCAACGGCACCTCCGGCCGGGACCCCGGAAGAGGCCAGACGTCCTCCGGCGGCCAGAACGGACTGACCCCCGGGAGCAACCTGGGCGACAAGTCCGGCGCCGACAGCGGTGGCGACGACGACGAGGACGACGACGGCGGTCACCACGGCCGAGACGGCCGCAACGGCGGAAACAGCGGCAACGGTGGCGGCCATCACGGACGCGACGGCGACGGACGCGACGGCGACGGGCACGGCGGCCACGGCCACCACTGAACGCCTCTGACCTGCGACTTTGTAGATCGTCGAAGTTTTTTCGCGGCGGGTGTGACGTTTTCGGCGGCCGGGACGCAGTAACAAGTGAGCCGACTGGTCATCGGCCCTTGCACCGAGCCGGGGTTCCCCCCGTACCTTCGGCTCGTGCGCTCGGCGCGGGCGGGACACGTTCCCCCGGTCCCGCTCGCGCCACAAACTCCCCCTCGGGCGTCAGCGCCTACCAGGACACGACGACCTTGTCGCCGTTCCTGACCTGCGCGAAGAGGGCTGCGATCGCCGCCTCGTCCCGGACGTTGACACAGCCGTGCGAGGCGCCGGCGTAACCGCGGGCCGCGAAGTCGGACGAGTAGTGCACCGCCTGGCCGCCGCTGAAGAACATCGCGTACGGCATCGGCGAGTCATAGAGCGTCGACACATGGTCGCGGGACTTCCAGTAGACGTGGAACACACCCTCCCGGGTGGGCGTGTACTGCGAGCCGAAACGGACCGACACGGTCGAGACGGTCCGGCCGTCGATCATCCAGCGCAGGGTCCGGGTCGTCTTGTCGATGCACAGCACCCGCCCGGTCAGACACCGGGGATCCGGCGCGGCGACCGGCTGACCGCCCATCAGATACAGCTCCCACTTTCCCGGTTCGCGCGTCATCCGCAGCAGCCGCTGCCAGGTGACGGTGTCCGTCTTCCCGGTCTTCGGCAGCCCGCGCTTGCCCTGGAAGCCCTGCACCGCCCGCACGGTGGCGTCGTCGTACCTGCCCGTGGGCCCGGTGTAGAGCCAGGCGACCTGCCGCAGCCGGGCCTGGAGCTCGCGCACGTCCCGCCCGGAGTCGCCGCGGGACCACAGGACCGCGGGCGGCGGGGCAGTGGTGGCGGCGCTGGTGGCGGCGCCGACGGTGGCGCCGGCGGTGGCGCCGGCGGTCGGGCCGGGCGAGGCCGTCGGGCTGGCGTCGCCCAGGACGGGCGGGCGCGCCTTTCCGTCCGCCCCCGGGGCCTGCACGCTACAGCCGCACACCGTCACGAGGGCCGCCGCGCCGGCCAGGACGGTGATCGATCTCCGCATCCGCATGCCAGAGATGTTCCCCCCGGATGACGCTTCGCGAACGGCGCGGCATTGTTATGACAGGGGCTCAGCGTAATCGTCGCAATGATCCCATCGTTCCTTTGTCCGATCGTCGGAGCAGTCGCTCGTCGGGAGGCATCGCACCCATGACGCGTGAGTCGGAGTCCGGACTGCCCATCGAGCCCGTGTACGGGCCGCGGGACCTGGCGGGCTGGGACCCGGCCGGGAAGCTGGGCGAGCCGGGCGGCTATCCCTACACCCGGGGCGTCCACCCGTCGATGTACACCGGCCGCCCCTGGACCATGCGTCAGTACGCGGGCTTCGGCACGGCGGTGGAGTCCAACGCCCGCTATTGGCAGCTGATCGCCCACGGCACGACGGGCCTGTCGGTCGCCTTCGACCTGCCCACCCAGATGGGTCACGACTCCGACGCCCCGATCGCGCACGGCGAGGTCGGCAAGGTCGGGGTCGCCGTCGACTCGGTCGAGGACATGCGGGTGCTGTTCGACGGGATCCCGCTGGACAAGGTGTCGACGTCGATGACGATCAACGCCCCCGCGGCCCTGCTGCTCCTCATGTACCAGCTGGTCGGCGAGGAGCAGGGCGTCCCGGCCGGCCGGCTCACGGGCACGATCCAGAACGACGTCCTGAAGGAGTACATCGCGCGCGGGACGTACATTTTCCCTCCCCAGCCCTCCCTCCGGCTGATCGCGGACATCTTCAAGTACTGCCGGGCCGAGATCCCGAAGTGGAACACGATCTCGATCTCCGGCTACCACATGGCGGAGGCGGGCGCGTCCCCGGCGCAGGAGATCGCCTTCACGCTGGCCGACGGCATCGAGTACGTCCGCACCGCCGTCGCGGCCGGCATGGACGTCGACGACTTCGCACCCCGGCTGTCCTTCTTCTTCGTGGCCCGGACGACGATCCTGGAGGAGGTCGCCAAGTTCCGCGCGGCGCGCAGGATCTGGGCGCGGGTCATGCGCGACGAGTTCGGCGCGCGGAACCCGAAGTCCCTGATGCTGCGCTTCCACACGCAGACCGCGGGCGTCCAGCTGACGGCCCAGCAGCCGGAGGTGAACCTGGTCCGGGTGGCGGTCCAGGGCCTGGCGGCGGTACTGGGCGGCACGCAGTCGCTGCACACCAACTCCTTCGACGAGGCGATCGCGCTCCCGACGGACAAAAGCGCCCGCCTGGCTCTGCGCACCCAGCAGGTGCTGGCCTACGAGACCGACGTGACGGCGACGGTCGACCCCTTCGCCGGGTCGTACGCGGTGGAGCGGATGACCGACGACGTCGAGGGCGCGGCGGTCGAGCTCATGCGCAGGGTCGAGGACCTCGGCGGCGCGGTGTCCGCCATCGAGCACGGCTTCCAGAAGAACGAGATCGAGCGGAGCGCGTACCGCATCGCCCAGGAGACCGACTCCGGCGACCGGGTCGTGGTCGGTGTCAACCGCTTCCGGCTGGACGCGGAGGAGCCCTACGAGCCGCTGCGCGTGGACCCGGCGATCGAGGCCCAGCAGGCGGAGCGCCTCGCCCGGCTCCGGGCGGAGCGGGACCAGGCGGCGGTGGACTCGGCCCTGGACGCCCTGCGGAGGGCGGCGGAGGGGGAGGACAACGTCCTCTGCCCGATGAAGGACGCCCTGCGGACCCGGGCGACGGTGGGGGAGGTGTGCGACGCCCTCCGGGGGGTGTGGGGGACATACGTGCCGTCGGATGCGTTCTGAGCTGGGCGTTTCCCCCGAACGGGTGATCGGCGGCGGAAACCGCCCGTTCGTGGTTACGCTCGTGGAGGGTGTTCCCGACAAGGAGGGTGCCGTGGCTGTGATGCTGCACGAGTCGTCGCTCGCTGACGCTGCCGACTGGCTGTGGGAGGAATTGCCCGGGCACCGGGTGGAGATCCTCAACGGGAGCATTGTCGTGACACCGCCGCCGGATGGGCCGCATCAAGTGACATTGTCCTGGTTGATCGTGGCGTGCCACGCAGCCGGAGATCGGCAGGCCGGGCTGAGAACGGTCCCGGGCGTCGGCCTGTGGTTGCCGACCGGGCCGGACGACTACGCTGTGCCGGACCTGTCCGTGGTGGACGCCGACTTCCACGACGCGGTCGTCGAGAAGAACTGTTATGCCCCGCATGTCTTCCGCATGGTGCTGGAAGTGACCTCATCCAACTGGACGAACGACACAGCCACCAAGGTCGACGTGTACGCCAGGGCCAACATCCCGGTCTACCTCATCGCAGACCGCAAGCATGACCTGGTACTCGTCTACCAAGACCCCGTCGACGGCAAGTACCCCGACCCCGTCCGCTACAAGCGAGGCCAGGTCGTCCCCATCCCCGAGTCCGTCGGTGTCACCCTCGAGCTCTCCGTGGACACCCTCCTCGACGGCGACGACTAGTCGAGGCCGACCCGTGCGCGGTAGGGCGCGAGGCCGTTCTCCGTCTCGCCCGCCCAGCCCACGTAGCCGTCGGGGCGGACCAGGAAGATGCCCTCGGCCAGCTTCAGCAGGGTCCAGTCCGGGCCCTTGAGTCGGTCGAAGAGGCGTACGCCGTCCACCGTCAGGTCGGGGACACGGTCGCCGGCGCGCAGCGCACCCGTTGCCGTCCTCGTCTCCTCGCTGAGTGACGAGTCCCGGTAGTTCAGGCCCAGTTGGCGGGTTGCCGCGCCCCGTCGCGCCTCGTCGCGGTGGATCGCCGTGGACAGGCCCAGCATGGCCTCGGCGATGGGACGCCGTTCCTCCTCGTACGTGTCCAGCAGCGCTTCCGGCGCACGCCCGCTCAGGACCGCGCCCAGCTTCCAGCCCAGGTTGTATGCGTCCTGGACGCTCGTGTTCAGGCCCTGGCCGCCGGCCGGGGAGTGGACGTGTGCCGCGTCCCCGGCCAGGAAGATCCGGCCCGCGCGGAAGCGGTCGGCCAGGGCGGCGCGCGGGCGGAAGTCGGACGCCCAGCCGACCTCGGTGACGTCCTCGGCGGCGAGGTGGGTGCGGTCGGCGACCAGCTTGCGGATGCCCTCGGGGGAGAGGTCCGGCTCCGTCCCCGCCGGGAAGCGGGCCACCAGCTGGAAGTCCTCCGTCCCGGCCAGCGGGCACAGGGCGAGGAAGTCCGAGTCCTCCCCGCTCGGCGGGAAGACGTGCCAGAACGTGCGCTCCAGGCCCGCGACGCGGACGTCCGCCACCAGCGTCGGGTTCGGGTCCAGCAGCTCGCCCGTCATCTCGATGCCCAGCGCCCGCCGCACCGCCGAGCGCCCCCCGTCCGCGGCGACGGCGTACCGGGCGCGGACCGGCTCGCCCGAGGTGAAGTGCGCCGTCACGCCCGTCTCGTCCTGCTCGATCCCGGCGAGTTCGCGGCCGAAGGCCACCGAGCCGCCGAGCTGCTCCAGGCGGGCCCGCAGGATCTCCTGGTTGCGCCACTGCGGGACCATCCAGGGGCCGGTGAACCGGGAGCCCTCCTCGCCGTCCTCCGCCGGGTCGAACATCGGGAACTCGCCGGTCTGCCTGCCGTCCGTCCAGATCATGCCCACCGGGTACGGGCCCCCGGCGGCGAGGATCTCGTCCAGGACGCCGAGGTCGTCGTAGACCTCCATCGTGCGGGGTTGCAGACCCTTGCCGCGCGAGCCGCGGGCGAGTGCGTCGCCCCGCTCCACCAGCAGCGCGTCCACCCCGCGCCGGGCCAGGTCGATGCCGAGGGCGAGGCCGGTGGGGCCCGCGCCCACGATCAGTACGTCGGTCCGTGTCGGTGCCGTCATGACCACTCTCTCCTTAACGCTGTTAAGTTCCGTTCCCCGCCAGCGTGGCCTTAACGGCGTTAAACTGTCAAGTGTGAGTACCGGACGACGAGCCCCCCTCGACCGCGCGCGGGTCGCGGACACCGCACTCAGGCTCCTGAACGAGGTGGGCCTCGACGGGCTGACCCTGCGGGCCATCGCCAAGGAGCTGGACGTGAAGGCGCCCGCCCTGTACTGGCACTTCAAGGACAAGCAGGCGCTGCTGGACGAGATGGCGACCGAGATGTACCGGCGGATGGTCGCCGGCGCCGCCCTCGACCCCGCCGACACCTGGCAGGACCGGCTGCGCAAGTCCAACCACGGACTGCGCGAGGCCCTGCGCGGCTACCGGGACGGCGCGAAGGTCTTCAGCGGCTCACGCTTCACCGGCATCGAGCACGCCGAGCAGATGGAGGACAGCCTGCGGCTCTTCACGGCGGCCGGCTTCGCCCTCGCCGACGCCGTCCGCGCGACCTCGACGACGTACCTGTACACGATCGGCTTCGTCACCGAGGAACAGGGCGTCCAGCCGCTGCCCGACGAGCGGCGCGAGGGATACGACATCGAGGAGCGCGCCCGGCTGATGAGCGAATTCCCCCTGGCGGCGAAGGCGGGCGCGGAGATCTTCGCCGACTACGACCTGCATTTCACGGAAGGGCTGGAGTTGTTGATCACCGGGATTGAGGTGCGATACACGCGGGCATAGGTCGACTCGGGGGCCATTCGGGTGAGCGGACGGCATATGTCGACGCAGCGCATCCCAATGCTAATTACGCGTTTACAGCGGGTTCATATCGTGCCCCTACGTTCGCCGAATGCCAGACATAGACAGCCGGGTGCAAGGGGCGCATGTGCCGCGCCAGCGTGGCGGCGCCGCACTCGTCTCATATGTATTGCCCGTCTTCAACGAGCAGGACGGGATCCGTCACTTCCACGAGGAACTCGTGGCGGCACTTGGTGAACGCACGGAGTTCACCTATGAGTTGGTGTACGTCAACGACGGCTCCGCCGATGGCACCCTGCCCATCCTCGAAGACATCGCGAAGAACGACCCGCGCGTGCGGATCGTCGACTTCGCGCGCAACTTCGGGCACCAGATGGCCATCACGGCCGGTATCGACGTGGCGCGCGGCGACGCCGTGATCGTCATGGACACCGACCTCCAGGATCCGCCGAAGGTCAGCCTGGAGCTGATCGACGCCTGGCGGGAGGGCGCGGAGATCGTGCACGCCCGGCGGCGCAGCCGGCAGGACTCGTTCTTCAAGAAGACCACCGCGCACGCCTTCTACCGGCTGCTGCGGTCCTCCACCGAGGTGGAGATCCCGGTCGACACCGGCGACTTCCGGCTGATGGACCGGCGCGCCGCCGACGAACTGCGGCGCTTCCGCGAGCGCAGCCGGTTCGTGCGCGGCATGGTCGCCTCGATCGGCTTCCGGCAGAGCGAGGTGCACTTCGACCGCGACGAGCGGTTCGCCGGCGAGACCAAGTACCCGCTGAAGAAGATGGCGCGCCTCGCCATCGACGGGCTGACCGGCTTCTCCACCGCGCCCCTGCGGATGATCACCAAGCTGGGCTTCGCGGTGCTCGCCTTCTCGCTCGTCGGCATCGTCTACGCGCTCGCCATGAAGGTGCTGCGGCCGGAGATCACGGTCTCCGGCTGGACGATGCTGATGGTGGTCGTCCTGTTCCTCGGCGGAGTGCAGATGCTGTCGCTCGGCGTGCTGGGCAGCTACATCGGGCGCACCTACAACGAGGTGCAGGGCCGGCCCCTGTACACCGTGCGGCAGGTCATCGCCTACGAGTCGGACGCCGACACGGACACGGACGCCGACGCCGACCCCGCCCACGCCCGCAGCGGCGGCCATGGCGACTGACTCCCTGGAGGGCGCCCGGACCCAGGCCCGCACCCGTGACCTGCGGCAGCTGATCACCTACGCGCTGGTCGGCGGCAGCGGAGTCCTGCTCGACATGGGCGCGTTCCTGCTGCTCTACAACGTGGCCGGGATGCACGAGCAGGTGGCCAACGTGCTCTCCACCAGCCTCGGCATCACCAACAACTTCGTCCTGAACGCCCTGTTCACCTTCGACAAGCGGGACCGGCTGCTGCTGCGCTACCTGCGCTTCTACGCCGTCGGCCTGACCGGCATCACTTTGACGTTCGTGCTGTTCGCGGTGTTCTCCCGCGGGCTCGGCATCGACCCGAACCTGGTGAAGGCCGGCTCGCTGCCGCTGGTCCTGGCCCTCCAGTTCGTGCTCAACAGAAAGTGGAGTTTCGCATGAATCTCGGCGTCATCGGCGCGGGCGCGACCGGCCTCACCGCCGCGTACGACGCGGTCAAGCAGGGCCACGCGGTCACCGTCCTGGAGGCCGCCGACGAACTCGGCGGGCTCGCCGCGTCGATCCCCGTCGGGGGAGTGCCGCTGGAGCGCTACTACCACCACATCTTCCGCAGCGACCGCCAGATGATCGAGCTGATCGAGGAACTGGGCCTCGGCGGCGATCTGCGCTTCCACAAGACCACCACCGGTGTGTACCGGGGCGGCCGGATGCACCCTTTCAGCACACCGCTGGAAATGCTGACCTCCCCGCTGTACGGCCTGCCCGCCGGCATCCGCTTCGGGCTGTCGTCGGCCTGGCTGAAGGTGGTCCGCGACGGCGAGAAGTTCAACGACCGCACCGCGCTCGCCTGGGTGCGCAAGTGGGCCGGGCGGCGCGCCACCGAGGCCGTCTGGGAGCCGCTGCTGCGGGGCAAGTTCGGCGACCGCGCCGACCAGGTCTCCATGGCCTGGCTGTGGGCGCGGGTGCACTGCCGCACCTTCGAACTGGGCTATCTGGACGGCGGGTTCGAGCGCGTGTACGCGACCCTGCGCGACCGGATCGCCGAGCGCGGCGGCAAGGTCGAGTTCGGCAAGCGGATGGACACGATCCGGCAGGACGGCGCGGACGGGCCGGTCACCGTGCGCACCGCCGACGGCGCCTCGTACAGCTTCGACCAGCTGATCGTCACCACCCCGCAGCCCGCCTTCGCCAAGGCCGCCGACGTGCCGGCCGACGACGCCGTCTGGCGCAACCAGTACCTGGGCGCGACCTGCTTCGTCCTGGAGCTGGACCGCAGCGCCATCCCGTACTACTGGCTCAACATCAACGAGCCCGACTTCCCGTTCCTCGCGGTCGTCGAGCACACGCAGATGATCGACCGCGCCCAGTACGGCGGCCGGCACATCCTCTACGTGGGCAACTACGTCGAGCGCGACGACTGGCGCTTCACCACCGACCCGGCCGAGCTGCTGGACCGGTATCTGCCGTATCTCCAGCGGCTGAACCCGCAGTTCGACCGCTCCTGGATCCAGGACTGGCACTTCTCCCGGGCGCCCTTCGCCCAGCCCGTGGTCACGCCCGAGTACAAGGCGCTGATCCCCGGCCACGGCACCCACCTCAGCCGGGTCACGCTCGCGACCATGTCGCAGATCTACCCGCAGGACCGGGGGCAGAGCTATTCGGTCGAACTGGGCCACAAGGCGGCCCGGATCGCCGGTGCGGTCTGACGGACGAGGCCCGACGGACGAGGTCTGACATACGCGGTCCGACGGACGAGGTCCGACCGAGGTCTGACGGACGCCGAGACGAGTCGGCCCCGGCGGTGCGTTCACCGCCGGGGCCTTCGCGTGCCGCCGCCGCACCCGCGTCGTCAGCGCAGCCTGCACACCACCAGCTGCCGTCCCTCCGGCTTGGGGCAGTCGTACGTACGACGGATGTCCGCCGCGATCCGCGGATCGATCACCCCCAGCGACAGCCAACTGGGCTGGTACACGGCGTACTCGGCCGGGTGGTCCTGCGTGATGCAGCGCACGTTCTCCCGGGTCGACGTCAGCGAGGGGACGTCGGTGAGCTGCTTGGGCACGTTGAAGAAGGTGGGGAAGGGGTACCGGCAGGCGGTCGGGTGGTCGATGTAGTAGGCCTGCTGGCCGAAGGTCAGGTACAGCACCGGCGCCCCGGCCGGGAGCTCGGCCCGCACCTGCTCGGCGGCGGCCTCGGCCGACCGCGCCTGCACCTTGAGCTCGGCGTTGGTCGTGACGATGCGCCCGAGGATCACCCGCACCCCGGACGTGGGCCACACGGTCGCCGCCAGGCACACCACGAGCGCGAGGACGGGCAGCGCGACCGGAAGGCGCACCGCGCGCGGCCGCGGCGCGCGCACCCACCACAGGTCCACCGCACCGGCGAGCAGGGCCGCGGCCGAGGCGAGCCAGGCGATCACGTCCACGTCGACGTCCGCGCGGACCTGGGCGAGCAGCGGGGTCCCGACCCCGTACAGCAGGGCGAGCGCGGTCAGGCAGAGCGGGGGCCTGCCGTGGCGTCCGTACCAGCGGCCGATCGCGAGCCCGGTCAGGGCCGCGGCCACCGCCACCAGGCTCTCGCCGTGGTACGCGAACCAGTTGCCCTGATAGACCACGACGGCCACGCCGATGAACACGAGCAGCACGACGGTGACCACGGCCTCGACGCGCTGCCGGCGCGTGGCGAGGGTGGCGGCGAACAGCAGCAGCGCCCCGGGCAGCAGCGCGAGGACCGGCGTGAGCGCCATCCGGTCGCCCACGTAGGACGCGGTCCGCTGCAGCAGGTCGGAGACGACGAGCGGATCCTTGCCCCAGGCGTGCGCGTTGATGTGCGGCATGTCGCGCAGCCACTGCAGCTCGCGCGAGCCCGACCAGGCGCTGACCGCGAACAGCAGGCCGGTGGCGACGGCGGTCGCGGCGGCGAGCAGCAGACCGCGTATACGGTCCACGGCGAAGACGACGACGAGCGCCATCGCGGCGGTGCCCGCGGTGGAGTACTTCATCAGGACGGCGAGACCGAGCGGCAGCGCGGCGAGCGCGACGGCCTGCCGGCGGTTGCCGGGACCGAGCGCGGCGGCGACGGCGAGCAGCGCGAAGACGATCGCGAACCACTCCGGCTGCATGTAGTCGATGACCGGCGCGAACGCCGTCGCCAGGGCGGTGGCCCCGGCGACGAGCAGCGCGTCCCGCTCGGGCATCCGGCGGCGCAGGGCCCGGTGCAGCAGCACACCGGCGGCCGCGCACAGGGCGAGGCCGAAGAGCCGCAGGGTCGCTTCGCGCACCGCGTTCGAGCCGCCGGTGGCGGAGTCCAGCGCGGCCAGCAGCCAGCGGTAGAAGAAAGGCCGGTGAGCGAAGACCTCGGAGGGGGACAGGCCGCTTTTTCCCGTGGTGCGCAGGGCGGCGAGCACATAACGGAGGTCGAGAAAGACACCGGCGGTGAGCGTCGTGTAGATCAGCAGTCCGGCGGCGGTGAGGGCGGTCGTCCACCCCGCGGGAGAGGTGAGGCGCAGTCGGCGGGAAGCCGGTCCGCGCGGACTCGGACCGCGTTGTGCGGCCGGTGGAGTCGAGGTGGATATTTCGGTCACGTGCGCGAACCTAGCATTGTGCTTTGAGAGAATAGGGGGGTGTCTAAACAGGCGGAGGGCTTGTCACACCGAATTCACCTGAATGTCGATGACGGGACACACGAATGCAGATCCAGATTTCTTAAGATCTCTTGACTTTCCGCTGAGAATCCAGGTGCGCACACGTGGCCAACACACCGACCCTGTCCGTCGTCGTCCCCTGCTACAACATCGAGTCGTACATTGCCGAGACCGTGACCAGCCTGGTCAACAACGCACGGGACGACTTCGAGTTCATCTTCGTCGAGGACAGGTCAACCAAGGACAAGACCTACGAGGCACTCCTCTCCCTCACGGAGCGGCTCGGGAACAGCCGGGTGATCCGGCACGAGCGCAACGGCGGACTGGCGACCGCGCGCAACACCGGCATCGACGCCGCGGAAGGCCGCTACCTCACCTTCCTCGACGGCGACGACTGGCTCGCGCCCGGCTATCTGACCCGACTGGTCGACGTCATCGAGCGGTTCGACGTCGACTTCGTCCGCGTCGACCACGTACAGGTCACCGGAGTCGAGCGGGCCGTCCACCGGGCGCCCGAGGGCCGCCGCCACACCCCGCTCGACCCGCGCGGCTCGATCCTGCCCGTCGACGACACCACGATGGTCGACTACCCGTACGCCTGGGCCGGGGTGTACCACCGCCGCCTCCTCGACCGGGGCCTGCTGCGCTTTCACGACGGGCTGCGCACCGCCGAGGACCGCCCGTGGATCTGGGACCTGCACCGCAGGGCCGAGTCCTATGTCGTCGCCGGCCTGCACGGGGTCTTCTACCGCCGGGGGATCGCCAGTTCGCTCACCCAGATCGGCGATGTGCGCCAACTGGACTTCTTCCGCTCCTTCGACCTCGTCCTCGCCGAACTCGCCGACGACCCCGAGGCGGCCAGGCTGCGCACGAAGGCCCTGCGCAACTACTGCGTCGTCATCGCCCACCAACTCCTCGACCGGCACCGGTTCGAGCGCAGCGTGGCCGCGCAGCTGAAGCGGATGGCGGCCGACGCGCTCGGCGCGATGAGCGAGGCCGAACTGGGCGAGGCCGTGGTGGGGATGGGCGAGGAACGCGTCGACCTGCTGCGCCGGGTCCGGGGCGGCCTCAAGGGAGTGGCGGCATGATCCAGCTCTTCTTCTCGGCCACCCAGTACGCGGCCGCGACCGTCACCGCCGCGATCCGCGCCGGCCAGTTCGGGCCGCGCGAGGGCGTGCGCCGCATCCTCGTCGTCAGCAACACCGCCTCGGTCCCCGAGGTCGGCACCCCGCTGGACCGGATGGCCGGCTTCGAGAAGCTGCGCCCCGTGTTCGACGCGGTGCACTCGTGGAACGAGTTCATCTCCCCGCACCACCCGGTCGGCTGGTCCCCGCGCGCCCAGGACGCCCAGCTGTGGGAGAAGGCCGTCCGGCTGGCCTGGGACCTGGGCGACGAACCCGTCGAGATCGCCTGCGAGTCCATCCAGGCCAACCCCTCCCGCGCGGTCGCCGACATCTTCGCCGACAGCCCCATCCATGTGTACGCGGACGGCCTGATGAGCTACGGCCCCACCCGCAACCGCATCCCGCACGGCATGAGCAGCCGCATCAAGCGCGTCCTGCACCTCGACCTGGTGCCGGGCCTCAAGCCCATGCTGCTGTCCGAGTACGGCGTCGAGCCCGAGGCCGTGCCGGGCGAGGCCATGGTGGACGTCCTCGCGCAGCTCGGCGAGTCCGGGGCCGGCCTCCTCGCCGAGCGCCTCCCCGCCGACCACCCGCCCACCGCCGTCCTCCTCGGCCAGTACCTCTCCGCCATCGACCTGATCACCCAGGACGAGGAGGAGCAGCTGCACGTCCGGATGCTGCGGGCCGCGGCCCGCGCGGGCCACGAGGACGTGCTGTTCAAGCCGCACCCGAGCGCCCCCGCCGTCTTCAACGACGCGCTGGAGGCGGTCGCGAAGGAACTCGGCGTACGGCTCACGGTGCTCAACGAGCCGGTCCTCGCCGAGACGGTCTTCGCGTTCCTGAAGCCGAAGCTCGTCATCGGCTGCTTCTCCACGGCCCTGATGACCGCCGCCGCCTTCTACGGCATCCCGGTCGCCCGCGTCGGCACGGAGCTGCTCCTGGACCGCATCACGCCGTACGAGAACAGCAACCGCGTCCCGCTCACCGTCATCGACGCGGCGCTGCCCGACGCGGAGCGCGCGGAGCTCGGCGCCCCGCTCGAACTTGCGGGAGCGACAGTGGAGTTGGCGCCCCTGGTGCGGGCCGTGGGGTACTGCATGCAGTCCCGCAAGTACCACGCCCTGCGCGAGGAGACGGCGGCCTGGCTCACCGAGCATCTGGCCGAGCACCAGCGCTACTTCAAGCGCCGCCGCCTGACCAGCCTGCGGCTGCCCGGCGGCGCCCCGATCCGCGCGGAGGCACTGCGCCGGCATCCGGCGGTCCGCCGGGCGGTACGCCGGATCCGCTCCACGACGACGGCACGCCAGGCCTGACACCGACACCACGAAGCCCCGCGTCCCTAGAAGGGGCGCGGGGCTTCGTCGTCGCCGTGTTTCGGGTGGTCGCTCAGGCGCGGTGTGCGGGCTGTGTGGCCAGTGCCTTCTTCAGTCGGGGGCCGAACGGCTTCTCCACGAACCGGTGCAGCAGATAGGCGATTCCCAGCATGGACAGGATCGTCGTGGCGATCGTCAGATACGGGTTCAGGCCGAACTCGCGGTACAGCACCCGGATGAAGAACCAGCCCAGGTGCTCGTGGATCAGATAGAAGGGGTACGTCAGCGCCCCGGCGACCGTCAGCCAGGGCCAGTTCGCCTTGCTCGTCCAGCCCAGGGCCACCGCGGCGACGGCGATGAAGGCGACGAGGACGATCAGCTCGATGACATGCGGGTCGCGGTGGAAGGCGCCCTGCGGACCGGGGTGCCACAGGGCCGTGACCGAGTAGCGCTGGCCCAGCAGGAAGCTGAACACCACGATGCCCCACAGCAGCAGGTCGCTGCCGAAGCGGTAGATCAGGTAGAGGGCGAGGCCGCCGATGAAGTACGGCGCGTGGTCGCGCATCACCAGCTGGTCGGTCAGCGGGTGGTCGGCGACCCGGGCGAAGACGCCGGCCAGCGTCCACAGGATGCAGAACATGACCACGCGCCGGTAGGTGACGCCCTTCCAGACCACGAACAGCGCGAACAGGGCGTAGAAGCGCACCTCCACCCAGAGCGTCCAGTCGACGCCCAGCACCCGGGGCACGCCCATCGGCTGCTGCAGCATGGTGAAGTTGACCAGCACCTCGTCCGAGCGCAGCGGCGCGGAGACCGCCGGCGCGACGAAGCAGGCGGCGGTGACCAGGACTATCGCGGCCCAGTACGCCGGGTAGAGGCGGGAGACCCGGGAGCGGAAGAAGTCGCCCATGCTCTTGCCCCAGCTGCTCATGCAGATCACGAAGCCGCTGATCAGGAAGAAGAACTGCACGCCCAGGCTGCCGTAGGTGGCCAGCTGGGACAGCGTGGGGAACTTGTCGGCGGGGGACTGGTGCCAGGACGACGCGACCTCGCCGTTCTTGCCGGCGTAGTGGTAGAAGCAGACCATCAGGGCCGCCAGCAGACGCAGACCGTCCAGGGCGCGCAGCCGGTTCTCCGCCCGGGGCCGGACCTCGGTCCGGTCGGGCAGGGAGAGTTTCAGCCGGGATGCCGGTGCCGGTGCCGGTGCCGGTGCCGGTGCCGATGCCGGTTCCGGTTCCGGTGTCTGTTCCGGTGCCGCTGCTGGTGCCGCCGCGGGTGCCGGTACCGGTGTCGTGGCCTGGTCAGCCGCGCTCATCCTGAGGACCTTCCGTTGTTGCCGAGGGAGCCGATCTGGAAATGTGTTCGGACGCTACGGACGTCCCGCGAGTGACCGGTGTGGAGCGGCTGACCCGGGGGCAGCGCGCAGGTTTCGATCCGATGAACCCCGTGCCCCGCGGCCCCCGCCCCGCCACCCCGCCGCCCGCCCCTACGGTTTGCCGGTCACCCGCTTCAGGGCCCGCGCCCGGCGTGCGAGTCGGCGTACGGCCGCGTTGCGGGGGAGGAACGCGAGCTGGGCCGGTACGGCGCCGGGCAGGGCCAGGGCCGCCAGGCGCCGTCGCTTGAAGTAGCGCCAGGTGTGCGGGTTCAGCCGGGTGGCGAGGTAGCGCTCCGCCTCGCCCCGCAGCCCCGGGTGGATCCTGGGCTGCATCGCGAAGCCGACCGCCTTCAGGAGCAGCTCCAGCTCCGCGATCCGCTCCGCCGGGGGCATGCTCCAGCCCTCCACCGCCGACCCGTCCGCCAGCTCCGGCAGCGCCGCGTCGACGAGGGTGACCGGCACCCGCTCGCTGTTCTGGTACGGCGCGATCCCGGCCAGCACGGTGTCGGTGCCGGACCGGGCCACCGGGAGGCCGTACAGAGCGGCGGCGGTGAGCAGCGCGGTGGAGAAGCAGCCGACGACGAGCGCGGGCCGCAGCCGCTGGTAGGCCACCTCCGCGAGGACCGGCCGGTCGAGGACGGTGAGTTCGGCGCCCAGGCCGCGCGCCTCGTCCTCCAGCCGCCGGGACCAGCGGACGGGCGCCGTGGGATGCGGTTTGAAGACGAGCGTGCGGTGCCCGAGAGCCACGGCCCCGCGCACCATGCCCAGGTACAGGTCCTCCTCCTGGGCGGCGCCGACGACGCCGAGCTCCGAGAGGCACTGCCCGAGCAGCAGCGCCGGCCGCCCCCGCTCCCCTTGCCCCGCCTCGGTGGCCGACTCCGCCTCGCCGTCGGCCAGTTCCTCCAGCACCTTCAGGAAAGCCTCGGACGGCACCGGCACCGGCGGCACCCCGTACTCGGTGAGCAGCAGCGGGGTGAGCCCCGGGACGAGATCGAGGTGCAGCAGCCGGTCGACGCGGGTGCCGACCAGCGGGTCGATCTTGTCGCGGGTCGGCCCGTAGCTCATCAGGCCGCCTGCGTAGACGTCGACGGGCGCCCCGGTGAACAACTGGCACAGCGCCAGCGCCGGGTTGAGGTGAACGGACTCCACGGCCAGCCGCACCTCGTCGTCGCCGAGGTCCCACAGCAGCCGTAGGTGCCGTTCCCACATTGGGATGTCGTCGCCGCGCGGGGACCAGCCGCCGGGGTGGAACGGGGCGATGGTCCCGTTCCAGGACAGCACCTCGTCGAAGCGCTCCCGGATCCGGGCGAAGCCCGGCATCGCGTGGACGGACGGGGTGGTCTCGGGGTTGGCCGCGGTGTCGGCGACCAGCAGCAGCCGGCGGTCGGTCGGCTCGAAGAGCCCGGCGTCGAGGGCGGCGGCCAGGGTCGCGGCGCCGAACAGGCTCGTGACGCAGAAGATCCGGGTGGTGCGCGCCATCAGAGCGCCACCGCCCGCGCCGTCGACGGCCTGCGCCGCACGCGCCGCAGCACGCCCGCCCGTTGTACGTCCATCGAGTCCATGACCTCCGCGAGCACGTCCTGCGGCATTCTCTTCAGGGCGGCGGCGCACAGCGAACGCAGTGTGCGGGCCACGGCGGGTTCGAACCTCTCGATCGTGCCGAGATGATGCGTCATGACCGCGCAATAGGTGCGCACCGCTTTCGGCAACAACGTGTCCGCCTCGGGGTCACGTGCTGTTTCCTCGATCACCTGGTCGAATGCGCGCACGAAATCCAGTTGTCGCACATCGCCGATCTGCGTGAGCGACGAAGTCACGCCCCGCCGGTAATAGACGCCCAACAGCCCGACCACGGCGAAGGATTCCGCCTCCCGGTGCAGCTTCCAGATCCACGGCCGGTCCTCGGCCGTCCGCAGTCCGTCGGTGAAGTGCAGCAGCCCGCGGTCGACCAGCCGGCGATGGTATACACCCGCCCAGGCGTAGGCGTAGTCCACCGACGTCGACCGGTCGGCCGGCAGGATCGCGGAGCGCGGGCTCAGCACCGTCCCGCGCCGGCCGTGCGGGACACGGTGGACGGCCCGGGCCCGACCGGTGCACTGCACATGGTCGGTGCGGACGAAATCGCAGCCCAACTCCTCGATGGCGGCCAGGAGTCGCGGAAAATAGCCCGGAGCGAGCCAGTCGTCTCCGTCCAGGAAGGTCAGGTACTCGCCGCGCGCACGGTCGATGCCGGTGTTCCGGGCGGTCGCCAGCCCCCCGTTCTTCTCATGTCTGACGTACACCGCGCCCGGCAGTTCGCGCTCCGCGCGCTCCAGGAGGGCGGGCGTCGCATCGGTCGAGCAGTCGTCGACCAGAATGAACTCGAAGTCCGCATGGGTGTTCGCACGCAGACTCACAAGAGTGTCCGACGCGTATTGCTGCACGTTGTAGAACGGCACGATGACGGAGAGCTTTGGCACAGTGAAACCCTAGGGCGCGGCCCGGCGGCAAATATTTCCCCCGGGGGTATGGGGTATGAACTCGATGTGTCGGAACGGTGCATCACATCTAATTCCCGGCCAATGGCCAGGTGGTTCGGTATTCGGTGACGTGTTGTTAACTCATTGTTGACTTGTGGTTGGCACGCGGCTGGATTTCCCTTTCTACGGTCTTCACCGTGCCAGCAAGTAATGCGAAGCCCCTCCGGATCGCGGTCCTCGCGGACTCCGACACCCGCTGGAAATGGGGCGCCCTCACCGCCGGCCGGATCGCGCCGGACCGTGCGCAGGCCGGCCTCGTCCTCGACGGCTTCCTGCTGCGCGGCCGGGCCACGCCCACCGCCCGGCAGCTCACCGAGGTCGGCGTGCGCGCGGACTCGCTGCGCGAGGTGACGGCGGTCGAGTTCCTGCGCGCCATGGGCGAGGAGGGGGCGCGGCAGTACGACGTCCTCGTCCTCGCGCTCGTCGGCGGCGGCGTCCAGGCGATGCTGCACGGCCTGAGGCGGGTGTGGGAGGACCGCGAGCGGCGGCCGGTGGTCGTCACGGGGTACGTCGGCGTCGTCTACGAGAAGCTCGCCGACGGTCTGCTGCTGCGGCACGGCGCGGACCTCGTGCTCGCCAACTCCCGCCAGGACGCGGAGCGGTTCCGCGCCGTGTTCGACGGGGTCGGCGCCGACGCCTCGGCGGTGACCGAGGTGGCCCTGCCGTTCCTGGGCGGCGCGCCGTACACCGGTGAACACGACCCCTACACCGTCGTCTTCGCCGCCCAGCCGTCCGTGCCGGAGAACCGCAGGGACCGGGCCTACCTCCTCGAACGGCTCGTGCGGCACGCGCGGCTGCACCCCGAGCGCGAGGTGCTGCTGAAGCTGCGCTCCCGGCCCGGCGAGCACACCACGCACATCGAGGAACTGCCCTACCAGAAGCTGGCGCAGAAGCTCGACGCACCGGCCAACTTCCGGCTGGTGTACGGGAACATGGGCGAGGTCCTCGACCGCACCGACCTCATGGTCACGGTCAGCTCCACGGCCGCCCTGGAGTCCCTGCACCGCCGGATCCCCACCGTGGTCCTCACCGACCTCGGGGTGCGCGAGGCGCTCGGCAACCACCACTTCGTCGGCTCCGGCTGTCTCTCCTCCTGGGACCGGCTCGACGCCGGCCACCGCCCCGTCCCGGACGAGGAGTGGGTGGCCCGCCAGGGCGTCGCGGCCGGGGACGGCCCCGCCGGGGCAGGCGCCTACGACCGCGCCTTCGACGCAACCCGCGAACGCATCGCCAAGCTCCTGGACCGGCCCTCCGGTCTGCCCCCGCTCGCCCCCTACTACACGCTCGCGACCGCCTCCGGCTATCTGCCCGGCATCCTCGCCCGCCACCACCTCGGCCCCGACGGCACCCCGCTGCCCGGCGCCCCCGCCGCCGACCGGGAGCCGGGCCCCGTGCGCCAGATCGTGCGCCGGGCCGCACGCGGCGCCTACCGGCACGGCGTGCAGCGCGTGGCGCCGGTGATCCGGCGGATGGGGGAGCTGTGAGCAACCCGAGTCAAGGAGTTCAGCCCATGTTCGACACAGCGGCCGGGGTACGCCGGGTGCTCGCCGTGATCCCCGCGCGCGGCGGCTCCAAGGGCGTCCCCGCGAAGAACCTCGCCTCCGTCGGCGGCATCCCGCTGGTGGCGCGCGCGGTCCGCGAGTGCCTGGCCGCCCGGCTGGTGACGGACGTCGTCGTCTCCACCGACGACCAGGCCATCGCGGCCGCCGCCCGCCAGGCCGGCGCCGAGGTCGTGCTGCGCCCGGCCGCCATCGCCGGGGACACCGCCACCTCCGAGGCCGCCGTCGCGCACGCGCTCGACGTCCACGAGGCGCTGCACGGCGCCCCGGTGGACGTCGTCCTGCTCGTGCAGTGCACCAGCCCGTTCCTCGTCCGCGAGGACGTCGACGGGGTCGCGGCGGCGGTCGTCGAGAACGGCGCCGACACCGCGGTGACGGTCGCGCCGTTCCACGGCTTCGTGTGGCGCGACGCCGATCAGCCGGCCGAGGGCGGCACCGGCGTCAACCACGACAAGTCCTACCGCCCTCGCCGCCAGGACCGTCCCCAGGACTACCTGGAGACCGGCGCCGCCTACGCCATGCGGACCAAGGGCTTCCGCGAGCACGGCCACCGCTTCTTCGGCCGCACCGAACTGGTCCGCACCGACCCCGCGCGAGTGCTGGAGATCGACGACCCGCACGACCTCGCCCGGGCGCGGGCGCTGGCCCAGGTCTTCGACGCGGACCTGCCCGGCGCCCTCCCGACCGCCGACGACATCGACGCGGTCGTCCTCGACTTCGACGGCACCCAGACCGACGACCGGGTGCTGATCGACTCCGACGGAAAGGAGTTCGTCTCCGTGCACCGCGGCGACGGACTCGGCATCGCCGCCCTGCGCAGGAGCGGGCTGAACATGCTGATCCTGTCCACGGAACAGAACCCGGTCGTCGCCGCGCGGGCCCGGAAGCTCAAGCTCCCGGTCCTGCACGGCATCGACCGCAAGGACCTCGCGCTGAAGCAGTGGTGCGAGGAGCAGGGCATCGCGCCGGAGCGCGTGCTCTACGTCGGCAACGACGTCAACGACCTCCCGTGCTTCGCCCTCGTCGGCTGGCCCGTGGCGGTCGCGAGCGCCCATGACGTCGTACGCGGCGCCGCACGCGCGGTCACCACCCTCCCCGGTGGCGACGGCGCGATCCGGGAGATCGCCGGCTGGATCCTCGGACCCTCTCTCGATTCCCTCACCAGGTAAGGAAATCCCCGCGATGAGTACCAACTCCCGTCTGCGTACGTTCGGTTCGCGCGAGGTCGGCCCCGGCCACCCCGTCTACATCTGCGGCGAGATCGGCATCAACCACAACGGTGAGCTGGAGAACGCCCTCAAGCTCATCGACGCCGCAGCCGAGGCCGGCTGCGACGCCGTGAAGTTCCAGAAGCGCACCCCGGAGATCTGCACCCCCCGCGACCAGTGGGACATCGAGCGCGACACGCCCTGGGGCCGGATGACGTACATCGACTACCGCCACCGCGTGGAGTTCGGCGAGGACGAGTACCGCAAGATCGACGAGTACTGCCAGGAGAAGGGCATCGCGTGGTTCGCGTCCCCGTGGGACACCGAGGCGGTCGCCTTCCTGGAGAAGTTCGACGTCCCGGCGCACAAGGTCGCCTCCGCCTCCCTCACCGACGACGAGCTGCTGCGCGCCCTGCGCGGCACCGGCCGCTCGGTCATCCTCTCCACCGGCATGTCCACCCCGAAGCAGATCCGCCACGCGGTCGAGGTCCTCGGCTCGGACAACATCCTCATGTGCCACGCCACCTCGACCTACCCGGCGAAGGCCGAGGAGCTCAACCTCCGCGTGATCAACACGCTGGAGAAGGAGTTCCCGAACGTCCCGATCGGCTACTCCGGCCATGAGACGGGCCTGCAGACCACGCTCGCCGCGGTCGCCCTCGGCGCCTCCTTCGTCGAGCGGCACATCACCCTCGACCGCGCCATGTGGGGCTCCGACCAGGCGGCGTCCGTGGAGCCCGGCGGCCTGACCCGCCTGGTCCGCGACATCCGCACCATCGAGGCGTCCCTCGGCGACGGCGTGAAGAAGGTCTACGACTCCGAGCTGGCCCCCATGAAGAAGCTGCGCCGCGTCTCCGGCGTCGTCGCCGAGGCCGAGATCGCCGCGGCCGCGGGCGAGCCGGTCACGGTCTGAGTCCCTCCCCGAGTACCGAGTACCGAGTACCGCTACGAGTGCCCTACGGACGGACGGTCGTACGTCGATGATCCCCCGCGCCGGGAGTACCGGCACCCCCCACACCCTCGCCTTCGTCGAGAGCCCGGTGCAGCTCCTGAACGTCCTGGAGTGGGCGCACGCCCGAAGACTCCAGGGGCAGGCGGAGCCCGGCGCGGGGTTCACCCTCGTCGTCCTGTCCCCGACCGACCCGATGACCCGCGGCCAGCTGCGCCGCATGGCCGAACTGGCCCGCCAGGAAGGGCACACCGTCCGCTGGGAGGAAGCCCGCGGCGGCGCGGCGGCCCCCTTCCGCACGATCGGCGGCCTCACCCGGCTGCTGCTGCGCGCGGAACGGATGGTGATGGGCGACCCGTTCTCCCGTTACGTCCAACTCCTGCTGACGATCACCCGGGCGAGCGAACTCGTCGTGGTGGACGACGGCACGGCCACCATGGAGTTCGTCGGCCAACTGGCCCGCGGCGAACGACTCGTGCGCTGGCACCGCAAGGGCGGCCGCTCCGGCCCGCGGGACCTGCTCTTCGCCCCGGTCTCCGCCGCGGCCCGCCGCCGCCTCACCCCGACCGCGGCCCGCGGCGTCGAGGTGTTCTCCTCCATGCCCGTCTCCGAGGCCCCCGCCGGCGTCGCCCTGAACTTCAACTCCTTCGCCTGGACCCGGGACCGGTTCGGCCCGCCGCGCGTGACGAAGGGCGCCGACATGGTCGGCACCTCGCTGGTCGAGACCGGCGTGGTGGACGCCGACCACTACCTGGCGGCCGTCCGCGCGCTGGCCGGGGCGCACGGCGTCACCCGCTACTTCGCGCACCGCCGCGAGAGCACGGAGAAACTCCACCGGCTGGCGGTCGAGACCGGCCTGGAGATCGTCCGCCCGGACCTTCCCCTGGAGCTGATCGCCCGCCGCGGCCCCATCGGCCGGACGGTCCTCAGCTTCCCCTCCACGGTCGTGCACACCCTGCCCCTGGCCCTCTCCGGCACCGACGTCCGCGTCACGGTCTGCGACATCGACCCCGCCTGGCTCACCGAGCACGCCTCCCCGAGAGCCCAGGGCTTCCTCTCCGGCGTGACGGGAACGGCGCGCGACGTCCACCGACTGGCGACGGTCAGCGCGATGTGACGCGGCCCCGGGACCCCGACGGGTCGCCCCCGGGACCCCCGACGGGTCGCGCTGCGTGGCGGCACGGCCGCGGGCGGGTGATGATTCCGGGATCGGCCCCCGGTCACGGTCCCGGTACGTGGACAGGCACGGCGTGCCAGGAGTGGTCCGTGGTATCCGTGAAAGGAAGGAAGAAGTGTGGGCGGCTGCCGGAAAGCCGGCCGAGTTTACCCACCGCCCACAGCAGCCATGCGCCGCGCGATCAACTTTTCTTCCCCTGACGGGTTGAACTTTTGTTGATCGTAGGTCGGTCGACCGTCCCGGCGTCCTACCCTTCAGAGGGTGAAGCAACTGATGTCCCGAGAGTCCGAGGCCGATCCTTCCGGGGAAGACACGCTCCCCGGTGTGCTCCCAGGCACCCTGCCGGAGGCGCTGCGCGCAGAACTCGTGGCCTTCCGCCGCGACCTGCACATGCACCCCGAGCTCGGCAACCAGGAGTTCCGCACGACGGCCGCGATCAAGGCCCGTCTCGAGAAGGCGGGGCTCCGGCCACGCGTACTCGGCATCGGCACCGGCCTCATCTGTGACATCGGAACCGTGGACGCGCGCGCGGACGGCGTTCCCGTCCTCGCCCTGCGCGCCGACATCGACGCGCTGCCCATCCCGGACACCAAGACCGAGTGCGCCTACCGGTCCACCGTCCCCGACCGCGCCCACGCCTGCGGCCACGACGTGCACACCACCGTCGTCCTGGGCGCCGGACTCGTCCTCGCGGACCTGCACCGGCAGGGCCGGCTGCCGCGCCCGGTGCGGCTGATCTTCCAGCCCGCCGAGGAGGTGCTGCCCGGCGGCGCCGCCGACGCCATCGAGTGCGGCGCGCTGGACGGCGTCGGCCGGATCATCGCCGTGCACTGCGACCCGCGCGTGGACGCCGGGCGGATCGGTCTGCGCGAGGGCGCGATCACCTCCGCCTGCGACCGGCTGGAGATCTCCCTGGACGGCCCCGGCGGCCACACCGCCCGCCCGCATCTGACCACCGACCTCGTCACGGCGGTCGCCCGGGTCGTCACCGACGTGCCCGCGCTGGTCGGGCGGCGCGTCGACACCCGCGCCGGCCTCGCCGTCACCTGGGGCCGCATCGAGAGCGGGCACGCGCCCAACGTGATCCCGCAGCACGCCGAGCTCTCCGGGACCGTCCGCTGCCTGGACATCGAGGCATGGCGGCAGGCCCCGGACATCGTGGTCGCCGCGATCGACGAGGTCGCCAACCTGCACCGCGCCAAGTCCGAGATCAACTATGTGCGGGGCGTCCCCCCGGTCGTCAACGACGCCGAGGTCGCCGCGCTGCTGCGGGACGCGATGGTCGCCCGGCGCGGCGAGGCGGGCGTGGAGTCCACCGAGCAGAGCCTGGGCGGCGAGGACTTCTCCTGGTACCTGGAGCGGGTGCCCGGCGCGATGGCCCGCCTCGGCGTCCGCCCGCCCGGCGAGCGCACCGTGCGCGATCTGCACCAGGGCGACTTCGACGCGGACGAGTCGGCGATCACCGTCGGCGTGGAGCTCTTCACGGCCGCCGCGCTGCTCGACGCGACGACCCGCGTGAGCTGAGCGAGCCGCAAGAGCCGCACGAGCCGCGAGCGCCACAGGGGGGCGGAGGGTGTCCGAAAGGTAACCCTTCGCCCCCCTGTGTCACCCACGCGTAACGCCGAGGACGCGCTTGTAACCCGGCGGCGGCACGAATCGATAACGGCCGCGAGAAACCCCGTTCCCCTCCCCTTCTACGCGCGTTACTGTGCGCCGGAATCGCCCACCTGGAACGGCTTGTTGGGGAGCCCTCCCGGAACGGCGCAACCAAGGGGAATGCGGGCCGGTACCGGCGCCGTGGGGATGAAGGGGTGCTTGCAATGCGTCTGATATCTCGGAGGACGAGATTCACCCGGGCCGCGGTGACCGTCGCGGTCGTCGCGCTGGCCGCCGCCGGCTGCGGCAAGTCCAAGTCCGACGCCCAGGCCGAGGCCACCGAGTCCGGCAAGTACGCGGGCAAGGGCATCGGTCTCGCGTACGACATCGGCGGCAAGGGCGACCAGTCGTTCAACGACGCCGCCTACGCCGGTTTCGAGAAGGCCCAGAAGGAATTCAAGATCGGCGGCCAGGACGTCGAGCCGCAGGACGGCGAGTCCGACGCGGACAAGGTGCAGCGGCTGAGCCAGCTCGCCCAGTCCGGCTACAACCCGGTGATCGGCGTCGGCTTCGCCTACGCGCCCGCCGTCAAGGAGGCCGCCGCCAAGTTCCCGAACATCACCTTCGGGATCATCGACGACGAGCAGGTGCTGGCCAAGAACGTCGCCGACATGGTCTTCCACGAGGAGCAGGCCTCCTACCTGGCCGGCGTCGCCGCCGCCAAGGTCTCCAAGAAGGCGCACATCGGCTTCATCGGCGGCGTGGACATCCCGCTGATCCACAAGTTCGAGGCCGGCTACGTCCAGGGCGCCAAGTCGGTCAACCCGAACATCAAGGTCGAGTCGCAGTACCTGACGGAGACGGCCCAGGAAGGCGGCTTCTCCAGCCCCGACAAGGGCAAGACCGCGGCGAGCGGCCAGATCGAGGCGGGCGCCGACGTCATCTACCACGCGGCCGGCCTCTCCGGTCAGGGCGTCATCACCGAGGCCGCGGCCAAGAAGGTGTGGGCCATCGGCGTCGACTCCGACCAGTACAGCCAGAGCGCGCTGGCGGCCTACAAGGACTACATCCTCGGCTCGGCGCTGAAGAACGTCGGCGGCGCGGTCTACGACCTCGTGAAGTCCGTCGTCGACGGCAAGCCGCTGTCCGGCGTGGTCCGCGGCAGCCTCGCCAACGACGGCGTCGGCTTCTCCGACACCAACCCGAAGTACAAGGCGATGACGGACGTCGTCGCGGCGGTCGACAAGGCCAAGAAGGCCATCATCGACGGCACGGTCACGGTCAACACCAAGTAACGACCCGAAACCGCCCCCACCCACCTCCGGCTACGCCCTTACGGGCGTCACCGCAGCCCATGCGCCCCTTGCCTCCCGCAAGGGGCGTTCGGCTGTCCGTAACCTGGACTCCATCTGTGGCCACAGCTCGGTAACGGACCGGACAGAAGGGTTTTTCCGTCTGGTCTACGCGCGTTACGCTGCGGCGGAACCAGCGCCTGGTTTGGGCGCGTGCACTAAGGAGTCTCGTTCCATGCGCCGGGTGTCCCGAATCGCGGTTGCGGGCGTTGCCACCGCAGCCCTCGCCGTGACCGTTTCCGCTTGTGGAAGCTCGTCCACGTCGTCCTCTTCCTCCGACAGCAGCGACAAGAACCTGGGCCTCGCGCTCGCGTACGACGTCGGCGGCAAGGGCGACCAGTCCTTCAACGACGCCGCGACGGCCGGCCTGGACAAGGCCGACCAGGAGTTCGGCTACAAGTCCACCGCCGTCGAGCCGCAGGACGGCGAGTCGGACGCCGACAAGGTGCAGCGCCTGGAGAGCCTCGCCAAGCAGGGCTACAACCCGGTGATCGGCGTCGGCTTCGCCTACGCGCCGGCCGTCAAGGAGGTCGCGGCCAAGTACCCGAAGACCACCTTCGGCATCGTCGACGACGAGCAGATCAAGGCCGACAACGTGGCCGACCTCGTCTTCCACGAGGAGCAGGCCTCCTACCTGGCCGGCGTCGCCGCCGCCAAGGCCACCAAGAGCAATGTCGTCGGCTTCGTCGGCGGTGTGGACGTGCCGCTGATCCACAAGTTCGAGGCCGGCTTCAAGCAGGGCGTCGAGGACACCAAGAAGGGCGTCACGGTCAAGTCGCAGTACCTGACCGAGACCGCCGCCGAGGGCGGCTTCTCCAGCCCCGACAAGGGCGAGAGCGCGGCCGAGGGCCAGATCGACGCTGGCGCGGACGTCGTCTACGCCGCCGCCGGTCTGTCCGGCCAGGGCGTCATCAAGGCCGCCAACGCCAACAAGGTGTGGGCGATCGGCGTCGACTCCGACCAGTACAAGCAGGACGCGCTGAAGGCGTACAAGGACTCGATCCTGACCTCGGCCATGAAGAACGTCGAGGGCGCGGTCTACACGCTGGCCAAGTCCGTCAAGGACGGCAAGCCGGAGACCGGCGTCATCCGCGGCTCGCTCGACAACGGCGGCGTGAGCGTGTCGAACTCCAACCCGACCTTCGCGAGCAACGCCGACATCCAGGCCGCGATCAAGAAGGCCGAAGAGGGCATCAAGAACGGCACCATCACGGTGAAGACCTCCTGATTCCTCGGTCGAAGGCTGTCACAGGCCTTGGCTGAAGAAGCGCTGTAATGGCAGCGTTACGACCACGGAACCGGGCGCGGGAAGGATGTCCTCCCCGCGCCCCGTTCGCGCGGCAGAATGCTCGGAACGGATCGGAACTTGATCGGGATGCCCCTTCGGTGGCTATCAAGATCGTTCAAGAATGATCAGGTCCGGGCACTATTTAAAGCAGGGGCGCTACGCGCGTAGAGCGACCCCTTTTCCAAGGAGAGTGCGCCATCGACGCGTCCAGCAGCCCTCCGCTCACCGCACAGTCGACGATCGCGGTAGAGCTGGCGGGGATCACCAAGCGCTTCCCCGGTGTCGTCGCCAACCACGACATCCACCTCGCTGTCCGAAAAGGCACGGTGCACGCCCTCGTCGGCGAGAACGGCGCCGGCAAGTCGACGCTGATGAAGATCCTCTACGGCATGCAGAAGCCGGACGAGGGCACCATCGCGATCGACGGCGACCAGGTGAGCTTCTCCAGCCCCGCTGACGCCATCGCGCGCGGCATCGGCATGGTCCACCAGCACTTCATGCTGGCCGACAACCTGACCGTGCTGGAGAACGTGGTGCTGGGCAGCGAGAAGCTGTACGGCATCGGCGGCAACGCCCGCAAGAAGATCAAGGAGATCTCCGACCGCTACGGCCTGAGCGTCCGCCCCGACGCCCTGGTCGAGGACCTCGGCGTCGCCGAGCGCCAGCGCATCGAGATCCTCAAGGTCCTCTTCCGCGGCGCCAAGACCCTCATCCTCGACGAGCCGACCGCCGTGCTCGTCCCGCAGGAGGTCGACGCGCTCTTCGCCAACCTGCGCGAGCTGAAGTCCGAGGGCCTGTCCGTCATCTTCATCTCCCACAAGCTGGGCGAGGTGCTCTCCGTCGCCGACGAGATCACCGTCATCCGGCGCGGCACGACCGTCGGCACCGCCGTCCCCGCCAGGACCACCCCGCGTCAGCTCGCCGAGATGATGGTCGGCAGCGAGCTGCCCACCCC
Source organism: Streptomyces sp. NPDC001858 (assembly GCF_053594615.1). NCBI lineage: Bacteria > Bacillati > Actinomycetota > Actinomycetes > Kitasatosporales > Streptomycetaceae > Streptomyces > Streptomyces sp. NPDC001858. The sequence continues at coordinate 479,657 of NZ_JBSFEV010000001.1, forward strand.
GGAGACCGCCGAGTCCACGGTCACCGACAAGCCCGTCGTCCAGGTCGCCAACCTCACCGTCTACGCGAGCGGCGGCGCCTCCCTCGGCGTCGAGGCCGAACCCACGGCCGGCGGGGTCAGCGGCATGATCTCGCCCGAGGTCGCCCTCGGCGGCGAGGTCAAGAAGGCCCTCGACGACGTCAGCTTCACCATCCACGCCGGCGAGGTCATGGGCATCGCCGGCGTAGAGGGCAACGGCCAGACCGAGCTGATCGACGCGCTGATCGGCACCAAGCACGCCGACTCGGGCACCATCGCCTTCCTCGGCGAGGACATCACCCCCTGGCCCACCCGCAAGCGCCGCGAGTCCGGCGTCGGCTACATCCCCGAGGACCGCCACCGCCAGGGCCTGCTCCTGGAAGCGCCCCTCTGGGAGAACCGCATCCTCGGCCATGTCACCGAGGCCCCCAACGCCAAGGGCTTCTGGCTGAACATCAAGGGCGCCCAGGCCGACACCCGCCGGATCGTCGAGGAGTTCGACGTCCGCACCCCCGGCATCGACGTCACCGCCGCCTCCCTCTCCGGCGGCAACCAGCAGAAGCTGATCGTCGGCCGCGAGATGAGCCACAACCCGAAGTTCCTGATCGCCGCCCACCCCACCCGCGGCGTGGACGTCGGCGCACAGGCCCAGATCTGGGACCGCATCCGCGAAGCCCGCCGCGAGGGCCTCGCCGTGCTGCTGATCTCCGCCGACCTCGACGAGCTCATCGGCCTGTCGGACACCCTGCGCGTGATCTACAACGGCAGGCTGGTCGCGGACGCCGACCCGGCCGCCGTCACCCCGGAGGAGCTCGGCTCCGCCATGACCGGCGCCGCGTCCGGTCACCTGGAACACGCGGACGACGCGGAAACCGCCGCGGAGACCACCGAGGAAGCTGCCGGTCCGGAGGACGAGGCCCGATGAAGAAGTTCGACAAGGAGCGCGTGCTCCTCGCGGTGGCCGGCCCGGTCATCGCGCTCGTCGCGGCGATCCTGCTGACCTCGGTCGTGCTGCTCGCCTCGGGCAAGAGCCCGATCGAGCCGTACACGCTCATGCTGGAGCAGGCCGGCTACTCCGACGTCCAGGTCCTGATCGTCAACCAGGCCTCGATGTACTACATCGCCGCCCTCGCGGTCGCCATCGGCTTCCGCATGAACCTGTTCAACATCGGCGTCGACGGCCAGTACCGCCTCGCCGCCATGATGACCGCCGTCGTCGGCGCGAACATCGCCCTGCCGGGCTTCCTCCAGGTCCCCCTGCTGCTCCTGGTCGGCGTCCTCACCGGTGCCTTCTGGGCCGGCATCGCGGGCATCCTGAAGGTCACCCGGGGCGTCAGCGAGGTCGTCGCCACGATCATGCTGAACGCGATCGCCACCAGCGTCATCGGTTACCTCACCCTCGACAACGTGTGGGGCGTGCAGGTCGGCAACAACAACACCACCGGCGTCATGGAGGAGTCCGGCTGGGTCCCCGGCATCGACCTCGGCGCCGACGTCGGCGAGATCTACGGCCTGGTCTTCCTCGCCATCGCCCTCGGCATCCTCTACTGGATCGTCCTCAACCGCACCCGCTTCGGCTTCGACCTGCGCGCCACCGGCGAGTCCGAGACGGCCGCCGCGGCCTCCGGCGTCGACGCCAAGAAGATGGTCCTCACCGCCATGCTGATCTCCGGCGGCATCGCGGGCCTCTCCGGCCTGCCCCTGCTGCTCGGCGACGCGCACACCTACAGCCTGAGCTTCCCGACGGGTCTCGGCTTCACCGGCATCACCATCGCGCTGCTCGGCCGCAACAACCCGGTCGGCATCGCCTTCGCCGCACTGCTGATCGCCTTCCTCGACAAGGCCTCTCCCGCCCTCGACTACGCGACCCCGGTCGCGTACGAGAAGGAGATCGCCACCATCATGCAGGGCCTGATCGTCTTCGCCGTCGTCATCTCGTACGAGGCCGTCCGCCAGTGGGGTCTGCGCCGCCAGCAGAAGCGCGTCGGCGCCGAGCTCGCGGCCGCCGCCCAGAACACGAAGAAGGAGGTGGCGGTCTGATGAGCACCACGACCACGGCCAAGCCGCAGGCGAAGCAGCCCGGCAAGGGCGGCCGCCGTTTCTCGCTCCCGGTCCTCCTGCTGATCATCTCAGCCGTCCTGGTGCTGACCTCGATCGTCCGCCTCATCACCGGCGCGGACGGCATCACCTCCACCGGACAGATGTCCACCGCGCTGCGCCTCGCCGTCCCGATCGGCCTCGCCGGCCTCGGCGGTCTGTGGGCCGAGCGCGCGGGCGTCGTCAACATCGGCCTCGAAGGCATGATGATCCTGGGCACCTGGTTCGGCGCCTGGGCCGGCTACCAGTGGGGCCCGTGGACGGGCATCGTCTTCGGCATCATCGGCGGCGCGCTCGGCGCCGTCCTGCACGCCATCGCGACGGTCACCTTCAACGTCAACCACATCGTCTCCGGTGTGGCCATCAACATCCTGGCCCTGGGCACCACCCGCTATCTGTCGAAGTTCACCTTCGAGAACGCCGAGGGCGGCTCCGCCAAGCAGTCCCCGCCGATCGACTCGCTGGGCACCTTCGACATCCCAGGGCTGTCCGGCTGGCTGGACACGCTCAACGAGAAGCACTGGTTCCTGATCTCCGACCTCGCCGGCCTGACCGGCGGTCTGATTACCGACCTGTCGCCGCTCACCGTCATCGCCGTCGCCCTCGTCCCGGCCACCTGGTGGGTGCTGTGGCGCACCGCGTTCGGCCTGCGGCTGCGCTCCTGCGGCGAGAACCCGGTCGCCGCCGAGTCCCTCGGCGTCAATGTCTACAAGTACAAGTACATCGCCGTGATCATCAGCGGTGGCTTCGCCGGCCTCGGCGGCGCGTTCCTGTCCATCGTGGCCTCCAACGTCTACCTCGACGGCCAGACCGCGGGCCGCGGCTACATCGGCCTCGCGGCGATGATCTTCGGCAACTGGATGCCGGGCGGCCTCGCCCTCGGCGCGGGCCTGTTCGGCTACACCGACAGCCTCAACCTGCGCGGCGGCACCACCAACGTCCACGCGCTGATCCTGCTGCTCGCGATCCTGCTGGTGTTCGGCGCGGCCTACCTGGCGTGGCAGAAGAAGTACGTCCCCGCCGTGATCACCGCGGCCGTCTCGGCCCTGATGTTCATCTGGTACGTCGGCACGGACGAGGTCCCGCGCCAGGTCGTGACGGCAGCCCCCTACGTCGTCACCCTGCTGGTGCTGTCGCTCTCCGCCCAGTCCCTGCGCATGCCCAAGGCGGACGGCATGCCCTATCGGAAGGGACAGGGCAAATGACCCCGCCGGCCGCCGCGGACGCCGCGGACGCCACGGACGCCACGGTCGACTGGGAGGCGCTGCGCGCCGTGGCCCGGGACGCCATGTCCCGGGCGTACGCCCCCTACTCCGGCTACCCGGTCGGCGTGGCGGGCCTGGTCGACGACGGCCGGATCGTGTCGGGCTGCAACGTCGAGAACGCCTCCTACGGGCTCGGCCTGTGCGCCGAGTGCGGGCTGGTCTCGGAGCTGCAGAACACCGGCGGCGGCCGGCTCACCCACTTCACCTGCGTGGACGGCCGCGGCGAGATCCTCGTCCCGTGCGGCCGCTGCCGCCAGCTGCTGTACGAGTTCGGCGGCGCGGAGCTGCTGCTGGAGACGCCGGCGGGGATCCTCCCGCTGGCGGAGATGCTCCCGCAGGCCTTCGGCCCGGACCACCTCGCCAAGTAACGCCCGCGCGGCCCCTCTGACTGGCGCAGAGGGGCCGCGCACTTTCTGAAACGTCTTTCTGCACCACCGGAAGGAAAGCCATGGCCATGGACGCCGTCTCCGTCATCCGCACCAAGCGGGACCGCGGTGAGCTCAGCGACGAGCAGATCGACTGGGTCATCGACGCGTACACCCGCGGCGAGGTCGCCGACTACCAGATGGCCGCCCTGAACATGGCCGTGCTGCTCAACGGCATGAACCGCCGCGAGATCGCCCGCTGGACGGCCGCGATGATCGCCTCCGGCGAGCGCATGGACTTCTCCGCCCTGTCCCGCCCGACCGCCGACAAGCACTCCACGGGCGGCGTCGGCGACAAGATCACGCTCCCGCTGGCCCCCCTCGTGGCGGCCTGCGGCGCGGCCGTGCCCCAGCTCTCGGGCCGCGGCCTCGGTCACACCGGCGGCACCCTGGACAAGCTGGAGTCGATCCCCGGCTGGCGCGCCCTGCTCTCCAACGAGGAGATGCTGTCCGTGCTGGACGGCACCGGCGCGGTGATCTGCGCGGCCGGCGACGGCCTGGCCCCCGCCGACAAGAAGCTCTACGCCCTGCGGGACGTGACCGGCACGGTCGAGGCCATCCCGCTGATCGCCTCCTCCATCATGTCGAAGAAGATCGCGGAGGGCACCGGCTCCCTGGTCCTGGACGTGAAGGTCGGCACCGGCGCCTTCATGAAGACCATCGAGGACGCCCGCGAGCTCGCCTCCACGATGGTCGGCCTCGGCACCGACCACGGCGTGAAGACCGTCGCCCTGCTCACCGACATGTCCACCCCCCTCGGTCTCACGGCGGGCAACGCCCTGGAGGTCCGCGAGTCGGTCGAGGTACTGGCCGGCGGCGGCCCGGCGGACGTCGTGGAACTGACCATCGCGCTCGCCCGCGAGATGCTCGACGCGGCCGGCGTGACGCACACCGACCCGGCGAAGGCCCTGGCCGACGGCTCGGCGATGGACGTCTGGCGCCGCATGATCGCGGCCCAGGGCGGCGACCCCGACGCCCAGCTGCCCACGGCGAGGGAACAGCACGTCGTGACGGCGCCCTCCACCGGCGTCCTCACCCGCCTCGACGCCTACGACATCGGCATCGCCGCCTGGCGCCTCGGCGCGGGCCGCGCCCGCAAGGAGGACCCGGTGCAGGCGGGCGCGGGCGTCGAGCTCCACGCCAAGCCCGGCGACACCGTGCGCGAGGGCCAGCCCCTGCTGACCCTGCACACGGACACCCCGGAACGCTTCGACTACGCCCTCCAGGCGGTCGCGGGCTCCTACGACATCGACGCGCCGGGAACCGCCTACACCGCCTCGCCGGTGGTGCTGGAACGTATCGCCTGACCAGGGGATATCTCGTCCGGGTGAACGGGACCGGTGGACCTCCGCCGGTCCCGTTCGGCATGCTGGACTCGGTGACGCACCTAGAGGAGACCGCCATGAGCGCACTCACCGTGAGCCAGGACCCCGAGCAGAGCTGGGACGACCTCGTCCGGTTCTGGGAGGAGATGGAATGGCCCGAGGGCAGCAAGGTGGAGATCATCGAGGGGATCATCACCGTGTCACCTGCTCCCGCGTACCGCCACAACATCATCGCGGCACGCATCCAGCGCCGCCTCTACTCAGTCATTCCCGAGGACTGGGAGATCTTCCAGACACTGGCCATCGCGGTTCCGTCCCGCCTGGGCATGCTGATCCCGGACTTGGTGGTGGCGCCGGTTCTGGACACCCCGGAGACGGACACCTACGTACCGGCCGGTCTCGCCGAACTCGTGGTCGAGGTCACCTCCAAGTCCAACGCTCGCCATGACCGCATCAGCAAGCCCGCCGCCTATGCGACCGCGGGAATCCCGCTCTACCTCCTCGTCGACAGGTGGGCTCCCGAAGGTCCCACCGCAACACTGTTCGGAGAACCCAAGGACGATGTCTACCGCCCGTTGAGCGTCGCCAAGTTCGGGGAGCCCCTCAAGATTCCGGCCCCGTTCGACCTCACCATCGACACCGGCGAGTTCCCGACGAGCCAACGATGAGTTGAACCCGTTTCCGGGGTCTACCGCACGTGGACCCCGAGACACCGCCCGTACTCACCCTGCACGGTCCCGTCGCCCCCGACCGGGCGGCGGTGCTCGCCGATGCCGTACGGGCGCTGCTGGCGTCCTCCGGGGCCGGGGTCGTCGTCTGTGATGTGGCCGGGCTCGGGCCGCCGGGGCTCGCCGCCGTCGAACTGCTGGCCCGCCTCCAGCTCGCCGCCCGACGGGCCGGGGGACACCTTCGTCTGCGGGCCCCCGACCCCGCCCTACGCGCCCTGCTCGACCTCGTCGGGCTGCCCGTCCAGGTGGAGGGGGAGACCGAACAGGGGGAACCAGCGCTGGGTGTCGAGATAGAAGTGGAACCCGGTGAGGCGGCCGTCTGAGATCTCCAGGACCTGGATCGCCCACGGGCTGAACCCGCCCTGGTCCGGGTCCGGCTTGTACTGCGCGAAGCCCGGCAGCCCGTTGACCTGCACCGGCAGCAGCCGGGAACCCTCGCAGGCCGAGCCGATCGTGGTCATGAAGCCGGTGATGTCGGCGTGCCCCGTCAGCCACAGGTCGAACGGCGGCATCGTCATGATGGCGTCCTCGTGGAGGAGGGCCGTCAGCGCCGTCATGTCGTAGCCCTCGAAGGCCGCCACATAGCGTTCGAGGAGCTTCTGCTGCTCTTCGTCCAGCGGGTCCGACACCGCAGCGTCCGCCCCGGCGGACTCCCGCTCGGAGAGCGTCGCCCGCGCCCGCTGGAGCGCGCTGTTGACCGAGGCGACCGAGGTGTCGAGCAGTTCGGCGACCTCGCTCGCCTTCCACGCCAGCACCTCCCGCAGGATCAGCACCGCCCGCTGCTTGGGCGGGAGCTGCTGCAGCGCGGCCATGAACGCGAGCCGCACCGACTCCTTGGCGATCGCCGCCTCGGCCGGGTCCTCCACCGTCGGCAGCACACGGGCGTCGGGCATCGGTTCCAGCCAGGTGTGGTCGGGGCGGGGGGAGAGCGCCGCCCGGGCGAGCGGGGTGGCCTCGGACAGGTCCATCGGTCTGGCCCGCTTGTTGCCGGCCGTCAGCATGTCCAGACACACGTTCGTCGCGATCCGGTACAGCCACGAGCGCAGGCTGGACCGGCCCTCGAACTTGTCGTAGCTCCGCCAGGCCCGCACGAGGGTGTCCTGCACCGCGTCCTCCGCCTCGAAGGACGAGCCGAGCATCCGGTAGCAGTAGCCGGTCAGCTCGGTCCGGTGCTTCTCCAGTGCGACGTCGATCTCCGTCGTCGTCGCCGTGCTGTCGCTCATCGTCCACCCACCCCTGTGGCCGTTCTGTCACGCGCCTTTGCGCCCAGCACTTCGGAAGCTACCGCAGCCCACTGACAACGGCCCGCCGAGTGAACAAAAGCGCAGGTCAAGGCGCAGTGTCAGGTACTTTCACACCAGCTGCTTCACGGACATCAACAGATGCCGATGGGCGTCCGGGGCGTCCGTCGCGCCCAGCAGTGCCCGCTGCCCCGTCCCCAGCAGCTCCACCCGCAGCGCCGACGCCTCGAAGGAGGCCAGCGCGTCCAGCAGATACGCCGGGTTGAACGCCACCGTCACCTCCTCGGCCCCGGTCAGCACGGCGGGCAGCCGCTGCGTCGCCACGTCGTCGCCGTACCCGGCGCGCAGCAGGACCGACTCCGCCGAGAAGTCCAGGCGCACCGCGCTGTTCGCCTCCGCCACCACCGCGACCCGGCGCACGGCCTCCGTCAGCGCCCCGCACTCCACCTCGGCGACCGCCGCCCCCGCCATGTCGAACAGCTTCCCGTAGGCCGGCAGCCGCCCCTCCAGCGGCCGCACGACCGACCGCATCCGCCCGCCCTCGAACCCGATCGGCCCGCTCCCCGAGGCCCCGTCGAGCCCGACCCGCACCACCCCGCACCGCGCGAGCGAGCGGGCCACGTCCAGCAGCCGCCGGGCCGGCACGAGCGCCTCCACCACCGCCCCGTCGGCCGTCCCCGCCTCCGCCTTCCACCCCAGCCGCCGTACCGCATACCGGTACCGGTCCGACGCCGACAGCGTCATCTCATCGCCGTCCAGGCGCAGTTGGACGCCGGTCAGCACCGGGAGGGTGTCGTCGCGGCCCGCCGCCACCGCGACCTGGGCGACGGCGGTCGCGAACGCGGCCGCGTCCACGGTGCCGTACGGCTCGGGCGGCGCGGGCGGGGTGGGGTACTCCTCGCGCGGGAGGGTCGACAGGCCGAAGCCGACGCCGCCCGCCTCGACCGTGAACCGCGTCCCCTCCAGGCGGCAGCCCACCGGCCCGTCCGGCAGCACCTTGCAGATGTCGAGCAGCCTCCGCCCCAGGACGAGCACCCGGCCCTCGACGGCCGTCTCGGCGTCCGTCTCGATCCGCGCCGCCGTCTCGAAGTCGAACCCCGACACGCTCAGCCGCCCCGCCGCCGCGTCCAGCAGCAGCCCGCCCAGGACGGGCACCGGCGTACGGGCGGGCAGCGCGCGGGCCGCCCAGCCCACCGCCTCCACGAGGTCACCGCGATCGATCCGGAATTCCATGGACGAGCCCCCTGCCAGCACCGGTTGTCAGTGGTCGCGGAGGCTATCCGCAGCCACTGACAACCGGCCCTGAGCAGGGGGAACCCCGATGGTTCAGTGGGCGGCGACCAGGGTCTGCCGACGGGCCGCCCGGGTCCCGAGCACCGTGATCGACACGACGCCGAGCACCGCCAGGACGCCCACGCCGACCGTGCCGGCCCAGCCGCCCGCGTGGAAGGCGATCGCCCCGACCGTGGAACCGGCGCTGGAGCCGATGTAGTACGCGGACTGGTAGAGCGCGGAAGCCTGGGCGCGGCCGGTCGTCGCCGTCCGGCTGACCGCCGAGGACGCCACCGCGTGGCCCGCGAAGAAGCCCGCGGTGATGAGCACCAGGCCCAGCAGGACCGGCACCAGCGAGTCCGCCAGCGACACCAGCAGGCCCGCGGCGGTCGTACCGCCCGCCAGATACAGCGCCCCGCGCCGGCCGAGCCGTCCGACCAGCCGGCCCGCCGTCGAGGCCGACACCGTGCCCACCAGGTACACCAGGAAGATCGAGCCGACGATGCCCTGCGGCAGGGAGAACGGGGCCTCCGTCAGCCGGTAGCCGATGACCGTGTACACGCCGCCGAAGACGGTCATGAACAGCGCGCCGATCGCGTACAGCCGGCACAGCAGTGGGTCGGCGAGGTGACCGCGGACCGTACGGACCAGCACCCGGGGCGCCAGCGAACCCGTCTTGAAGTGCCGCGGCGCGGGGAGCAGCAGCCGGAAGGCGATCGCGCAGGCCACCGCCAGCGCGCCGATCGCGCCCACCGCGACCCGCCAGCCCCACTCCTGCGCGACCCAGCCGGTGATGACCCGGCCGCTCATCCCGCCCACGCTGTTGCCCGCCACGAACAGACCGATCGCCGTGACCAGCGCCTTGGGGCGGACCTCCTCCGCGAGATACGCGGTCGCCGAGGCCGGCACTCCGGCCAGCGCCGCGCCCTGCACCGCCCGCAGCACGACCAGCGCGCCCAGCGACGGCGCGAAGGGAACCAGCAGGCTCACGCCCACCGCGACGCCCAGCGAGGCGGTCATCACCGTACGGCGGCCGTAGCGCTCCGACAGGGCGCTCATCGGCAGGACGAACAGCGCCAGCGCACCGGTCGCCGCCGCCACCGTCCAGCTCGCCTCGCTCGCCGCCACCCCGAAGTCGGCGGAGATCAGCGGCAGCAGCGCCTGCGTGGAGTACAGCAGGGCGAAGGTCGCCACACCGGCGAGGAAGAGCGCGAGGCTCATCCGACGGTAGCCGGGGCCACCCGGAGCCATACGCGAGTCGGAGGCGGGGGCGGAGGGAACGGCGGGGACGGCGGGCAGGGACGGGACGGCGCCCACGATCGTGGACGCCCCGGTACTGGCGGGAGACATGCTTCGAAACTACGTACGCTCCGGTTCATCCGTCCAATGCATGGACTCGGCATAATCGTTCCCATGGTGCATCAACAGAGGTCACAGGTCCGGCTGTCACCGTCCAGTGACACAGAAGACATGGTGACGAAGCTGGCGCCCCGGCTCGCCTGGTTCGCCGGAGTGGCCCGCACCGAGCACGTCACGCGGGCGGCGCAGGAGATGCAGGTCCCGCAGTCGACGCTGTCCCGGGCGATGGTCCGCCTCGAACAGGACCTGGGCGTCGACCTGTTCGCCCGCAGAGGCCGCACGGTGTCGTTGACCCCCGCCGGCCGCACCTTCCTCACCTCGGTCGAGCGCGCCCTCGCGGAGATCGAGAAGGCCGCCGACGAAGTCCGCGCGGACGCCGACGCGGCCACCGGCAAGGTCGCGTTCGGCTTTCTGCACACCATGGGCGCCGAGACCGTCCCCGGCCTGATCCACGCCTTCCGCGCCGACCATCCGCGCGTCCGCTTCAGCCTCGTCCAGAACTACGGCGAGGCGATGATCGAACGCCTGCGCGCCGGGGAGTTGGACCTCTGCCTGACCTCCCCGGTCCCGGACGCCCCCGACCTGGTCGCCCGCCGCCTCGACGAGCAGAAACTCCGCCTGGTCGTCCCGGCCGACCACCGCCTCGCCGCTCGCAGGCGGGTCCGCCTCGCCGAGGCCGCCGACGAGACCTTCGTGACCCTGGAACCCGGCTACGGGCTGCGCCGCATCACCGACGACCTCTGCAAGGAGGCCGGTTTCCGTCCGAAGGTCGCCTTCGAGGGCGAGGAGGCGGAAACGCTGCGGGGCCTGGTGGCGGCGGGCCTGGGCGTGGCCCTCCTCCCCCCGCCCGCGGTGGCCCGCCCGGGCGTGGTGGAACTGACGGTCACCTCGCCGCGAGCGGCCCGGGAGATCGGCGTGGCCTGGCTGGACGGCCACCCGGACACACCCCCGGTGGCGGCCTTCAAGAAGTTCCTGCTGTCGAAGAGGGGCACCTTGCTGCCGACGTAAGCGCTAGGCGCTCCGCTGGATGTGCCGCTATGTGCCGTCGTTCTGCTGCGGCGCCGTCGTGGCTGGTCGCGCAGTTCCCCGCGCCCCTTTGGGGCGCTGCCGAACCGTAGCCGACCTGAGCGCTGTGCCAGGCGCTGCGCTGGATGTGCCGCTATGTGCCGTCGTTCTACTGCGGTGCCGTTGTGGCTGGTCGCGCAGTTCCCCGCGCCCCTTTGGGGCGCTGCCGACTTCGTCCGACCCGCTCCGCCGCGTGGGCGCGACCGGCCGCATCCGGCCCGCGGACCGAACACGACCGCACCCCCGCCCCCTACCGTCGCAACGACCGGCCGAACCCCACCGCCAGCGGCATTCGCAGGCCCAGTGGCGGCGGAGCCGCCAGCGCGTCCTCGAGCGGGCGGGCGAACGCCCGCCCGAACAGCACGCCCATCACGAAGTCCTCGGCCAGCGCCAGCACTTCCGCCCGGTACTGGTGTAAACCGTGCCCGTCCGTGTGCACCTCGAACCGGCACACCTCCCGGTTCGCCTTCTTCGCGCGCGCCGCGAGCCGGAACGACAGCTCGGGGTCGCAGCGCTCGTCGTTCGTGCCGTGCACGATCAGCACCCGCCGTCCCGCCAGCTGCTTCACCGGTTCGGGCGAGGCCGCCATGTCCTCCTCCGGCAGCCAGGGCGCCATCGCCAGCACGGAGTTGACGGCCTCGTGGCCGCCCGAGTGCAGCGCGGCCCGCGCGCCCATGCCGACCCCGGCCAGACACACCGGGACGTCCCCGTACCGCCGTACGACCTCGTCGGCCGCCCAGGCCGCGTCGGCGGCGAGCTGCGCCTCGCTGCCGTTCCAGCCGCGGTAGCGGTAGTGCACGGCGTGCACGGCCAGGCCCTCCTGGTGTCCGGCCCGCGCGAGCTTGCGCCCCAGGCCCCGGACGGAGGCGGCCGCAAAGAGGGGGGACGGTCTTCGACCGGAGGTCTCCTCGCCGCCCGGGAGCAGCAGCACCACCCCGCTCACCGCCGTCGGCTCCGGGCCGAGCGCCCTTCCCAGCCGGGCCGTTCGAACCGGCGTCACTTCCTGTGCCATGACAGAACAGTGTCAGAAGCACCGGTGTACTCCACCCGTCCGCGCGGTCACCGTTACGTATCGGCGGAGTTGTGCAACGCGCCGTCTACGCGCGTAGGAGTTAGAGTGCGGAAATGACGAGCCAGAGCATCCAGGCGGGCGGCATCCCGAGTTCGGACCAGATCCGGCGGGCGCCCAAGGTTCTGCTGCACGACCATCTCGACGGCGGGCTGCGCCCCGGCACGATCGTCGACCTCGCCCGGGAGACCGGGTACGCCCAACTCCCCGAGTCCGACGCCGACAAGCTCGGCGTCTGGTTCCGGGAGGCCGCCGACTCCGGTTCCCTGGAACGGTACTTGGAGACGTTCTCGCACACCGTCGGCGTCATGCAGACCCGCGAGGCGCTCGTCCGCGTCGCCCGCGAGTGCGCCGAGGACCTCGCCGAGGACGGCGTCGTCTACGCCGAGGTGCGCTACGCGCCCGAGCAGCACCTGGAAGGCGGGCTGACCCTCGAACAGGTCGTCGAGGCCGTCAACGAGGGCTTCCGGGACGGCGAGCGGACGGCGCGCGAGAACGGCCACCGCATCCGCGTCGGCGCCCTGCTGACCGCGATGCGGCACGCGGCCCGCTCGCTGGAGATCGCCGAACTCGCCAACCGCTACCGGGATCTGGGCGTCGTCGGCTTCGACATCGCGGGCGCGGAGGCGGGCTTCCCGCCCACCCGGCACCTCGACGCCTTCGAGTACCTCAAGCGCGAGAACAACCACTTCACGATCCACGCCGGCGAGGCCTTCGGGCTGCCGTCCATCTGGCAGGCCCTGCAGTGGTGCGGCGCGGACCGGCTCGGGCACGGGGTGCGCATCATCGACGACATCGAGGTCGCCGCCGACGGCAGTGTGAAGCTCGGCCGGCTCGCCTCCTACGTGCGCGACAAGCGCATCCCGCTGGAGCTGTGCCCGTCTTCCAACCTCCAGACCGGAGCGGCCGCCTCCTACGCCGAGCACCCCATCGGGCTCCTGCGCAAGCTCCACTTCCGGGCCACCGTCAACACCGACAACCGGCTGATGTCCGGCACCGGCATGAGCCGGGAATTCGAGCACCTTGTCGACGCATTCGGCTATACGCTCGACGATCTCCAGTGGTTCTCGGTCAATGCTATGAAGTCAGCATTCATTCCTTTCGATGAACGACTCGCCATGATCAATGACGTGATCAAGCCCGGATATGCCGAGCTGAAGTCCGAATGGCTGTTCCAGCAGACCGCCTCCACCAGCGGTTCTGTGGCCTCGGAGGACTGATAGCCGACCGGGGCAGGGGACGGAATGCGGGCGGGTGTTCACCAATCGTCCGCATTTCGATGTTTGCCGTCGCCCCCTCCTCGTGTTTACGGTCGAGAACCGCTCTGTTCCCCGTATCCCATTCGAGGACGCATTTATCATGAAGCAGTCTGCTGCCAAGACCCTCGGTGTCGCCGCTCTCGGTGCCGCCTTCGCCGCCGTCGGCGCGGGCGCCGCGAACGCCGCCCCTGCCGTTCCGGACGCCACGCAGGCCCTGGACGGCATCACCAAGACGCTGCCGGCGGAGAACGTGGCCCAGGCGCTGCCCGGCGCCGCCGGTCAGGCCCTGACGCAGGCCCAGCCGGCCCTCGGCGCGGGACTGGCCGCCGCCCAGCCGGTCGCCGAGAAGCTGCTCGCCGGGAGCCCCACCGCCCCTGTCGCCGGGCTGCTGGGCGGTCTGCCGCTGCAGGGCCTGCCCACGCACGGCCTGCCGATCAACGGCATCCCGCTGGGCTGAGCGGCGCGGCACGCGCCACGCACCACGCCGTTGGGGCGCACCCGGAAGACACCGGGTGCGCCCCAACGGCGTTGTCGTGGACGGTGGTCACCAGGCCGTGCGGGCCGCCTTGTCCTCCGAGGGGAGCAGCACCCACAGCGCTATGTAGAGCAGGAACTGCGGGCCGGGCAGCAGACACGAGAGCAGGAAGATCACCCGCATCGTGGTCGCGGAGGTGCCGAAGCGGCGGGCCAGCGCGGCGCACACTCCGCCGATCATGCGGCCGTTGGTGGGGCGGGCGAGGCTGGACATCTGCGGCTCCTTCGTGAGCGTCGGGCCGAAGGACGGCCCCTGCGGCCGTCCTTCGTCATCTGCCGTCAACGCTACGGAGACGAAGGGGACGAAGCGTCGCTCTACGGTGCGATGCCGACCCTGGGAATCCTCGGGGTGCGACCCTGAGCCGCCTCCTCCAGGCGGACCGGGGCAGGCGCCCGGCGCTCGTCCCTGCGGCGCAGCCGCGCGCGCAGCGCCGGCACCACCGCGAGATGCGCGAGGGCCACCCCCACGGTGTTCAGCAGCATCGAGTCGACGTCCGCGACCTGACCGGGCACCCCGGTCTGCAGCAGCTCGATGCCCAGCGACAGCAGCGCGCCCGCCGTGACGGTACGGATCAGGGAGGCGAGCGGCGAGACCCGCAGCCGGCCGTGCACCAGCGGCAGCAGCACGCCCAGCGGGGCGAGCAGTCCGAGGCCCGCGCCGATGCGCCGGGCCGCCTCCGGCCAGCCCAGCCGCAGATCGGCGCGGATCCCGTCGAACGGGTGCAGGTTGGCGGGCATCACCCAGGGAACGTTCAGCGGGCGCAGCGTGACCCAGGCGACGAACACGAGGTGGGCGGCCAGGAGGAGAATCCCGGTCGCGCGGATGCGGATCGCGGCGCTGCCGCCGATGGAGCCTTGACGCTGCACGCCCCCCAAGACGCGCCCCCCGGCACGATCGGTTCCGGCCCCCGGCCCGCTACCGGCGGTAGTCCCCGCTCCGGCCCACCCGCCGCCACCCCACGTCAGACGGTGACCTGCGACGACGACTTCCGCCGACCCCCCATGAGGCGTCCGCCACACGACACCGCGCCGAACCGGCACAGCCGCCGCCCACGACCGCTACCGAGACCGGCGGGAGTCCCGCTCCGGTGCGCTTGCCGCCGTCGCACGACGAGGACGACTTCCACCAGGCTCGCCATGAGGCGAAGCGGCTCAGCGGCCGGTCCGTGACTGCCGCCGAGCCCGGCGGGAGTCCCCGCTCCGGTGCGCTTGCCGCCGTCGCACGACGAGGACGGCCTGGGCCGGCTCCGGAGCGGCTCAGCCGCCGCCTGCGACCGCTGACGGCGGCGGCTGCGCGCTGCCGGGGTCGGGGGAGTTCCCGGTCCGGTGCGCCCCGCCGCCGGTCCACGGCAGACCGTGACCTGCCTGGGCGACTTGTGCCGGGCTCGCCAGGCCGCGGAGGGGGTCAGCCGCCGTCTGTGACTGCTGACGAGGGGGGTTCCGCGCTGCCGGGGCGGGAGCGGACCTCGTCGGTGCACGCGTAGCGGCGCAGCGGGTCGGAGCCGGGGCCGCCCAGCACCACCGAGCCGTCGCCCTCGGCCGCCGCCGAGTCGGAGAACGTGCAGACGACCTGGGCGAGGGCGAACGAGGTCAGGTCGCCCGGCGAGGCGTTCAGCCGCAGCGCGTCGTCCGGGTCCTGCGGGCGCGGCCCGTTCACCGACATCCCGCCGCGCACGTCCGTCGTGTACCCGGCCTCCTTCTCGGGCGCGGACGGCGACTCGGCAAGCTGGTCGAGCAGACCTTGCGCCACCAGCACCCGCCGCTGGGAGTCCGCCGCGCCGTCCGGCACCCGCACGGACCGGTCCACGGCCACCAGCGAGGAACCGCACAGCAGGAACACCTGCACCGGCACGCCCGCACGGGCGGACTGCGAGGTGACGTCCGGCTCGGGGAGCGAGCAGCGCACCCGGGACGGCGCCGGCCCGAAGTCGGTCGGCACCTCGGTGGCCCGGATGCCGCAGCCGCCGAGCAGCCCGGCCAGCCCGGCCAGCACCGGCACGGCGAGCAGCCGTCGCAGCGCTGCACGGCCCATCGTCACGATGCGTCCCCCTTGTCCGGCACGGCCGTCCTGCCCTGCTCGCCGCTCTGTTCCGCCAGCTCGGAGGCGTCCCGGGGCAGCCGCAGGGTGAACACCGCGCCGCCCTCGGGGTCGTTGGCGGCGGTGATCTCGCCGCCGTGGATATGGGCGTTCTCCAGGGCGATGGACAGGCCCAGCCCGCTGCCCTCGGAACGCGGCCGGGAGGCGCTCGCCTTGTAGAACCGGTCGAAGACGTGCGGCAGCACCTCCTCGGGGATGCCGGGCCCGTGGTCGCGCACCGAGATGACGACCGAGTCGTCCGCCTCGGACACCGACACCCGCACCGGCGACCCGCCGTGCTTGAGCGCGTTGCCGATCAGGTTGGCGAGGATGACGTCCAGCCGGCGCGGGTCGAGGTGCGCGTGAATGCCGCGCGCGGCGTCCAGGTCGACCGCGTCCAGCCAGGCGCGCGCGTCGATGCAGTGGGTGATCTGGTCGGCGAGGTCGACGTCGTCCAGGACCAGCCGCGCGGTGCCCGCGTCGAAGCGGGTGACCTCCATCAGGTTCTCGACGAGGTCGTTCAGCCGGCGCGTCTCGCTCACCACGAGCCGCACCGCGGGCTCGATCATCGGGTCGATGCTGCCCGACTCGGCGTCCAGCTCCTCCTCCAGCACCTCCGCGACGGTGGTGATGGCGGTGAGCGGCGTGCGCAGCTCGTGCGACATGTCTGCGACGAACCGGCGCGAGGCGTTCTCCCGGGCGGCCATGTCGTGCACCCGCTTCTCCAGCGCCTCGGCCGTCCCGTTGAACGTCCGTGACAGATCGGCGAGTTCGTCCGTGCCGGAGACCCGCAGCCGGGTGTCGAGCTTCCCCTCGCCCAGCCGCCGCGCCGCGACGCCCAGCCGGTGCACCGGCTTCAGGACGGTCGTGGCGGCGGCCTGCGCGAGCAGCGCGGCGCCGATCAGCGCGAGGGCGGTGGCGATCCCCAGCGACCAGGCCAGCGAGTTGAGGTCCTTGGCCTCCGGCTCCAGCGACTTGCGCATGTACCCGGTCGGCCCGCCCCCGATCACCTTCGTCCCGGCCACCAGATACGGCGTCCCGTGGTCGACGACCCGCTGCCAGTACAGGTGGTACGGCGACTTGTTGCCGCCGGTGACGTCCTGCTCCTTGTTGACGGCCGTGCGCAGCGACCGGGGCACGTCGTCCAGCGAGAACCCGTTCAGCCCGCCCGAGTTGCCGTACACGGTCTTGCCCGTCGAGTCCGAGCCCACCAGCAGCACGCTGAAGCGCTGGCTGCTGTTGGCCATCTGCCCGGCGGTGTGCTGGAGCTCGTCCTGCGAGGGATGCTCGGGCAGCGAACCCGCCCGGTTCTGCATCTCCTGCTCGAAGTCCCGCAGCACCGCACCCTGGGTACGGGTCAGGACGGCCTCGCGGTTGAGCCAGTAGGCGATGCCGGACGCGGACACGGCGGCGGTCAGCGCCACCGCCCCGAACACGACCACGAGCCGCAGCCGCAGACTGGTGAGCCGCAGCCGCGACAGTCTTCCCTTGCGCACCGCGGACCAGCCGCGGAGCCCCCCTCCAGCCGCTGTCACTGAGGGGCGTCCAGGCGGTAGCCCACACCACGCACGGTACGGATCAGCACCGGGGACGACGGAACGTCCTCCACCTTGGCCCGCAGCCGCTGGACACACGCGTCCACCAGGCGCGAGTCGCCCAGGTAGTCGTGCTCCCACACCAGCCGCAGCAACTGCTGCCGGGACAGCGCCTGCCCCGGCCGCCGGCTCAGTTCGAGCAGCAGCCGCAGTTCGGTCGGGGTGAGCTGGAGGTCCTCGCCGTTCTTCGTCACCGTCATCGCGGCACGGTCGATGACGAGGCTGCCGAAGCTCGCCGAGTCGTTCGACTCCCGCTCACCGCGCCGCAGCACGGCCCGGATACGGGCGTCCAGCACCCGCCCCTGCACGGGTTTGACGACGTAGTCGTCGGCGCCGGACTCCAGCCCGACGACCACGTCGATGTCGTCGCTGCGGGCGGTGAGGAGAATGATCGGCAGCTGGTCGGTGCGCCGGATGCGCCGGCACACCTCGAAACCGTCGATGCCGGGCAGCATGACGTCCAGCACGATCAGATCCGGCCGCTGCTCGCGCAGCAGCTTCAGACCGTCCTCACCGCTCGCAGCGGTCGCCACCCGGTGCCCCTGGCGCGTCAGTGAGAGCTCCAGGGCCGTACGGATGGCGTCGTCGTCCTCGATCAGCAACAGGGAAGGCACGGGCTCATTCTGGCCCATGAGGGCCCTGTCGTTCGACCTATGGGGCGGGGCTCAGGCGCCAGAGGGAGCCGGTTTCCGCGGCGCGAGCTGCGGACAACGCGTCGGAGGCGTCTTTCGAACGCATGTGCCTGCGTCGTACATCGATCCGGTCCGCAACCCGCAGACCTGCGGTTTCGACGAGTCCGAGCAGCTCGTCACGGGTCCGCGGACCGAGGTGCTCGGCCAGGTCGGACAGCACCGACCAGCCCTCGCCGCCCGGCCGCAGGTGCTCCACCAGACCTCCCAGGAACCCGCGCAGCGGTTGCGGCAGGCAGCCCGGACGTCGGGGGCACCGAGAGTCACCCCGTCGGCGTCCCGCGGTGACCTGCGAGGACCAAGGCGACGGCTGTACTGCGGACTGCTGTGAACGATCTGTGGTGCCGCGATGACAGGCCCCTGTGACAGGTCTGTGACAGTCGGCGGACACGGCGATGAAGTGGCCCGGGCAATCTTTTGGTCACGGGGCAAGAGACCGAACACCGGCAAGTCCACGACGGGGGGCGCGAGATGAACACGCTGCACGGTATGAGCACCAGCGCAGTGATCACGCGCCTGCACGACGTGAACCGGGGTTCCGAGAAGTCCGGTGCCGTGAGCGGGCGGGGGTGCGCTCGCGGCACCGGGCGTCAGCACACCGGTTACATGACGGTGGTTGACGCTCACACGGGGGAGCAGGCGGCGCACGGGGGAGCCGCGTACGGGGAGGACACGGGGGAGCGTCGCTCGCTGACGGAGGCGGAGTTCACCGCCTACGTCCAGGAGCGCCGCGCCTCCCTGTACGCAACCGCCTATCACCTCACCGGTGACCGCTTCGAGGCCGAGGACCTGCTGCAGAGCGCGCTGTTCTCGACCTATCGGGCGTGGGACCGGATCAGCGACAAGGCCGCCGTCGGGGGTTACCTGCGACGGACGATGACGAACCTGCACATCAGCGCGTGGCGCCGCCGCAAGCTGAACGAGTACCCGACCGAGGAGCTGCCGGAGACGCCCGGCGACACGGACGCGATGCGCGGCACGGAACTGCGCGCGGTCCTGTGGCAGGCGCTGGCCCGGCTGCCCGAACTCCAGCGGACGATGCTGGTCCTGCGCTACTACGAGGGCCGCACCGACCCGGAGATCGCGGAGATCCTCGACATCAGTGTCGGCACGGTGAAGTCCAGCATCTGGCGGTCGCTCCGCCGGCTGCGCGAGGACGAGGTCCTCAGCTTCGGCCGTGACGAGGAGAACGCCTTCGGGGAGCTTGTCGCCTGAGGGTCACGGGGGAAGGGCCCGGCTCCGCTCAGGGGAGCCGGTGAACGGGTGAAACCGGGGAAACCCAGGGGAAACAGGGGAAAACTGGGGGGGGGATGCGGTACCGGGGGGCCCGACGGGGGACGTCAGGGGAGCGGTACCGCGCAGCACGGGGGAAGCACCACCCGGGGGGACGGGGGGTGCGGGGGAGCGGGACTGGAGGGCCGGGGGGTCCGTCCAGTCCCGCTTTTTTTGTCCCGCTTTTTTCGTGCCCCGGACCAGTCCTAGACGACGGTGCGGGCCGTCGAGGGCTTTCGGCCCGCCGCCGCGGCGGCCAGCCGGCCCATCGCCTCGTCACGGTCGCAGGCGTACGCGCCGAGCCCGGTCTGGCGGGCCACGATGGAGCGTTCGGCGCGCATCAGCCGCCAGCCCCGGCGCAGCAGGAAGGGGACCGACTTGCGGCCCTCCTTCAGATCGCGCAGGAAGCGGCGGCGGAAGGTCTTCACCGGGCCGCGGCTCAGACACAGCGCGTCGGCCAGGACGCCCAGTTCCCGGCAGCGGTCGACGATCTCGGCGGCGAAGATGCCCTCCGCGATGAACAGCGGGGTCCGCCCGATCTCGACCGCCTCCGCGCCGGTGCGGGCGCTGAGCGAGATGTCGTAGACGGGAACGTTCGTCCGACCCGTGCCGCACAGCTCCACGATCGCCGAGACGGCCGTGTCCGCGTCCCAGGAGTCGGGGTGGTCCCAGTCGATGTCGGAGCTCCCGGCGACCTGCGGCAGCGTCGGGTCGTCGCCCTCTTTGTAGAAGTCGTCGAGCCGCAGCACCGGGAGGCCGGAGCGGGCGGCGAGCAGGGACTTGCCGGAGCCGGAAGGGCCGCAGAGCAGCACGACTCGCGTCGGTATGGGCGGTTGGGAGGTCACGGGACACCAGTGTGCGGCATGCCCCCGCCCGTCAACGACCCCGCGGGTCGGCTTTGATGCGCGCGTCACACCTCAACTACCCTTCGTGTCGACCCGATCACCTTGCGCAGCAGAAGGCGGCATCGCGATGGCCCGACACGACTCCCCCCAGACCTCCACCGGCCGGCGCGCCCTCGCCGCCCTCGCGACCGCCGGAGTGGCGCTGGGGGCGGGCGCCGGCAGTGCCGTCGCGGCCACCGGCGAGCCGGTCGTCGACGTGCTGCGGACGCACCCCACGTCGGTCGGCCAGCTCGACCCGCAGGCGGGCGTGCAGGGTGCGCTCGGCTCCCTTACGTATGTCACCGGCGCGGTCTCCGGCCTCAAGCCCAACCCCCTGGCGGGCACCGGCGTCGACCCCCTCGACAACGGCGTCGGCACCCAGCTGGCCGACTTCCGGCCGATCACCTCCCAGATGCTGACCGGGCCGGTGGCGCAGGCGCAGTCGATCGGCTCGATCCCGGTACTGGGCGAGGCCACGAAACTGCTGGGCGGCTGACCGCCTCCTCCCACGGACGGAAGCCGCGTCGCCCCCGGACGGAGGGGCAACGCGGCTTCCGCCCCTAAAGGGGCGCGGGGAACTGCGCGACCAGCCACGACGGCGCCGCAGCAAAACGACGGCACATCGCGGCGCGTCCGGCGGAGTGCCTAGTAGGCGGAGCCCGATGCGCCCAGGGAGCCCGTCGGGTGCCAGACCGTTTTCGTCTCCAGGAAGGCCGTCATACGGTCCGTGCCCGGAGTCGCCGACCAGTCGTCCACAGGCTGTGGACGAAGGATGCGCTTCAGATTGTCGGCCGCCGCGATCTCCAGCTCCTTCGCCAGCACCTCGTCGGCGCCGGCCAGGTCGATCGCGTTGACGTCCTGGTGCGCGGCCAGGGGCGCCGCGATCTCCGCCGTACGACCGGAGAGGACGTTGACGACCCCGCCGGGGACGTCGGAGGTGGCCAGCACCTCGGCGAGGGAGAGGGCGGGCAGCGGGGACTTCTCGCTCGCGATCACGATCGCCGTGTTGCCCGTCGCGATCACCGGGGCGAGCACGCTCACCAGACCCAGGAACGACGACTCCTGCGGGGCCAGGACCGCGACCACGCCCGTGGGCTCGGGGGACGAGAGGTTGAAGTACGGGCCCGCGACCGGGTTTCCGCCGCCCACGACCTGGGCGATCTTGTCGGTCCAGCCCGCGTACCAGACCCAGCGGTCGATCGTCGCGTCCACC
This sequence comes from Streptomyces sp. NPDC001858, assembly GCF_053594615.1. NCBI lineage: Bacteria > Bacillati > Actinomycetota > Actinomycetes > Kitasatosporales > Streptomycetaceae > Streptomyces > Streptomyces sp. NPDC001858. Next base: position 501,044 of record NZ_JBSFEV010000001.1, read on the forward strand.
TGGAGCGCCGCCTTGGACTTCGACAGGCCCTCGGCGTCGGCCACCTCACGGGTGAACTGGTCCCGGCGGCCCTCCAGCATCTCCGCGACGCGGTAGAGGACCTGGCCGCGGTTGTACGCCGTCGCCCCGGCCCAGCCGCCGAAGGCCTTGCGGGCGGCGACGACCGCGTCACGGGCGTCCTTGCGGCTCGACTGCGGGGCGTTCGCCAGCCACTTGCCCTTGGAGTCGCTCACCTCGTACACCCGGCCGCTCTCGGAACGCGGGAACTTCCCGCCGACGTACAGCTTGTAGGTCTTCAGCACAGTCAAGCGGTCAGACATCGAGGTACGCCTCCAAGCCGTGGCGGCCGCCCTCGCGGCCGAAGCCCGACTCCTTGTAGCCGCCGAACGGCGACGTCGGGTCGAACTTGTTGAACGTGTTGGACCAGACGACACCGGCGCGCAGCTTGTTCGCGACCGCGAGGATGCGCGAGCCCTTCTCCGTCCAGATGCCCGCCGACAGCCCGTACGGCGTGTTGTTGGCCTTGGCGACGGCCTCGTCCGGGGTGCGGAAGGTGAGGACCGACAGGACCGGGCCGAAGATCTCGTCGCGGGCGACCTTGTGCGCCTGCGTGACGTTCGTGAACAGCGTCGGCGCGAACCAGTAGCCGGCGCTGGGCAGTTCGCACTCCGGCGACCATCGCTCGGCGCCCTCCGCCTCGCCCTGCTCGACGAGCGAGGTGATCCGGGCGAGCTGCTCCTCGGAGTTGATCGCGCCGATGTCCGTGTTCTTGTCGAGCGGGTCGCCGAGGCGGAGCGTGGAGAGCCTGCGCTTCAGCGAGTCCAGCAGCTCGTCCTGGATCGACTCCTGGACCAGCAGCCGGGAGCCCGCGCAGCAGACCTGGCCCTGGTTGAAGAAGATCCCGTTGACGATCCCCTCCACCGCCTGGTCGATCGGCGCGTCGTCGAAGACGATGTTGGCGCCCTTGCCGCCCAGTTCGAGGGTGAGCTTCTTGCGGCTGCCCGCGACCGTGCGCGCGATCTCCTTGCCGACGGCCGTGGAGCCGGTGAAGGCGACCTTGTTCACATCCGGGTGCGCGACGAGCGCGGCGCCCGCGCCGCCGTAGCCCGGGAGGATGTTGACGACGCCCTTGGGGAGTCCGGCCTGACGGCAGACGTCCGCGAAGAAGAGCGCGGACAGGGGGGTCGTCTCGGCGGGCTTCAGCACCACCGTGTTGCCGGTGGCGAGCGCCGGGGCGATCTTCCACGCCAGCATCAGCAGGGGGAAGTTCCAGGGGATGACCTGGCCCGCCACGCCGAGGGGTCGCGGGTTCGCGCCGTAGCCGGCGTGGTCGAGCTTGTCGGCCCAGCCCGCGTAGTAGAAGAAGTGCGCGGCGACCAGGGGGAGGTCGGCGTCGCGCGTCTCCTTGATCGGCTTGCCGTTGTCCAGGGTCTCCAGGACGGCCAGCTCGCGGCTGCGCTCCTGGATGATCCGGGCGATGCGGAAGAGGTACTTCGCGCGCTCGGAGCCCGGCAGTTCGGACCACTTCTCGAAGGCCTTGCGGGCGGCCTTCACCGCGCGGTCGACGTCCGCCTCGCCCGCCTGGGCGATCTCGGAGAGGACTTCCTCCGTGCTGGGGCTGACCGTCTTGAAGACCTTGCCGTCGGCCGCCTCGACGAACTCGCCGTCGATGAACAGGCCGTAGGAGGGGGCGATGTCGACGACCGAGCGGGACTCGGGCGCCGGTGCGTAATCGAATACCGAAGCCATGGTGATCAGTCCACCGTCACGTAGTCGGGGCCGGAGTAGCGGCCGGTGGCCAGCTTCTGACGCTGCATCAGCAGGTCGTTCAGCAGCGAGGAGGCGCCGAAGCGGAACCAGTGGTTGTCCAGCCAGTCCTCGCCCGCGGTCTCGTTCACCAGGACGAGGAACTTGATCGCGTCCTTGGTGGTGCGGATGCCGCCGGCGGGCTTCACGCCGACCTGGACGCCGGTCTGCAGCCGGAAGTCGCGGACGGCCTCCAGCATGAGCAGGGTGTTGGCGGGGGTGGCGTTGACGGCGACCTTGCCGGTGGACGTCTTGATGAAGTCCGCCCCGGCGATCATGCCGAGCCAGCTCGCCCGTCGGATGTTGTCGTACGTCGACAGCTCGCCCGTCTCGAAGATGACCTTGAGGCGGGCCGCCCCGGAGGCCTCCTTCACGGCGACGATCTCGTCGTACACCTTCATGTACCTGCCCGAGAGGAACGCTCCGCGGTCGATGACCATGTCGATCTCGTCGGCGCCGGCGGCGACCGCGTCACGGACGTCCGCCAGCTTGACGTCGAGGGCGGCGCGGCCGGCCGGGAAGGCGGTGGCGACCGAGGCGACCTTGACGCCGGAGCCCGCGACGGCCTCCTTGGCGACGGCCACCATGTCGGGATAGACGCAGACCGCGGCCGTGGTGGGCGTCGTCCGGTCGGTCGGGTCGGGGCGGACCGCCTTCGCGCCGAGCGCCCGGACCTTGCCCGGGGTGTCCGCGCCTTCCAGCGTCGTCAGGTCGACCATCGAGATGGCGAGGTCGATGGCGTACGCCTTGGCGGTCGTCTTGATGGAACGGGTGCCGAGCGCGGCGGCGCGCGCCTCCAGGCCGACCGCGTCGACGCCGGGCAGCCCGTGGAGGAAGCGGCGCAGCGAGCTGTCGGACGCGGTCACGTCCGTGAGTGCCTGCGCTGCTGTGGGTGCAGGTGCATTGGTGGGCATGGTCACCAGACGAGCATATCTACGCGCGTAGCGGGTGTACACCCCCGGAAGTCCTTTCGGGGACGCCGCAGGCCGTCGACCCGCGCGGGGGGCGCGTGTGGGTCGCGTGTCGGCTCGGGCGTGGGCTCCGTGCGGGCTTCGCGTGGGCTCCGCGTGGGAGCGGGTCGCGGTCGTCGGGCAGAATCGGGGCCATGACGAGCCCGGAAGACCAGGAACCAGCGCGCCGGCCCTCGGGGCCCTCGGAGACGCCGGAGACCTCGGAGACGCGCGAGACCTCGGAGACGCCGGAGAGCTTGGAGGCGTCGAAGGCGTCAGAGGCGCCTGCGGCGGGAGAAGCGGGCGAGGCGGGCGCGGCGAGCGAGGTGTCCGGGGGGTCCGCCGGGTCTGGGGCGTCGGTCGCCTCGGGTGGTTTCGAGACCAGGGACCGCATCTACCGGTCGTCCGGGGGCATCGCCGGTGGCGTGCTGTTGCTGGGGCTGTTCGGCTGGCTGGGCATCGACGCGATCGTCGCGGGCGAGGGGCGCACGCCGTGGCTGGCGCTGGCGGCGCTGATCCTGGTGGTGCCGCTGACCGTCGCCCTCACCCTGCGGCCCGCCGTGTACGCGGGCGAGGACCGGCTGCGGGTGCGCAATCCGTTCCGGGTGATCGTGCTGCCCTGGGGGCAGGTCGCCACGCTGCGGTCCGGCTACTCCAACGAGGTCCTGGCCGTGTCGGGCAAGAAGTTCCAGCTGTGGTCCATTCCCGTCTCGCTGCGGGCGCGCAAGCGCGCGACCCGGCAGGAGAGCCGCGCGCGGGCCGAGCAGAGCGCGCAGCGCGAGGGCCGGAGCACCTCCCGGAGCGCCGGCGGGCTCGGCGCGCTCGGCGGCTTCGGCGGCGGCGGTCGCACGCGGGCCGGCCGTGCCGAGCCGGACGGACCCGCGCGGGCCGAGACCGACCGGGCCATGGACGAGCTCCGGCAGCTCTGGGAGGCGCACGAGAAGGACGAGAGCGCCCAGGGGGAGGTCACCGTGCGCTGGGCCTGGGAGATCCTGGGACCGGCGGCGGCCGGGGCCGTGGTGCTGGCGATTCTCCTGGCGGTGGGCTGACCGGGGTCCGGCCCCTTTAGGGGCGCGGGGAACTGCGCGACCGGCCACGACGGCGCCGCAGCGAAACGACGGCACATCGCGGCCCTTCCAGCGGAGCGCTTAGCGTGGGGACTGAGCGGGTCCGGCAAAGCGGGCGGTTCGGCATCGCCCCTTTAGGGGCGCGGGGAACTGCGCGACCGGCCACGACGGCGCCGCAGCGAAA